>CAZLUZ010000085.1:0-20742 GCA_964562825.1 uncultured Akkermansia sp.
CAGAGATCGTTCATGAGGTCCCCGTTCGCATCCTGGGCGGGTGTGGGTGGGGCACTCAGCAGGCAGACGGCCAGGAGCCAGGAGCCAGGAGCCAGGAGCCAGGAGCCAGGAGCCAGGGCGGATCGCTGAAGGTTCCGGCGGGCCGTTGGCCGGTTGGGCAGGAGGACGGAGAGCGCGCGTGCATCGCCGGAGATGAAATCACATCAGGGATAGACCTTGGTCTGGCGTGAGGCAAGAAAAATGGACCATGGACCGGTTTTTTCTGGGCGTGCCGCTCGGGCAACCTGCTCGGCAAAGTCACGGTGACGAGTCAAGCGCCATCCCGCGGTCATCAGGTGTTGTTGAACGATAAATGGGGACCGTTGACGTTCGAAGTGCTTCGCCGAAAGGTGGGCGCCTGGTCACGGCACAAGAACCGCAGGCAGGTATTCCTACTACCCCTGGTCTCTGCCATCGCGAACCAAGCAGTGGAGGCAAACGACGGGTCGCCCGCATGAAGCAGCGCAGCAAGCCCCTCCGTGAAAGATTGAACGGAAGAGTTGAGGTGAAAAATCGGATCGCAGTCAACCCATGAAACCTTATTGTGGCTCAAATTGATGAAGACGACTCGGTCGGGCGATAACGAATCAGAGCACTTGGCGACCCTCGATCAACGGATCCGACCCCAACCTTTTGCCGGTGGACCACCGTCCTCGCTCCTGGTGCCATGAGTTGATTGGGCTCCCCACGCAACAGGGGCACCCTTCAGGCCATTTTTGACTCGGTAACTCCCGGTAAATCCCTGATTCTCTCTTGGGTTCGCGATGCATTGACAGCGAGGGCAATCCGGCGCGTTTGAGGGGTAGCGGGTCCTTTACCCCCTCACGTCTGCAATGTCGGTCCCGGTTGCGCAAGTCAATCGCCACGCTAGCAATCGCTAGCCCGCGAGGCTCCTCCTACCACCGGTAAAGTTGTCAGCCGTTATCAGCGGAAGCGGGCGTCCCGAACAGAATTTTGGGCTTCCTGGCAAGTCGGCAGAGGAAAAAAAATTTGTAAAAGTACAAAAATTATATAAATTACAAAAGCTAGCATTCTGCGTTTCATGGAAGTCCATCACGATTACCGAAAAAATGCCCTCGACGCCGTGTTCGCGGTGGCGAGAGATGCGGTTGTTTGCGAGGACCCGAGAGGGAGGATTCTCAAGGTGAACGACGAGTTCCGCCGCATGTGCCGGGATGACTTGCGGATACGCGATTGTCGTTCCATGGGTTCCTTTTTTGCAGAGTTCATCGGTCGCACCAACGATCCCACGGGTCTCGAGAGGATGATGCGTCTGAGGAGGAGCCGTTCGCCGCTCGACCGCGAGGAGTTTGAGGTCATCCGCCCACGGCGGCGGGTTTTCGAGGTGCGTAGTGCGCCAGTGGAGGAGCCGCGTAGCGGGCAGTCTGATCGGATCTGGAGCATCGCGGACATCACCGAGACCCGCGCCATGGAACTCGAACTGCGCGAAGCCCAGAAGATGACGATTCTGGGTCGTATCGCCATGGAGGTGACCCACGATTTCAACAATCTGCTCACCGGGGTAAACGGAAATCTCGCCATCCTCGAAATGGAACTGGAAGCGAGGAAGATTGATCTACCAGAAAAACAGCATCTCAGTTGTGCCATCCAGGCCGGACTGCGCGCCGCGGCTCTGGTCAAACAACTGCTCAGTTTTTCGCGAAGAGGAACCCGGGAGTCCGTCCACCTCGCGGTGGACGAGGTGGTCCAGGAGGTGAGTGACATCATGGGAGTATCGATCCCGCCGACGATTCGACTCGAGGTGAATTCGGCGGAAGGGCTCTGGCCCGTTGAGGGAGATGCCAACATGCTCAGCCAGATCCTGATCAATATCACGACCAATGCCAGGGATGCCCTGCCGACGGGGGGGACTATCCGGATTGAGACGGAGAACCTGGAGGTTACCGGAGAGATGGCGAGCGAGCTCGGCAAAGGGGCACGCGCCGGCCAGTTTGTCAGGATCGGGATCGTCGACAACGGGATCGGTATGACTGCGGAGGTGAAGGAAAGGATCTTCGATGCGTTCTTCTCCACCAAGGGCTCCGGGGGCAACGGCCTGGGGCTTTCCACGTCTCAGAAGATCGTGCGCCAGTTGGGCGGGTGGATCTTGGTCCAGAGCAGCCCGGGCAAGGGAACCCGTTTCGACGTCTATATCCCGAGAACAGATCCCATCGATGCGCCTCAGGCGAAACCACGGCCGGAAAAAAAGCGGTGCCGACCGATGGAACAAACCGGTCCCACCGGGGAAACGGTTCTGGTGGGGGACGATGAAGAGGGAGTGAGAATGGTCGCGGTGAGCCTGCTCCGGCGAATGGGCTACCGGGTCCTGGTGGCGTCCGACGGGGAGGAAGCTCTGCGCGTTGTCGGTGAGGAGGAGGGAAAAATCGGGCTCATTCTCCTCGACCTCGCCATGCCCAAGCTTTCCGGAGTCGAGACCTTCGCCAGGCTCAGAAGCGAGTACGATCCGATTCCGGTGTTGATCTGCAGCGGATACCTGGTCGATGTCACCGCCATTCAAGAGGAGGCCGGCGCCTGCCCCGAGGGAGTGATCCAGAAGCCCTATCGGATGGAACTTCTCACCCAAACCGTTCGCGACGTGCTGGCGGCCAAGTGCTCCGCCGCGTGAAAGGACTCCCCCTGCAGGATTGCCACCACCGCTTCCCTCAAAAAAGGGAAGTCTTCTGCGACTTTCCCAGGGGAGCGTGAACACCAGCACCCGAGCCAGCGGGAACGAAAAATTGCAAAAATTCTTGCAGTAATTAGGAATATCGAAATATTCGGTTTGATTTTTCATCAAATCCGATCAAGAGGAAGGGGTGATGAGATTCGCCTTTTCTGCATCGATCGCCCAAACCGTTGTCGTAGGGGCGCTAATTTTTTGTGGCGTTTCGTCTGAGGGGGCGGAGGGGCTGCGCACGCTTCCGGAATCCGCGGAGGCTCTGGGCAAGGTGGGAGGGCGGTATGCGACGCAGGGCGATCCCGCGGTGGTTCGGAGCAACCCGGCAAGTCTCCTCGACCTGGAGGGAACCCAATTTCAGTTCAACTTCCAGTTGTGGCACGGGGAAACGGATTTTTCGAGTCCCGCTGGGCTCACCGATTCCATGATCCTGCCATGGAAGGAATTGGGCAGCGTTTTCCTGACCCACCGGTTCAACGAGGACCTCGCCGTCGGGCTGGGAATCAGCACGCCGTTCGGTGTGACCATCAACTGGCCGCGGCAGGGAGCCTTTCGCTATGCGCTGCCCTATGACACCGTGTTGCAGAACGGGGCGATCAATCCGGCGATCGCGTGGCGCGTGAACAAGGCGGTGACGATCGGCGCCGGACTCGATATCCACATCTCGCGGATGAAACTCGACCAGGCCTATCCCTGGGCCCTGACTGTGCCCGGTGCACCCGATGGGGATGCCACCTACGAAGCCGATGGCGCGGGAGTCGGAGCCTACGTGGGACTCAACTTCGATCTGGGCTGCGGTCGCCGCCTTTCCCTGATGGGTCGCCTGCCCGTGCAGATCGATTACGAGGGGGAATTCACCGTCAATCAGATACCGACTCCGCTCGCTGGGCTGGTGCAGCCGACCACTCCCTTCCTGTCCTCGATGGAGTTTCCCGGAAGTGTCGCGGTGGGATACGGCCAAAAACTTTCGGAGTGCACGGAGATCGGATTCGACCTCGAGTGGATCGGCAATTCGACCCACGAGCAGGTGCCGTTGGACATCGGCACCAACCAGTTCATGCTCGGGGGAAAGGATGTCTTGCCTCTGCAGTGGCAGGACTCCTGGAGCCTGGGATTCGGGGTGAGTCACCACCTGAGCCCCTGTCTCGTGGGACGTGCGGGCTATCTGTTTTCCGCTTCGCCGATGTCCGAGGCGACTTACCTTCCCGCGGTTCCCTCCAACGACCGCCACATCTTCTCGGTGGGCCTCGGGGTGACGACGAAGAGGGGCGTGATCGATCTCGGCTACAATTACATCCACATGGAGGACCTCGTGGTGAACGGGAATGTGGAACCCGCCTTCGACGGAGCCTACGATTACTCCTGGCACATTCTTTCCGTGAGCCACACCCGCAAGTTTTGAGGCCGGGAGGCTCTTTCCCAGGCATTGCGGAAGGAAATAACGGGAATTCTTACCTCGGCTAGTTAATTTTTTTAAAATTTAACCTCCGAGGGCTAATGATTGTCAAGAATGCCTCGTTTTCAGGGCATGAGAATCATTCCTGACTTTCTGTCGGTGCACTCCAGGCAAGGCGGCTCTTTTGTGGTGAAGTCCAAGAATCTGTCCCGTCCACGGGGTGTGAGAAATCAAAGTTGCACCGTGATGGTGATCGATGATGATCCTGCTCTGCAGCGGTTGATCCAGCAGACGCTGGCTCCGGGAGCGGAGGTTTTGCAGGAGTTCGGCGGGGCCAGTCCGTATGTGGAATCGCTCGAGTTCGACGGAATCGACCTCGTGATCCTCGACTACAAGATGCCCGACAGTGACGGGCTGGAGGTTCTGCGCCGGATTCGAGAGAAATACGAGAAGCTTCCCGTTCTGTTCATGACGGGATTTGGGGACCTCGAACTGGCGCAGCGGGCGCTGGCGCTCGGGGCGAACGAGTATTTCCCGAAACCGTTTGAGCCCGCCGATCTGAGAAACGTGATTTCGCGTTGGGTTCCGTCGTACCGGGCCAACGAGGGGGAGCGACTCGATGTCCAACTGACCGAGGGCCCCGAGGAGACGACGGAGGAGGAGAACCTCCTCACGGCCCGGGACGAGGCCGGCAACGAGTTGAATGCTCGAGTGATCCGGTTCAACGCACGAGCCGTGGTGGTGGAGTGCGAGCCAGGCGCGGATTTCGCCCAGGGAACCGAGCTGCGGGATACCGTGATCACTTTGGGGCATCGTTCGATGGAGGTGGTCGGCGCCACCGTCCAGGTTACGACCCATCTCGCCTCGCGCCGGCTCATCGAGGTGTCGCTTCCCGGGGTGTGGCAGATCGAGGGTTTCAAGGAGGGGACCGAACCCAGGCTGATCGCGGAACAGGCCCGCGCCCGGACCAAGCCCGAGTTTCCCAGTTACGCGCGGTTCGACGAGGGAATCCGGGAGCGCAGTATGATCCCCGAATCCCTGCGAGCGACCATCTCCGACGTGGAGCACATCCTCGAGGAATTCTACGACGATCTCGAGCCCTTTGAGAAATTTCTCCTCGAAGTCGGTGCGGAAGATCGCGCCCGGATCGAGGGGCGGATGATCGAGTATGCCGAGACGCGGTTTTTCCCTACCCTGACGGAGGCGATGAACCGATTTGAGGCAGCGGCCGCAGCGGCGGAAAAGGCGGGAATCCGGCGGGAGTTTCAGCGTTTTTCCCAGAAGAGGTTGTTGCCCCATCTGTTGTGTTCGCCCTTTCTTTCCCGGGTCATCACGAAGCCGATCGGAGTGCCTGGAGACTACGGGATTCTCGGTCAAATTCTGGGACACCCCTACGAGGGGCACAGCCTCTATGCCAGGATGCTCAACGCCTGGGCGATCAAGGCAGATCCTTCCTCGGCCTACCGGCACCGCATCAGTCTCCTGCAGAGAGCAATCGACGACACGGTGTTGAAGCGGTCTGAGATGGGGGAGAGGGCGCGTATTCTGAGCATGGCGAGCGGGGTGGCCTATGAGGTGCAGCGGTTCGTCCAGCATCCGGTATCCGGTCTCGGGGCTGAATTCGACCTGGTGGATTTCAGCGATCGCACCCTGGTCGAGGCCAAGCGGCAGTTCGACGAGTGTCGGAGGATAGCCGATCCGTCCGGAGTGGATATTCGCCTGCGCCAGGATTCGGTGGTGGAACTGGCGAAAAAGACGAGACGGGTCGGTGCGGAAAAAACCGAGGGCGAGTACGACTTGGTCTATTGTGCGGGACTTTTCGACTATCTCTCCGAGAGGATGTGCTCCAGTATCGTGAGTTATCTCTACGACCAGACTCGAACCGGCGGCAAGGTCATCGTATCGAACTATACCCCGAACAACGCGCTGCGTTACTTCATGGGGGTGGTGCTCGACTGGGAATTGATTCACCGGACCCCGGACGAGTTTCATTCCCTGATGAAAAGCACGAAAGCGAGAGACAATTATGAGATATTCGAGGATGACACCAGGACAGAACTCTATGCGGTGGCTCTGAAGGGGTAAAAATCCGGGAATGATTTGATTTCGGGAATCGATTCGAGGAAATTGGATCGATGCTCCCGAGAAAAAATGCCGACCAGGCTGTCTTGAGCCTGTCGACCAGGAAGAGAGAAGAATCGGGGTCGACCCGCTTCGAGCGTCTCAGGTTTTTTTCCGAGGACAGCCGGTTGACCATGGAGAACGTGGCGCTGGCGGCAAAGCTGGCGTCGATCCTCTTCATTCTCTTCTCGGTGCTCGATTACCTGGTTTATCCGGAGCATTTCTATGAGTTCCTCATCCTCCGGGTGATCTGTGCCATGATCTGCGTGGTGGTGGGCTACTGCTCCACCATGCCTTGGTCGCGGCGCAGGTTTCGAATCTTCGCCATGATGATCCCCCTGGTGACGGCGTGGTTTCTCGCCCTCATGATCTTTTCGATTGGGGATCCCGGCACGAGTTACTACGCGGGTCTCAATCTCTGTATACTCGGGACGGGGACCCTTTTTCAGTGGACCTCTCGGGAGGCGATCATCACCTCCCTGATCGTGTTCGGTATGTTTCTCTTCGCCACGATGTGGCATTTCGGGGAAGCGACCACGCCGGAGAGCGTGGTCAACTTCGTGGGAAACTGCTTTTTCATTATCGCGACGGCGATTCTGGTGATCTGCTCGGCATACAATCACAACAATTTTCGTTTCAAGGAATTCGTCACCCGTTCGGACTTGCGGAGAAACCAGACGGCTCTCGAGTTGAAGAACCGGAAATTGAAGGAGACCCACGATTCGCTGCGCAACACGGAGAGGCAGCTCTATCAATCGGACAAGATGTCATTTCTCGGCCAGCTGAGTGCCGGGGTGATTCACGAGGTGGCGAACCCGCTCAATTTCTCCAACCAGGCTCTGTTCATCCTGCGGAAGCGCTCCGAGAAGTTGAGCGGTGGAGAGGAGCTGATTCCCATAATCGAGGATATCCAGGAGGGGTTGGACCGGATGAAGGGCATCATCAGTGATCTGCGGGAGTTTTCCCACTCGGGAAATTCCCGGGGGGAGCGTTTCGATCTCGCCGACTCGGTGGCCGGGGCTTTGCGCATCCTGAGAAATGTGATCGAGGAGGCCGGGGTGGAGGTGGAATTTCGGGAAGGACCCACCGAGATCGTGGGGGTGAAAAATCAGATCACCCAGGTCTTTTCCAACTTGATTCACAACGCGGTCCAAGCGATGGAGAAGCAGAATGACCTGCCAAGAAAATTGCGGATCCGATTCGATACCCGAGGGGATGATCAGGTCGGTGTCCTCGTCAGCGACACCGGGCCAGGGATCTCCGGGGAGGATATCAACAAACTCTTCGATCCCTTTTTCACCACAAAGGAGCCGGGCAGCGGCACCGGGCTGGGCCTCAGTATATGTTACCGCATCATCGAGGCGCACGGTGGCGATATCCGGGTGGAGAGTGATCCGGGGGAGGAAACCACGTTTTCGGTGTGGCTTCCTATTCGAGGGAACAAGGATAGGTTGAAAGAGCAGTAGCAAAGCATCATGCCAGAAAGTACGAACACTTGTGGTATTCTCTATGTGGACGACGAGGGGCACTCGTTGAAATACTTCCGGGAGGCCTTCGATGACATCGCCCCGGTCTTCACCGCCGGTGATGGCGAGGAGGGGCTGAGGGTATTCGAGGAACACCGGGGCGAGATCGGAGTGATCCTCAGCGACAAACGCATGCCGGGTATGTCCGGGGTGGAGTTTCTCGAGCGGGTCAGGGGGATCGACGAAGAACCTCTCCGCATCCTGGTAACGGCCTACTCCGATCTGAATCTCGCGGTGGAGTGCCTCAACGACGGTTTGATTTTTTCCTACCTGACGAAACCGTGGGATCCCGAGGATATTCGAATGCGGGTGCGCCGCGCCCTCGATCGCTTCTGGATCAAGCGGGAGAGGACCAAGCTGCTCAAACAACGATCGACTGCAGTTCGCAAAATGATCATGGCGGAAAAGGTATCGAACATCCGCACCCTATCCCTCGGCTTGAATCATCATATGCGCAATGCGATGACGGTGGTCCAGTCCTTCGTCGATATGGTACCTCTGCAGCTCAAGGAGGAGTTGGAAGGGGCCCCGAAGGACACCTTTTTCTGGAATGACTACTACGAGAACGTGGTGGAGCAGATCTCGAGGGTGATGGCGATCCTGGAGAGTATCTCCGGGGCGCCGGAGGGAGGCGACGAGGAGGAGGGCGGGCTTTGCCTTTCTGGCGACGTGGATTTGGTCCATTTGATTCGCGAAGCGGGAGAGAGTGAGTTGTCGGATTGTCCCGGGATCCGGTTCGAGGTTGCGGCGGCGGGAAGCGTTCCTCTGATCGACGGGGACGAGGCCCGGTTGAAACGGCTGACTTCGCTGCTGATCAAGGAGATAGTGAAGAATCTGGGAGACGAGGGGCGCATCGAAGCCCGTGTATCCGCGTCGGATTGCGAGTGTTGCCCGGGGGCGGAGGTCCGAGTGCTCCTGCTCGACGACGGGCCGCCTCTGCCGGAGCGCGATCGCGTTCACCTCTTCGATCCTTTTCACGTGCGGTCCGACCGGCCCTCCGATCTGGGCACCGATCTGCTCGCGGCATATCTGATCGTCTATCAGCACGGTGGCATCATCCATGCGGACCGGGCCAGCGACGGCCGCAACGCGATCGAGTTCGCCCTGCCCAAACGGCACGGAACCAAGTGCAGTTCATCGTAGAACAAGGCTCGAGTTCGAGCAGAGGGTGACCCCGGTTCCATCGCGATTTCAACGTTCTGGCACGTTTCACCGATTCCCGTTTGCGTCCTCGTTCCGGGTGGGCGGTAGTGGTGGTTATGGCTGAATCGACCAAAGGAAAGAACGGGAAGGCCCCGGTGAAGGAGATCGAAGTGGCGATCCTCGGTGGCGGATTCGCCGGGGTCTATTGCGGGAAGCGGATCAGCGACCGGCGCGGTGCCCATCCGTCGCTGGCGGAATCGGCCCTGATCTCGAACCAGAACTACATGGTCTTTCAGCCGATGCTGGCCGAGGTCGCGGGTGCCTCGCTGTCCCCCCGTCATGTGGTCAACCCTGTGCGGATGCTCTGCCGCGGAATTCACGTTTTCAAGGGCGAGGTGGATTCGGTGGACCTGGAGAAGAAGCAACTCCACATCGATACGGGTTACTTTTCAGCGGGGGTCGACATCCGATTCCGGCATCTCGTCCTGGCGCTGGGTGCCGAGATCGACCTCAGCCGGGTGCCCGGCATGCCCGAACACGCCCTGCTGATGCAGAACGTGGGTGATGCCATGATCCTGCGGGCCACCATCATCTCCCGGGTCGAGGAGGCGAACCTGGAATCCCGTTCCGAGGTGCGGCGCCGTCTGCTCACCTTCGTCATCGTCGGAGGAGGATACTCCGGGGTGGAGACCGCGGGCGAGGTGCTCGACCTGCTCCACAGCATCGCCCGTTATTACAAGGGGATCAGGCGGGAGGAGCTGCGGGTCGTCCTGGTGCACAGTCGGGAGCGCATCCTGAATACCCTGAGCGAGGAACTGGGTCTTTATGCGGAGAAGAAACTGCGCCGGCGAGGGCTGGAGATCATCCTGAACAACCGAGTCAAGGCGGTGACGGCGACCCGGGTCTATCTCCAGACGGACGAGGTTATCGAAACGACAACGGTCGTCTCCACCGTGGGAACGGCGCCAAACCGGGTGATTCGGGCGATCTGCGATCGTTACGATGTCCCCCACCAGCGCTACCGGGTCACCACCGACGCGTTCCTCCGCGTGCCCGGATTCGATTTTCTCTGGGCGGCGGGAGATTGTGCCGCGGTGCCACTGCACGGGGCGAAGGAGGAGGGCGAACTCTGCCCCCAGACCGCGCAGTTCGCCATGCGGCAGGGTGCCATGCTCGCCGACAATCTGGGCAGCGTTTTCCGGGAGAGGCCGGGTAAACCCTTCACCTTTACCGGTCTGGGCGAGCTGGCTTCGATCGGACACCAGACGGCGGTGGCGAACGTCTTCGGAATGAAGTTTTCCGGATTCCTTGCCTGGTTTATCTGGCGGACCGTTTACCTCACGAAGCTGCCTGGCCTGGATCGCAAGTTGCGGGTGATGATCGACTGGACGCTCGATCTCTTTTTTCCGCGGGACATCAATCTGCTCAACCCGCGCTACACCTCGTTGTTCCGCGAGGTGCATCTGGAGCCGGGGAATCACCTCTTCAACCGGGGGGAACCGGCCTTCTCTCTCTATGTGATCAAGGCGGGCCGGATCGAGCTGGTCGACAGCGGGGGCACGGTGGTCCGGACGATAGAGCCCGGAGATTTTTTCGGAGAAAGGGCCCTCGTCCACGGTGGCGGCTACCACTACGATGCGGTCGCCACCGATGCGACGCAGCTTCTCTCGGTCAGCGGAGAAGTCATCATCCCTTTCTTTCAGGCGAGCCGGAGGCTGAGACGGGTGTTGGCCAAGACGACCGCCCAGGTCTCGGCGGAGGCCGAGCTGCGGTCGGTGGAGGAGAAGCTCGATCCCTCGATACTGCAGAGACCGGTGTCGGAGGTGATGCGCACCGATCTGGCCACGCTGCGGCCCGACCAGACGATTCAACAGGCGATCCGATTCTTTCGCGAGCGCCGGTTCAGCACCTACCCTCTCTGCACCGGGGAGGGCAAGCTGGCCGGGGTGATCCATCGGGAGGATTTTTTCGATTTCATCAAACGAGGCGACGTGCATTCCGAGACGCCCCTGGACCAGGTGAACCGGATGCACCTGCCGAGTTGTCGCGAGGACGCCACGGTGGACCGGGCCCTGGAACTGATGATTCGTTCGGGGCGATACAAGTGCCTCGTGACCGACGCCGAGGAAAGGCTCGTGGGGATCATCACGGTCATGGATCTGCTCGGGGCCGGGGCCGAGTTGGGGACGAGCGAGAAGGGGTGAGAGGGAGGAAGCCGTGGACAATCTGTTCGCCGACAGTGACTTCTCCTGGTCCCTGCGGATGCGCGGGGAGGAGCCGGAGGCATTCTTCGCTCGAATGGAGCCGGACGGGAGGCTCCTGGCGAGGCGGGTCGAGTGGCTGGACCGCGCTCCGGAATTGTGTCTCGCGATCACGGATCGGGCGCACCCGCTGGTCGAGGATTGCTGGGAACTGGCGCGGAGTTGGGGGCAGGTGGAGCGTGGCGCAGGGGCCGATGCCGAGGCGCTGGGGAGGAGGTGGGAGGCGGATTTCATTCTGCTCGATGGGGAGAGCTTTGTTCTCGCCGGAGGATGTGTCTGCTTTCCCTCGTCCTGGGACCTTCAGGAAGCGACGGGCAAGACGTTGGACCAGGTTCACGCCGTGGTGCCTCGACTGAACGATCAGGTCGGGGATCGGATCGATCGGTTTCTCCGCGGTCTGAACCCCGGCAGGGCTTATCTCCGGGAAAACTGGGGGCTGACCCGGACGGGAGAGCGGAACTACCATCCCGCGTTGGGCCGGGCTCGGATCGACGGCGGCGTGACCCTGGACGAGGTGTTTCTTCGCATCGAGCACCAGGCCTTCGTCCGGTTTTGCCCCATGGCGTGCTGCTGGGCGTCAGGATCGAGCCGGTGGGTTTACCCCAGCTCATCGCGAGACATCCCGAGACGGCGAGAAGGCTGCACCGCCAGCTCCTCACCATGCCGGCAGATGTGGCCGCTTACAAGGGGCTCTCACGGGGACGCGAGAGAATCTGCCGATTGATGGGACCCCGGTTTGAGACCGGCTCCTGACCCCTTTGTCCCGGGGTGCGGACGAATCGGGTGGGGCCGCGGGGGGACTAGCGCGTTCCGCCCATCCGATCGGCACTGGCGGGGCCCTTTTCCCGTCACCTCGCTCCCCCACCTGCCGAGGAACCGAGGAGCACTGGGCCGGGATGATTGATGCCCTCCGCGTTGCGGGCTGCGCCGGGAAATTCGCGGTGGGGGTTCCGCTCCGTCGTCCCTGGGGCGCCCCGGTCCGGGGTGGGATCGTCCGGAACGGTGTCGCCGGTTTCCCGGGTCCAGCGTGCGAGCAATTCCCGCGCCCGCCCCAGTTCCGGGCCGAAGTCCTCCACACCCACCAGGTTGCGAAGCTGGTGGGGATCGTCGCTGACGCGGAAAAATTCCTCTTCGGGGCAGGTTTTGCGGAAGATATTGCGCTGGGCCTCGGTGGTTTTTCCCGCTTCATGTCGGGCCACGAGGTCTTCCCCCGCGGGAAACTGGAAAGCCTCCAGGCAGAGATTCTGGCGCTCCGGATAATTGTTGCGGATGTAGAGGAAGTCGCCGAATCGCACCATCCTTTCGTGAGCCTGAAAGACGTGCCAGTTGTGCTCGGCGAATGCGACCTCGCGGGTCACCGACTCGGGATTGTCGAGCAGAGAGAGGAAACTGCGCCCCTGGACCGCCTCTGGCCGCGGCATTCCGGCCGCTTCGAGAATGGTCGCGGCGATATCGATGGCGCTGACGATGCTGTCGCAGACCGCGGGTGCGGCGATCTGTCGAGGATAGTGGACCACCAGCGGAGTTTTGATGCCACTGTCGTAGAGGCGCGTTTTGCACCGGGGAAAGGGACGACCGTTGTCGGCCATGACGAGAATCAGGGTATCGTCCAACTCTCCCTGTTCCCGAATCTTTTCGACCACGAGCCCGATGTAGCGATCCCATCGGCTGATTTCGTGGTAGTAGTCGGCGAGATCCTGCCGGGTCTTCTCGCTGTCCACGAGATAGGGTGGCACCACCGCATCCTCAGGAGCATAGACCGGGTCAGGGGGGCGGATGGTCCAATCGCGATGGGCGTCCGACGAGGCGAACCAGAAGAAGAACGGCCGGTCCTTGGGTCGATTCTCCACGTGTCCGACCCAGTCCTCCTCCTTGCCGGGGCCGCCCCCGGAGGTGATGCGATCGAAGGCCCGGTCTCTGTTGCCGACCATATGGTTCTTGCCCGAGAGGACCGTGTGGTAGCCGGCTTCGCGGAGCAGTTCGGGGAAGCGGATCTGGTCGTCGGGCAGCGTGACGTGCAGTTCCGGCGCGCCCGTGTTGTGAGGATAGCGGCCCGTGATGATGCTGCAGCGGCTCGGGCTGCAGCTGGAGGTGGTGAGGTAGGCATTGGTGAAGCGGACGCCGCTCGCGGCGAGCCGGTCGATGGCAGGAGTCTGAATCGTGGGGTGACCGTAGCAGCCGAGATCGTCCCAGGAGACATCGTCAGCGATGAAGAGGACGACGTTGGGGCGATCCGAGGAAAGAGCGGAAGCAAAGGAAGCGAGGACGGCGGCGATAGCGAGGAAGACCCGGATCATGGAGAAGATGGTAGGGACGAACGGAAGTCCCGCCACCCTCGCGGCGAGCCGATATGTGCCATTGGTCTCTCCACAAATGTCCGCTATGGTCACCGCCATATGAGAGTGGTTTCCGTTTTTCTGTTGAGTAGTCTTCTTCTCGTCGGTGTCGCCGGCATTGCCCAGAACGCGAAGAATAAGCGGGGAGCACCGGAGTTGAAATGGCGAGTGCAGCAGCTCCATCTCGACAACAACGAGGGAATCGCAGTGGGGGACATCGACGGCGACGGCCGGCTCGACATCACCGCGGGCGAGTATTGGTATCAGGCTCCCGATTTCACTCAGCGCAAGGTGCGCACCCTGCTGCCTTTCGGCCGGGATTATCTGCAGAACAATTCAGAGCATCTGCACGACGTCGATGGGGATGGCGACCTCGATATCGTGGCGGGCGCCTTCACCCTGCCCATCGTCAACTGGTTCGAGAATCCCGGGGGCGACTACGATTCCGTGGAGAAATGGAATGTCCACCAGTTGGTCGATACCGGCACGGAAAACAACGAGGCGACGTTCCTCTACGACATCGATGGAGACGGTGTGCCCGAGTGGTGGGAGAACCAGTGGTCGACGCGCAACCCGATGGAGGTCTACCGGTTCGACCGGGACGGAAAAGGAAAGCCGGTGTTGGTGCGGCACACCATCTCAGAGGGTACCAATGGCCACGGCCAGGGCTTCGGAGACATCGACGGGGACGGGCTGGTGGACATCGTCTTCCAGGACGGCTGGTTCGAGCAACCGGAGGAGGGACCTTTCTCGGGCACATGGAAATACCACGAGTCCTTCTACCTGCGCCACGCCAGCTGTCCCATCCTGGTGCTTGACGTCGACGGCGATGGGGACAATGATCTCATCTGGGGCGACGGGCACAATTACGGCCTCTATTGGGAGGAGCAGACCCAACCTCTACCCGATGGAACCACCAACTGGAGACGTCGGCTCATCGACAAGACGTTTTCCCAGGCGCACACCCTGGCCTGGGAAGACATCGACAACGACGGGAAGCCCGAGCTGATCACGGGCAAGCGCCACTATGGCCATTCCGGCCGCGATCCCGGCGCCAACGATCCCAACACGGTGCACTACTACGACTGGGAGCCCGAGGCCGACCGGTGGACGAAACGCATCATCGCCGAGACCGAGTCGGGCAAGGGGCCCGGGGTGGGCCTGCAGATGCGCATCGCCGACCTCGACGGCAACGGATGGAAAGATGTCGTGGTCCCGGGCAAAAGCGGCACCTACGTGCTCTGGAACGAGGGATTCGGCGAGGGTTGACCTGTCCGCTGCGGCCGAATTCTCGGGTCCCCAGAGCCCGATTCCTCCTCAGTCGATGACGTGGCTGAGGATGTGGAGGATGGCCGAGAGCGAATCGTGCGAGGAATTCGTCCGGCAGCGACCCCGGTCGTAGTGGTGGCTGTAACCGCCCTGGGGAACCACGTGGATCGAGGTGGCGCGGAAGTGGTTCGCGTTTGTCTGGATGTAGGAGGAGATCTGGCACGACTGGCGAATCAACAGGCAGACCTGCGGGCTGACCTGGACGTGCTTTCGACGCTGCTTGACGCAGGTCAGTGCATTGCGCGCGGCGCAGGCCGCATCCCGGAAGGCCCGCGGGCAACTGCCGTGATAGGTGCCGACCAGATGATCCACACAGGCCGAATAATCGCGCATCGCCGCGAGCAGAGCGGCGGAGCGAGTGCAGCCGCAGTTGCGGCGGGCCTCAAAGGCGAACTGCCAGACCATCTGGTCAGCGGCCCGGTCCAGGGCGAGGACATACCGGCCCAGGATATCGACGTGCTGCACCTGGACGGGGCGAACCTGGTATCCGTGGTTGTAGCCGTAGCGATGAAATTCCTGGGCGTCCGCCCGGGGGGCAAGCAGGCCGAAGCCGAGAACCACCGCGAGCCCGCAGGCCGTCTTGATGTGAGAATTGGTCGTCATGAGTCGCAAAAAAGGAGTCGTTGCTGAGGATTGGACGGATCCCCGCAAATATTAGGCAAAAAAAACCTAAGATTCTGCTCCCTGCGCAGTTGGCCGGCAGGATAGAGTCGGATCAGGCGGCAAAACTCTCGCCGCACGAACAGGTCACCATGGCGTTGGGGTTGGTCACCTTGAACCCCCCCTGTTGCAGGTCATCGCTGAAATCCAGTTCCGACCCCGTGACGAAGAGGGCGCTTTTCGGATCGATCACCACCCTGACGCGATTGGATTCGACCATGATGTCGCGTTTCGCCGGACCGTCGACCAGGTCCATCTTGTACTGCAATCCGGAGCAGCCGCCCCCGATCACTGCGATGCGCAGCGCCCCGGAATCCAGACGCCCCTGCTTTTTCAGAAGCGAACGCAACCGCTCCGATGCTCCGTCGAGCACTCTGATGAGCGACTCGTTACCCAATTTGTAGTCTTCCGTCACGCTCCTAAGAAATTCGCAGGGGAATTTCTCGCAACCGAAAGATTCCGGAGTTGTTTAAGCAACATTAATTATTTGTAATTCCTATATATTTCGCTATTTTCGGGATGAGATGCCATGAAGAATCATCATCACACTTCGGAACCTGACGGGGAGCCTTTGCAGATGCCGATCTGGACGGTCTGCGGGATGGTATTTCTCGGGATGACGATTCTCGGTTGTCTGGTTCTCGCGATCTGGCCGAGGAGCTTCACCGTCCGGACCACGGTGGCATTCGATGACTACGGGGAGAATCCTGCGGCGCTCGCCGCGTTCGGCTCACCCCGATTCATGCGGACCCAGGCCGAGGTGGTGACGAGCCGGACCTTCCTGGAGCGTCTGGTCCGGGATCCCGAGGTCGCCGCAGCCCGGGGTGAGGTGGCGGGGGAGGGGATTCGTCCACTTTCCAGGGCGCTTTCGGCCCGTCGTCGCGAAAAGACGCAGCATCTCGAGATCGCTTTCCGATCGGATGATCCGGTGGTAGCGATTCGCATGGCCGACGCCGTCGCGCTTCATTTTGTGTCCCATTGGCAGGAGACGCAGCAGGAGCGCTACGACGGCATCCTCCGGACCGTGGCCGAGGAGGGCAACGACGAGATTCTGCGGGAGTTGGAGCGGGAAAGAGCCCGGGTGGTGGGAGCGGTGCGGGTTGAGGCGAAGGCAGATCCCGATTTGATCGAGCGCAGCCCCCGATTCTGGCGTGGTTTTCTCCTCATTCTGGGCACGGCTTCGGCTACTGCCTTACTTGCCGGCCAAATGCTGGTGCGCCGATCGCGGGTGACCGGGCGGCAGGATATCGCCGAGATCCTCCGGGAGGTGCAGCCGCCGAACCTGACGCTATTGTCCTCCTCTGATCACGAAGTTCCCGGGAGCGATGAACCCTTCCGTCGAATCCGCCGAAATCTGCTGGAGAGGTTTCCCCAACCCGAGGGAGTGACCCTGGCTTTCGTCTCCTGTGTCGAGGGAGAGTCGCCGACGCAGATCGCCTGCGAGATGGCACGGACCCTGGCGCAGGGGGGGCACCGTGTGCTCCTCGTGGAGGGCAATCTGCGCCAACCCTCGATCCATCGGGCCTTCGGGGTCGAGCCCCGGCCCGGTCTCACCGATTACCTCTCCACGCACCTGAGTCTCGGGGAAGCGGTATCGGGATCGGGCTGCAGGAACCTGTGGCTGCTGCCGGGCGGCAGGGATGCGGAACATCCGTCCCGACTTCTGGCCAGTGCACGGTTGGAAGAGATGATTGGCGATGCGAAGAGCCGGTTCGACTTTGTCCTGTTCAATGGCGGCGCACTTTTCCGGGATGCCGATTCCCTCATTTTTGCCGGGGAATCGGACCTGACTTTTCTCGCCTCGCAGGCGGGCCGCGCCCCGGGCGAGGCGCTGGCTCGGGCCAGGCGGGCCATCGAGCAGTCGGGGAGTCGTTTCTCCGGGTTGATCCTCACCGGGGTCGAAAGCGGCGAGATCTCGCGTATGAGCTCCTTCCCCGTTTTGCCGGTCTGATTTCGCGACGGGAAAAGGGCGTGACAGCTCCCTGGGAAATCCGGTCGCCAGTCCGGAGTTGAGTGCTATATTCGACGGCCCCGAAACTGGGCCCCTTCGATATCCATGGATCTGCTCCTCGACGTTCTCCGCTTCATCTGGACCATTTTTCTCGTCATCATGGTCTTCAACTTCATGATTCTGGTTCATGAATACGGCCATTACATCGCGGCGCGTTGGCGGGGTCTCGTCGTCGACCGGTTTCAGATCTGGTTCGGCAAGCCGATCTGGAAAAAAACCATCAACGGGGTGCAATACGGTCTCGGGTCCATTCCCGCGGGCGGATTCGTCTCCCTGCCCCAGATGGTCACCATGGAGAGCATCGAAGGCAAGGTGGATGACGAGGTGAAGGCAACGATGCCTCCGGCGTCGCCTCTGGACAAGATCATCGTGGCCTTTGCCGGACCCCTGTTCAGTTTTCTGCTCGCTGTCGTCTTCGCGGTGATCGCCTGGGGGGTGAAGTATCCCCATGCCCAGGCCGAAATGACGACCACGGTGGGCACTGTAGTATCCGACAGCCCGGCGGATCGGGCCGGACTGAGGGCGGGCGACCGCATTCGCGAAATCGAGGGCGTGCCGATTGACCGCTTCCTCGGCATGGGCAATTCGGTGAAGTGGCAGGTGGTGGCGGCGCCTCCCGGACCCGCGGAATTTGTGGTGGAGAGGGACGGTTCGGAGCAGACCATCGTGGTCGACATTCCCAAACCGGAGCCCAAAAAGGTGGAAGGCGGGGCGATTCGACGATTCTTCGCCGGCATTTTCGCCCGTCCTCCGCTTCCCCAGATCGGGGCGGCTCCGCGGATCAGCCCCATCGTGGGGGGGATCTACGAGAACAGCCCGGCGGCCGAGGCAGGATTGAAAAAAGGAGACGAGATCATCGAATTTCAGGGCCAGAGTCCCGTTTACGTCGATACCATCAATGGGTGGGAGTATGCGGAGGGCGAGACGGCGCAAGTGAAGGTGCGCCGGGGCAAGAAGTTTCTCGAGTTCGAGATGGAACCGCGGGCTCCCGATGTCGTCGAAATTTCGGACGAGGAGGCGAAAAAGAAATTTCTCGCCGATCCACCTCTGCTGGGCATCCTGTGGGATGCCAGAGGCGAGAACTGGCTTGCCAGCGAGAGTCCCGACACCATCATCGTGCAGAGCGCGATCTCCATCTACAAGACCCTGCAGAAGGTCTTCTCGCCCACTTCCGCCATCAGCGGCGCGCATCTCAGCGGGCCGATAGGGATCGGCGGTATTCTTTTCGATTTTTTCCGGCAGGAAGACGGTTGGCGCAAGGTACTCTACTTTGGAGCGCTGCTCAATGTGAACCTGGCCATCCTGAATCTGCTGCCGTTTCCGGTGCTCGATGGGGGCCATATCGTCATGGCCACCGCGGAGTGGATTCGGAAAAAACCGGCTCCCCTCCGTCTGCTGGAGGTGGTGCAAACGGCGTTCGTCCTCCTGCTGTTCGGATTCATGATCTACATCACCTTCAAGGACTTTGGCGATCGTTCCCCTTCGGGCCCGAGGGATGTGATCGAGTGGAGCGCCCGGGAGGGGGCCTAGGATCGTTCACCCGACAGGGTACAGGCGCCGATGCCACAGGGTACAGGCGAGGATTTGACAGGGTCTGGTCGATCACCTCACGGGTGAGGTTGCCATCGAGACGTCCCCCGGGGGCCGATCAAAGGAGGGGCTGGGGCCCCGTCTGGTCGCCATCGCCACAGCCGAGGGGTTGAAGCGCGTAACCTTCTCTGTGATGGAATTGCAGAGGGCAGAGAGGGTCGGGGTGGTATTCCTGCGCATGTATCGGAGCAGACACCACTGCCGTTTTGAGATGGAAAGCGGACTTGTGGGTTTCGCCCTGTTCAAGGCGATCCAGAGTGAGGAAGAAATGGATCCGCACGTAGTGAGCGAGTGGTGGCTTCGCTTCAAATTCTGGGCTCACGTGATCGACGCGATTCGCCTGGAGTGGATCGCCTATGTGGCCAAAGCCTTTCTCTGATTGACCTGCGACGGTATCGGGTCAGGGAAGTCCATCAGAGCGGACGCGCTCCCTTGCCCCCAGGCCTTGGCGGACCCTTGGGACCTCGCGGCGGGCCGGCGCCGGGCCCCGCACGTCCCGGTCCACGCAGACCGGCCTGCCGTTTCAGGTCGACCGGTTCTCCCCGGAAAGCCCGCGGGATCACCGGCCAATCCCGCGTCAGGAAATAGGCATAAGTCCCCTCGGGGAAATCCGGCGTCACACAAAATCGGCCGTTGCACTCGTCGAGATCCCCCGAGCCGGCGATATACTCGTAGTCGCGCACGAAGGCCCCGTCGGGCCGACCGCCCGGCCCGACCGGCGGGGAGGGGCGCTCGCCCTCGCGCAGACGATAACTCGGACTCAGATCCGCCACCGCAGATTCCGGGTCCCGCGGATCGGAATAGCCGTGGCGGGCATAGATGGGGAACCCGTCCGCCGCCCACCCGATCAGCGGTGAATGCTCTCCGGGGACATGCCCGAGACGACTCATCAGGCCGGTGGGGATGCCGTGGTAGTGGTAGAGCCCCGTGGGTTGGACATGACCGTGATTGGCGTCGAGACCGAGTTCGATGGCCGCCCCCAAGGCCTCGTAACGCCACTCCCAATCCCGCTGCCAGAATTCGTTGGCGTGAGGCTCGAAGAACACCCCGTCCAGCGTGATGCCAAAGACCTCCAGGGAGCGCCCCTCCATCATCAGGGGGATGATTTCCGGGGCCATGGCGGGGTTCTCGGGAAATTCGATCACGTAACTCTGCTCGCGGATCGGGTTCGGGTTGCCCGGATTGGGGAAGGCGCCCACCTGGTGCCGGGGAATGCCGTTGGCTTTTATCACCCTGGAGCCGTCGCGCTTCTCGATTTCGACCCGGGCTTCGCTCGGTGTCGGCGAGGTGGCGGGGACGAGCCGGAGGGTTCCGGCCCGAGTCGCCGTGTGGTGGCGCAGCCGGCCCTGGGCCCAGAGCGACGCGGCACCGATGGAGGTGATCAGGAGAATCAAAAGAATCCGGTTCATGACGCTATTCTGCCCCCGGGAAGGAAAAGGGGCGAGTCATTCCGGCGAGAAATCCGGGCCTGACGCGCCCGTTTTCCCGGGAAGAACGGATTGCATCGGGACGATCCGGAACCAGAATAAAGGACGGTTTCTCCCCCCCCCATGATCGCACAACACCCCACCCCAATACACATGGCGAGGCGATACACCCGCGAGGTTCGGGTGGGACCGCTCGGACTCGGCGGCGACAATCCGAAAGTGGTCC
>CAZLUZ010000086.1:0-6900 GCA_964562825.1 uncultured Akkermansia sp.
CTGATTACCGATTACTGATTTGATCACTGATCATGATCACTCATTACTGACCACTGATCACTGACTACTGACCACCGCCCC
Organism: uncultured Akkermansia sp.; assembly: GCA_964562825.1. Classification (GTDB taxonomy): domain Bacteria; phylum Verrucomicrobiota; class Verrucomicrobiia; order Verrucomicrobiales; family DEV007; genus Arctic95D-9. The sequence goes on from CAZLUZ010000086.1 coordinate 82, forward strand.
TGGTAGCTCAGGCGCAACTCCCCGGCGGGTTCAGCCAGCCAGAACTTGAGCGAGGCTCGGCTTTCCTCCACCGGGTCCAGAGTGGGCGCCTCGTCGAAAGGCAGAAAAAAACGGGGCACCCGCTCGCCCTCACCGTCGGTCAGGACCATGGTATCTTCGTCCAGGATGGCGAGGTCTTCGGTTCCGGACCGGCCCAGCACGGTGATTTCCAGCAGGGTTCCGCCACCCTCCGGCTCGACCGCGCGGACCTCTTCCACCCGGAACAGCGGACGCTCCTTCGGGGTGGTCGAATCCTTCGCCGGCCCGGACTCCTCTGCGCCCGGGGCAGGGGCTTCCCCGGCGACCTCGTCCAGCTGCTCGGGTGCCTGAAGACCCCACCACAGCGCCACCCCGACCAAGCCGAAGAGCATCCAGATCTCGAATCGTTTCAGCAGCGCCAGGATCATCGACCGATCGGAACGTCCCTGCTTACTCGTAGATGCGCACGTTGGAGTCGCGGCGCAGTTTTTTCAGCCAGGTCTCCATGTTGTCCTGGCGCTTCTTCACGGCGAGACGCTTTTCGATCTCGTCCTTGAGGTCGGCCATGCTGGGCACACTCTGGCCGACGCGGCCATCGATATACATCAGGCGCCAGGACGGGCCGTCGTCGATCACCTCGGAGACCTTGCCCGTGGGCAGGCTGTAGGCGATCTGGGTGAGCCGCTGATTCAGCGTCCCCCGACCGATCTCGCCGACATAGCCACCCTTGGAAGCGAAGCTGTCCTGGGAGTGTCTCTTGGCCATTTCGCTGAAGCTCTTGCCTTCGAGGATGGATTTCCGAATCTCGCGGATCAGCCTTTCCTGCGCCTCCATGCTGCTGTCCGGGGTCAGCTTCGGGATGGAGAGCATGCGGAGCTTCAGTTTGCCCTCGGTGGCGTACTCGTTCTTGATCTCATCGTAGATTTCCCTGCGCTCGTGGGGCAGGCTGAGCATCGTCTTCCCCCCCGGGTTGCTGTAGCGCGAGCGCAGGGCCTGGATCGCGATCTGGTCCCGCTGGACGTCGCGGAACTGATTCAGGGAGATACCCTGCTTGGCGAGCTCCCGGAGGAAGGCATCGCGATCCCCGTCGAAGCGGCTTTTCACGAAATTTTCCACCGCCGAATCGACATATTTTTCGTCGATGCTGCCCCCCATCGTCTTGAACTCGCTGAGGATCAACTTGCGGTCGATCAAGTCGTTCAGGGCGCTTTTTTCCATCTCGCGGATGTCGCGCTCGGCCTGTGACGGGGTGACCTGACCCTGGTTCTGCATGATGTACATCTTCATCTGCGTCCGGACCGCCTCGTCGACCTCCAGCTGGGTGATCGCTTCGCCGTTCACCACCGCCTTGATGCCGGTGATTTCGATGGGGGCGGCCCCGGCGGAGCCCGCGGCGAGGGTCAGGAACACCGCCAGAGCGGTGCCGAGGAGTCGGGAGGGATTGGAGGGGAAGGTTGTCGGGTGCGGAATCATGGCTGCCCTCATCATTATCGAAATTCGCGCGGCGGTAAACCGGAAACTGGAAATCGGGAGGTGCCGAATCATTGGCGGGACCTCCGGTTCAGCGACTGGAGTTCCACCAGGTCCACGGCGGACTCCAGCCATTCCGCGGGATCATCGCCGATGAGGCGGGGGAATCTGCCGTCGACCTGGAGGTATTTGCCCTGCCGCATCAGCATGAGTTTGCCGTCTTTCAGTTCGACGGAGGAGCAGTTCAGGTCGCAGGCCGCCCGGATTTTCAGTTCCGCGACGCGGAGGAGGTTTTCCAGGGGTGCCGGGAGCCTGCCGAAGCGGTCGGCCCAGTTCTCCCGGAGATGGTCCAGTTCCCCCAGGTCCGTGGCTTCGGCGATTTCGCGGTAGGCGGTGATGCGCAGCCGCGACTCGGGCATGTAGCTGGCGGGGATAAAGGCCGGCAGGCTGCTTTGCGGCGACCGCTCGTGCTGTCCCTCGTTGGAGCAGAGAAAATCGATGTGGACCGGGATGTCGATCCTGCCGACGACCCGTTCTCCCTTGAGACGGGCCACGGATTGCTTGAGCAACTGGCAGTAGAGGTCGAACCCGATCGCCGCGATGTGGCCGCTCTGCTTCGTGCCGAGGAGGTTTCCCGCCCCCCGGATCTCCAGGTCGCGCATGGCGATCTTGAATCCCGCCCCGAGCGAGGAATACTGTTTGATCGCGTTGATCCGTTTTCTCGCGTCGCCCACCGTGAGCATGTCGGGCGGCAGCATGAGGTAGGCGTAGGCCCGCCGGTCGGCCCGGCCCACCCGGCCGCGGATCTGGTAGAGATCGGCCAGCCCGAAGCGGTCCGCCCGATCGATGAGGATGGTGTTGGCGTTGGGGATGTCGAGGCCGCTCTCGATGATGGTGGTGCAGACGAGCACGTCGAACTCGTGATGGATGAAGCGGTGCATCACCTCCTCGAGTTCCTCGTCCTCCATCTGGCCGTGTCCGACCTCGACCCGGGCCTCCGGCACCAGCTCCTCGATGCGCCGTTTCACCCCGTGGATCGTCTTGACCCGGTTGTGCAGGAAAAAGACCTGACCCTGGCGGGCGACCTCCTTCTCCACCGCGTTGCGGATGATGCGCTCGTCGTAGGGGCAGACCGTGGTCGCCACGGGCCGGCGGTTGGTGGGCGGGGTGTCGATGGACGACATCTCGCGCACGCCCATGAGGGAGAGATAGAGGGTCCTGGGGATCGGCGTGGCCGACAGGGTGAGCACGTCGACAAAGCGCCAGCGTTCCTTGAATTCCTCTTTCTGCTTCACGCCGAAGCGCTGTTCCTCGTCGATGACGACGAGGCCCAGGTTGTGGAAGCTGACCGATTTGCTGAGGAGACGGTGCGTGCCCACGATGATGTCGACGCCACCTCCGGCGAGCTGGGCCAGCGTCTCCCGCTGCTGCCGGGGCGACTGGTAGCGGGTCAGGGCGCGGATCGTGACCGGGAAATCGGACATCCGCTCGCGCAGGGTCTGGTAGTGCTGATCGGCCAACACCGTGGTAGGGGCGAGGAAGGCGACCTGCTTGCCCGACATCACTGCCTTGAACGCGGCGCGAATCGCCACCTCGGTCTTGCCGAAGCCGACGTCGCCGCAGACGAGCCGGTCCATCGGCCTGGGGGACTCCATGTCCCGCTTGGTTTCCTCGATGGCGCGCAGCTGGTCGGGGGTTTCCTTGTAGATGAAGGCGTTCTCGAACTCCCATTGCCAGCGGTTGTCCGGCTCGTGAGCCTCCCCCTGGTGCGTCTCCCGCTCCGCCTGGATGGCGAGGAGCCGGGCCGCGTAATCCATAATGGAATTTTCCGCGGTGCGTCGGATTCGCGACCAGCGTTTGTCTCCCAGCCGGGAGAGCTTGGGGGCGGACTTGCCCGTGCCCAGGTAGCGCGACACCAGATGGGCCTGATCCAGGGGCACGAAGAGCCGGGCCTCCTCGTCGTATTCGATCTCGAGCACCTCCTCCGCGGCGCCCCCGGTCTCCTTGGTCTTGACCCCGCGGAACCGGCCGATGCCGTAGTCGACGTGCACCACGATGTCGCCGTAGTCGAACTCGCGCAGGGAGTTGACCTGCTCGGTGTTCTGTCTCTGGCGGGTCAGACGGACCTGTTTGCGACCCCACTGGTGCTGGTAGCGGCCGAAAATCTCGGCGTCGCTGAGCACGGCGAGCCGGGCTCCGGGCAGGGAAAATCCGCGGCTCAGACCGCCTTTCAGGGGGATGACGAAGTCCGCGATGCCGCGTTGGCCCTGAATCAGTTCCTCGAACCGTTCCCGCTCTCCGTCGGAATGGAAGGCCATGAAGACCTTCCAGCGTTTCTTCTTCCATTCGCGGAGTTGAGCGACGAAATCGCTGCGCCTTTGTTCGCGGAGCACGAAATCGCCGGCCTCGAAGGTGCCGACCGGATTCCCGAAGCAGGCCGCCGCCGGGTCTTCGGCGCCGGGTGCCAGGGAATCCTCGGCGATCCGGACCGTCGCGTTTTCGTATCCGGCCGCGACATCGACGACGAGGTCCGATACCCCCACGTAATCGAGCACGGTCCCGGACATTTCGAGATTGGCCTCGCTCAGGAGGATTTCTCCCTCATCGATTCGGCGCAGCGAGGCCTGGCTGTCGAGGTCGAACTCGCGGATGGATTCGATGTCTTCGTCGAAAAGTTCGATGCGGATGGGGTAGGGGGCCTGCCAGGAGAACACGTCGATGATGCCGCCGCGCAGGGCGAACTGGCCGCGTTGGTAGATCTGGGGTTCCCTTTCGTAGCCGGCCTTCTCCAGTCGTCCGGCCAGTTGCACGGGATCGAGCCGCGAACCGATCTGGAAGCGGATGGTCTGGCGCTCGATCTGGCCCGGGATCGGGGCGGGTTCCTCCAGGGATTCGGCGGAGAGCACGACGACCTGGTCCGCGCCTTCGCGGGACTTCTGGTGGATTTCTTTGAGGGCGGTGAGACGTTCCGCGGCCGACTCGGGATCGGGCAGGGATTCCTCGAACCCGGCCCACTCGTAGTCGGGGAGAAAGGTGGCGGAGACCCCCCAGACGGCCAGTTCTGCGTGGAGGATCTCCTGGGCCTTGACGTTGGGACAGAGCAGCCAGACGGAGGAATCGAGGTGGCCGAGTTCCCTCCAGGCCGAGACGACGGCGGCGGCGAGGAAAGGCTGGCCTGCGGCGGCGATCTGGTCGAGGACGACGGGTTGTTGTGCGGAGGCCCGGGCCAGCCCTTGCAGCTTTGGCGCAAAGGCGCGGGAGCGCGCGATTTGGGCGAGCGCATCCTCGAAATCCGGCGGCGATTCGGACTGGACCATGGAAACGCTCACCTTCGCGGTCGGGGCGGGGGAATCAACCTCGATTGCCGTCGGAAACCGGTCTGCATCCGGGGGCGGCTGCGGTGCCGGCGCGGGACCGACGAGGGGGCGTCTCGGGGCGGATCGGGGGCGTCTCGAGGGATCGCCTGCAATGCCCACGCGGGGACTGCGAACCGATCTTCCGACTTTTCGGATGAAATTTTGAACACAAAACATCTTATCGGGTCTTATCGGTGTAAACTTCGGCAAAATTGACCGTCAACATTCGGGCAATATTCTAAAATTTATGATAAGAGTCTCTCCTTTGAGATTCATTGTTGCAAAGGGCTCTGGGGGGACGTAAATTTGATTCAGCAATGGCAGACGAAACCGCACTAGCAGACCGGGCGAAGCGAGCTCGCCGCATCATTCGGAATCCCTCCCTTTACAAGGTTTGTATGGGATGTGATTCGATTGTGGCGACGAAGGTGAACATTTGTCCGAACTGCCACAGTTACCGGTTTCGCGGCGACGAGAATTTTGTCGTGGCCCAGGCCAAGGCCCTGTCGTCGCGCGAGCAGAACTCGGTCGTGGCCGAGGACCTGATGTGAGGGGGAAGTGGCCGCCGACAGGCCGACCCTACATCCGACCGACCGATCCTCCGAGAGACCGGCGTCCTGATCGTCCCTGCAGGAGGCGGTCGAGACCCTGCAACAAAGAGGCTCGCGACTCGCCATGGTTCGGCATGGCAGCGCGGTGTGGCGGTTGACGGGGTTGTCTGTCTTTGGCGCAGCCAGCTGGTGGCCGGGCAACGGTCGGAGAAATCCCCCTCAAAATCTTCTTGATTTGAATTGCATCGTGGGACATCCTTTTCGTCCATCTTTCGGGTCCACCTTCGGGCCCGGCGGAATCTGGGTAGATACCGAAGCGGTCAAACGGGGCAGACTGTAAATCTGCTGGCTATGCCTTCGAAGGTTCGAATCCTTCTCTGCCCACTCCCCTAACCTTCAGGGACTTATAACAAAACGGCTCTCCTGTCACGTCCTACAAAATTCCTTACTGGGCAAAAACTGGGCACCGAATTCGATCGAAAACATTTCGGCCGCTTTTTCAGGGGAAAAATCCAAGTTGCATGCGAGCGGGGGAGGGATGAGGTCCAGCCGTGACGTCCCCCCCGGATTTGACCGAAGACCGAACAAGGCCACCGATCGAAAGTCGGGTTGTGGTCGCCGGGAATGCCCTCAGGGTTGGTTGCTCAAGAGTCGCATCATCTCGTGAGCGGTCACATGCCCTGAGTTTTGGTTCTGACCGGTGACGAAACGTGCTTCGTCGTCCACCACAACGTGTGTGGCCAACGCATCGATAAATTTGGTCCGACTCTCAAAAACAACGCCGGCCTCGCGCAGCGCCGTTTCCGGATGGAAAGGCGTGAATGTGATGCCGAATTGAGCGATCTGGCGGTCGGTCACGCCGGTCATCCGCCGACCAGAGACGAGCGGCATGCCGTTCCTGGTCTTGGCGGGGATCAATCCCAGGGGGCCATGACACACGCCGCCAAGGATCGCTGAAGAGTCGTAATACGCTTCGCTGACCTTGCGCCCGAGCACTGCAGAATTCGCGAAATCATAGGCAGCGCCCCAGCCGCCGGCGAAGAAGATGATGTCATACTGAGTAAAATCTACCTCATCGACTTGCAAAGACCGCGCAATCTTCCTTTGGAACTCTTCATCTTTTCGCGAGCGTTTGTCCGCGTCGGAAATCAGCATGAAGTAGTAGGATTGCGGGTCGATAGGTATTTCCCCGCCAGCGATGCTCGCGATGTCAACGGTCATGCCGGCATCGAGAAAATCATAGTAAGGGATCGACAATTCAGAGGCGAAAACACCCGTTTTTTTGCCCCGCGTCTCGCCCGGCTTGTTCAGCACGGCGTGGCTGGTCGTCACGATCAGGGCGCGGCGCCCGGGTAGGGAGTAACTCGGCCCGGTGTAGTCGGGATGCAGACCGCCCGCCTTCAAGAGCATCGGTGAAGCGGCCA
>CAZLUZ010000086.1:6910-9506 GCA_964562825.1 uncultured Akkermansia sp.
GGCCACGAGAACCACACCCAAAGCGACGATCGCAATTAACGTGAAAAAAAGGAATCGGATCATATGCCCCTCGCTCTTGCGTTTCACCAGGGTACGGGTAGGGAGTGGCTCTTTCAAGGCAAAAAGGCAAGCCACCCGCGACGTCGGATTTTGCCTGCATCACGGGGCTATCGGCCCAATCCAGGAGGAACCAGTGAGGGGCGCAGGCCCCTCGGCGACCTCGATCTCGAATCGGAACCGCAACCGGCGCAGCTCAGCCTGGGCCTCTTCGTCCTCTCCCAAGGCCCGGGGGGGCGAATGGCTCCAGCCACCCTGACAGCGCGACCATCAGCACCGCGAAAATTCGTTTGCGGCACCGTAACTCTGTAGACTCGCCGCAGTGTTAAGATTCAAGGAGGGGATTGACCACCCTTATTCCGTCGCAGCCCGACGGAAAGCTCCTGGAGGCGAGAAAGCCCCGGGGATGCCTTTGGTTCCGTATCGACGATTGTTTCTCCATCTCAGTCCTGCTGGGGGGTGACAACCGGAACGGACAGCACGCCGTCATCCGCCCCCGGGGCGAAGTTGCTCAGGTGAAAGCTTTCGCTCCCCGTCTTGGTCCAGGCGACTTCAACCCGACCATCGCCCAGCACGATGTTTTGAAGCTTTTGGCGCAGTGCGTTGAGCACGGGGCGGTAATGGGAATCCATCGCGACGTTGCGGGTCTCACCCGGATCGTGACGAAGGTCATAGAGAGTGGGCTCAATTTCTTCCCATTCGGCGTGGATCGCCCAATCGATATCCTTGCCCGCGGTCGCCCTGGTTATGGAGTTGCCCTGATGGGGACGAATCCGCATGGCAAATTTGTAGTCCCTGGTGCGAATCACGGCGCGAGGACCGATAACCCAGGTGGGCTCAGCGATGATGTAGTCGAGAGCTTTCAATTTCCCTGCCGCGGTTTGCGCGAGATCCCGCCCATCCAGATAGTCGTAGGCTGGCTCCGATACGTCGATGCCCGCAGCTGCGAGGAAAGTCGGCGCCATGTCCACAAACTGGGTGAAATCGGTCACCACCTTGCCGGCGGGGAAGCGTTCTTTGTCCGAGGAAACTGCGATGATAGGATTGTTGAGATCGGTGTCGTAATGCAGAAATTTGGACGCCATCCCATGCTCGTTGAGTCGCCAGCCATGGTCTCCGCAGACGTAGAGGATCAGCCATGGGCGGTTGTTGCCCTCGGAGTGATCGATGAATTCATCGGCCAGTTTTCCGACCAGAGAGTCGCCATAAGCGCAGTAGGCATAGTAGTCGGCCACCATCTGCTGCTTCTCGGCGTCGGTGAAGTGATCCGTCTCCCATTTCTCGAACATGCGGAGAATCTGCGGGGGAAATCCTGCGCGCTCCTCAGCCGTAAACTTTGGAATTTCGTACTGAAATTCAGCGAACTTTTCCCGAAAATCGGCGGGCGGCAGGACCGGGGTATGCGGAAATTCGAAGCCGCAGTAGGCGAAAACCGGCTTGGTGGGGTCAGGCCCCTCTTGTTTCCGACCCAGCTTATCCGTGTATTTGGAGCCAGCATTGGCCAGATGATCGATCAGCACGCCACAAAAATTGGCGTCCCGGGTGCGATCGGAGGTTTGCGGGTTGATGCCGCCGATGGTCTCTCCGTCGCTCGTGTCTTTGCTCCCACCGCGGTCGTAGGCCCGGAGAAGATTGAGGCGCTCCCGGATGGCCGCGGAATCGTCGCGGCTGGCATCACTTGCCATGGGCCAGAGGAGTTTTTCGCCGTGGGGGAAGAAGAAGGTTTCCACCTTGGCGCCCCGCTTTCCGCCAGACCATTTCGTTTCTTTGATCCAATCGACGAGACCCTTGGCGGCGAACTCCTTGCGGTAGCCCAGATCGGTGTCGTAGAGCCGAGGTCCCGAAGAAGCGTCACCTTTGGCGAATTGCCGGGCGTAGAGCCCCAGCTTGCCCACGGCGATGGTCTGGTAGCCGGCCTGATCCCTCAGGATCTCCGGGAACATCGGACGCCAATGCTCCATGCCCGTAGGATTGTAATTCTCGAATCCGTAGACCCCGGTGCGGTGAGAGTAGCGTCCGGTATGCATGATGGTGCGCGACGGCTGGCAACTCGGGTTCTGATTGTATGTGTTGATAAACGTGGTGCCCATCGCGGCGAGCCGGTCCACATTGGGCGATAAGACCTGGCCGAGGCGACTGTCCACTGTTCCGTAGCGGATCTGGTTGAAGGCCGAAATAGAATCCCAACGCTGATCATCGGTGACAATCCAGAGAATATTGGGCTTTTCCTCGGCGCAAGCCGGAGCTGACCAGATCAGCATGTGTATAAGGGCGGCGATCGCCAAGGGAAATGATTTCATCTATTGTCGATTGTTTGCGAGGGCATTGAGGGAGACGCTCGGCTTTCCGGAGACAAAATCAAGAAAAGGCGGCTACGTAGCCGCGCTCGTGAGAGCGTGGAGCGATTCGCCGGGGCCACCTTCTGGCGAAGGCGGCTACATCGCTGCGGAGATTCGCATGGGCGACTTGTGGCGAAGGCGTTCTGTAGCCGCGCTCGCCAGAGCGTGGAGCGATTCGCCATGGCCACCTTCTGGCGAAG
>CAZLUZ010000086.1:9606-11993 GCA_964562825.1 uncultured Akkermansia sp.
GCCGCGCTCGTGAGAGCGTGGGGCGATTCGCCATGGCCACCTTCTGGCGAAGGCGGCTACGTAGCCGCGCTCGTGAGAGCGTGGATCGCTCGCCACGGCCACCTTCTGGCGAAGGCGGCTACGTCCCAATGCGGCTAAGTCCCAATGCGACTGCGTCCCAGGGCAGCTACCTTCCATCGATCAGAGATAATCGACATTGAGGTAGACCCGTTCGAAATTTTGTTCCCGCCAATCGGAGGCGGGCACGAGAAAGGTCATCGTTCCAGTGTCGTAGAATCCGATCCCGGCCCCTTCAGCGGTCTCGACGGAGAGCAGGGAGACCCAATCCTCTTCCAGAGAGGGCGCGGTTTCCCTCGGATCGAAAGATCCCGCGGCCATGGCCTTGGGCGAATGCTGGACAAATCGGGGATAACCGAAGGCCCGATGCACTGGGCCACGCTCCCCGAAACGTCTCCCCTCGAAGGCCCCAGCGAGCATCGCAATCAGAGAGGCCGGTTCTTCCAAAACCTCCCGGAGCCGGTCGAGGCGCCACCTTTCCCAGGAATCGTCACCCTCGGGAAAGACAAACCCGTCCTCCACCACGAGCGAGCGAAACGGGTAGGTCCCTCCGTCGCTTGAGGTCCCGAGCACCTCCCCGGCGGGGAGACAGCGCACCGCTCCCTCCGCGTTCTCCCAGTCGGCAAAGAACAGCAGATCACCGCGAAAATCGGGAACAATCTTCTGCAGATCATCCTCGACCAGCCGGGCCAGAAAAGGGAGTTCCTTTCCTCGGGAATCGGTCGGCCACCGGGAGATGGAGGGCCTCCCGCCAAAGTGACTCCCACTGACCGCCGAAAGCGCTGCCTCCGCGCTGCGGAGGTGAAGACAGGGCTGAAGGTGATCCCGAACCGCGGCTTCGATGCCGGGTCGACCCTCCGACAGCATCTCCAGAACCCGGTCCCTGCGTTCCACCGCATCGTCGATTCCCCGTGTCGCGATATCGGCCCGTGCCAACCGGGCAAGAGAACGCAACTCGGGATCGGCACTTCTCTCCAGCGCCTCTATCTCGGTTCGGAACCCTTCCGGATTCCACTTCACCATCTCTGCGAGCGCGAGGCCCGTCCAACGGGGATCGCCCACGCGGAGCAGTCTCCTTAAAATCGCCTCGATCCGGGGATGCGGAGGTTGGGTTCCGCCGCGAACCGCTCCGGCCGCCCCTCCGTAGACCGTGTCGCAGAATTTCGTCTCCTCGCAGGCCCTGAGGATCGGTTCTCCCCGGGAGCCGAGGACCTCGAGCGCCTCGGCCGCCGCGGTTCCCCAGTTCGACCAGGCGCTGTCCTCCCCGGCAGCACCCCGGATCTTCCCGGAGAGCACCTCGGTTGCCTCCTCGGGAAAATGGGTCGCCAACCACCGTGCCGGGACTTGGTGGTTGTTCGAGTAGGCCGAACCATCCAGGCTGGCGAGGGCGGCCTTCCGAGTCATTTCGGCATGATGCCCGAAATCGACTTCGCAGAGGTCCTGGAGAACGAGGAACCGGGAGAATTCCCTTTCGCACCGCTCCAATCCCGCCAGGACGGCGGGATGCGCTGGTTTCACCCCGTTGCGGTAGAGCGACGCGGCGACCACGTCACCCCGCTCCGAGGGATCGACCAGACCGACCAAGCGCTCCCACTCGCCGCCGGCGACGAGATCCTGATGCCGCGCCAGGAACCCGGCCGCATGAGCCATGAGTCCCACCCGATCTTTTCCGCCGGATCGGAACCATGCGACCCAGTCGTCGATGGACTGGCGGAGCAAATACAAGCCGATCCCGTCGGGTGCGCCATCCGGCGCCTCTTTTGATGCCCAGAAACACAGTTCTCTCCGAAATCGGAACCTTCGATTCTCCGGCAACAGGGCGACAAGCCGATCGATGACCTCGTCCCCCTCCCTGGCCTCGACGAGACAGCCAACCCATTCGGCGAGACCCGTCGACAGGAGAAAACAACCGAGCACGCGAAAGACCCGGTCCCAGGACGGGTCGTCGCCGGGTCCGATCCCCACGGGAATGCGCCGCACCAGCGGTTCGACGGGCGAAACATACTCCAGTTCCGGCTCCCGCTCCAATTCGGTCCAGGCGTCCCCGGTGCCCTCCTCGATTTATTTTCGCGCCCGGAGAACCAAAGTGGTCTCCCTGATTCCGGAAAAAAGCGATTCGCATGCCGGCGGTGTCATGGCCCGACTCTAAACCCGAGGCCGCGACGGAGGCAAAACGGATCGGCAGGCCGGGTGAAAAAGCGCTTCCGCGACCGGCGTAGCGCCACCGGCATTTCCGTTCCCCGTAACCTCATCGTCTCGATAGATGGCCGCCCGGAATTCCCCGGATCGATCACCACGCCGGGCCGTGATGCGCAGCGAGACCTTCGGTC
>CAZLUZ010000086.1:12003-20500 GCA_964562825.1 uncultured Akkermansia sp.
GCCCCGACTCTTATCCCGAGGCCGAGACGGAGGCAACACGGTGCGGCAGGCCGGTGGAATATGCGGTTCCGCGACGGGGGTAGCCCTACGATGCAGGCCCGACGAAGCGCCCTGAGCCGGACCGAATCTCCGCCCTCCAAGTCAAAAAGCATATTATAATCGCCACAATCCATTTACTCAGGCAGAATCCCTGCGACCTCGATTGAGGCGATGACATGCTGGATTCGTTGGACACCTGGTGGAGTGAACTTTCCGTAACGCTCCGATTCTTCTACATCGTCGGGATCGTCGCGACCGGGATTCTCGCCCTCCAGACGATGTTGCTGCTTTTCGGTCTCGACGGAGCCGATGGAGTCGACGCCGATGTCGATGTCGACGGTGACCTCGGGTTTGTCTCCGTCCGCACCGTGATCGCCTTCCTCACCGGACTGGGCTGGGTCGGGGTGATTCTGCTCGAGGCCGATCTGCCGCTGTGGGGCGTTCTCCTCGGGGCCGTCATTGCCGGTCTGGTGCTGATGTCGTCGCTTTTTTTCCTGATGAAATTCCTCTGGTCCCTCCGCGAGAGCGGCACGCTCGACTACCGCAGCGCGGTGGGCGAGATCGGTTCCGTCTATCTTCCCATCCCCGGGAATCGCGATGGACGCGGACAGATCGAGGTCATCATGCAGGGCCGGCTACAGACCGTGCCCGCGATCACCTCCCGGCGCGGCCGAATCGAAAACCGAACCCGGGTGCTCGTCGTCGACGTTCTCGAGGACAACACCCTGGTCGTGATCCCGGACGACTTGGAGAAAACCTGAATCAAAAGATCCCATGACTGAAGCAACCATCGTTCTCCTCGTCGCGGTCGTCCTCCTCTTTTTCGGGACGATCATCGCCCTGGCCTCGCGCTACAAGCGCTGCCCCCCCGACCGGATTCTCGTCATCTACGGAAACACCGGAATGGGAAAGTCGGGCTACAGCGCCAAATGCTACCACGGAGGCGGCGCCTTCGTCTGGCCCATCATCCAGGCCCACGAGTTTCTCGACCTCACCCCGATCCCCATCGACATCCGTCTGGAAGGGGCGCTGTCCCAGCAGAACATCCGGGTGAACACCCCATCGACCTTCACCGTGGGAATTTCCACGGAACCCGGTATCATGGAGAACGCCGCCGAGCGACTCCTCGGATTGAGTCTCGCCGAGGTTCAGGATCTGGCCAAGGACATCATCTTCGGCCAGATGAGGGTCGTCATCGCGACCATGCCCATCGAGGAGATCAACGCCGACCGCGACAAGCTGATCGACAACATTTCGAACGGAGTCGAGGTGGAATTGAAAAAAGTCGGATTACGCCTGATCAACGTCAATATTCAGGACATCACCGACGAGTCGGGATACATCGATGCCCTGGGTCAGGAGGCGGCAGCCCGGGCCATCAACGAGGCCAAGGTCAAGGTGGCGGAGAAGGAGCGGGACGGTGAAATCGGCCGGGCCAACGCTGAACAGGAGCGGAGGATCGAGGTCGCCCGCGCCCACGCCTTGGCGGTCGAGGGAGAAAACACCGCCGCGGTGACCATCGCCCAGTCGAACGCCCTGCGGCGGGAGCAGGAAGCGGAGGCAAACCGGAAAGGCTCCGCCGCGGAACGGGTCAAGTCGGCCGACGCCGAGCGCGAGGCCTATGCCGCCGAGCAGGAGGCAGAGAGAGCGCGGGCCACCCGGGAGGAAGCGACGCGCTATGCCGATATCGTCGTCCCCGCGATGGTCGAGAAGCAGCGTATCGAAACCCTGGCCGAGGCCGAGGCCGAGCAGACCCGGCGATTGGAGCAGGGGAAGGCCGATGGGATCCGCTCGGTGATGGAGGCCGAGGCCGCGGGGGAAAAGGCGCAACTGCTGGCCAATGCCGAAGGCGTCAAGGCCCAACTCGAGGCCAAGGCGGATGGTTTCCGCAATGTGGTCGACGCCACGCAGGGGAACCCTGACATTTCCGCCCTCCTGCTCATGATCGAGCAGCTACCCGACCTCGTCGCCGAGCAGGTCAAAGCGATCTCGAATCTGAAGATCGACAAAGTCACCGTCTGGGAAGGCGGAGGCAACGGTGATGGCAAAGGGGCCACCGCCGGCTTCGTTTCGGACCTGGTCAAGGTGCTGCCGCCTCTTCACGAACTGACCGCGAACGTCGGAGTGAAGCTGCCCGAGTATCTGGGAAAGGTGGAGAATAACGAGAGATCGGTGGTCCCTGAGCCCCGCGAACCCTGAAAAAAGGGGGCGCGGTAGCGAGCATCACCGATGCATGACGTGGGCCGGGCTCAAAGTGTGCCTCAGCCCCTTGGTCTGGTGGCGGAAGCCGACCCAGCGGATTCCAATTTCTTATCCCCGAAGTCTTCTTTAAGAAGTTTTTCTGTTGACTTTTGCCGGCGTGAATGAGGAACGATCAACAGAATCTAACGAATTTCTGTTATGAAACTTAGAAAAATTCTTCATCTCTCGGTGCTTTCCCTGATCACGGCAGGGGTGGCGCACGCACAAGAGTCCGATTCGAAGGCGACCAGTTCCGCGTGGAAGTGGAAAAAGCAAGACGGATACAAGCACGAAAAAGTCCTCGACGGGCTTTTGACGAAGGAAGTGCAGGCGAGCGCCAGTGCCTCCGGCGGCGGCATGGTGACCATCCCGATGTCGTCTTACCAGGACCTGCTGAATCGGCTCGAGAACGTCGAGTCTCACCTGGGAACGGGTTCTACCGGCGGAAAGTATCAGCTTCCCTCGGACAAGGTTGTTTACACCCCCGAGCGCAAGGGCGGTCTCTATGGCAGCTACGAGTTCGTCTATGTGAAGCCGGTCTACACGAGCGCACCGGCTTTCTTCGTTCACGATACCGACCCGGGCGTCGAAAACGCTCTGGAAACCTCCTTCGACCACGATCTCGAGGCTTCCCACCGCTACGAGTTGGGTTACCTGGTTCCTTCCAGCGACCTGGGGTGGAGAGTGCGCTACTGGTCGTTTGACGGCGACGATGCGCAACGTTCGGCCAATGACGTTGATGTGAAGATCAGTGTGGCCGACGATCCGGACATCGGGATTGACGACGTCAACACCAGAGTGAACGACTTCTACGACGCGTTCGCTTCGACCCAGATGCAGGTCATCGACTTCGAGGCTTTCAGCCTGAAGCAGAAGGGGTGCGTGGAGCAGCAACTCGGTGTTGAGTGCGTTACGCCCAAATCGAGCACCATTATCTCGGCCTTTCCACCGAACTTCCCAGCGGCGACTTTGACAGCATCCTGCAATCGGATAACGATTTTCATGGGTTCGGACCGACCGTGTCGATTTCGCGGAGTCGCCCCCTCGGGCAGTCAGGACTCACCTTCGATCTCGGGGGAAGAGGCTCGCTTCTTTTCGGCGATGCCGACACCAGCTACACCAGATTCACCCCCCCCGGCGAACCGGATCAGATCAGGCAGGATAACAAGCTGACGATCATCCCCGCGGGTGAGGTTCAGGTTGGACTCGGTTACAACTTCGCCTGGGGATGCCGCAAGGTCAGCATCGGAGGAGGTTTCGAGGGCCAGTTTTGGTTGAACGGCGGAACTCCCATCATCGCGAGCCAGGATTCCAACACTGACTCGGATCGGTTCACGAACGCCTTCAGCGAGGACCTCGGATTCCTCGGTGGTTATTTCCAGTTCAGCATCGACTACTGAGCGGCACCAGCCAAACCCGATTTTTCGAGCCCGGTGTGCGTGAAGCACACCGGGTTTTTTTGTGTAAACCACTGGCGCCGGGGACCTGGGCCGATATAATCCTGTCGTTCGATGAATCATCTGCACTCGGCTATGGAACGGTTTGGCGCGATGCTCGGGCGCCCCATCAACGGCACTTCGCTCGCCCTGTTTCGAATCTTCTTCGGGGCGGTCATGTTCATCAAGGCCATCAAATACCTTGAGCCGCGGAAGGGCATCTCGCTGAAGGACTTTCTCTATGAAGAGACGACGTTCAATTCTACCTACCCGGGCTTTGGGTGGGTAAAAGCTTTCCCCGAACCATTCTGGACCGCATTCATCGTACTCATGGGTCTGGCGGCCCTGTGCGTTGCTCTGGGGGTCTTCTATCGGGCGGCGGCAGCGACGCTGACCCTGACCTATACCTATCTTTTCCTCACGGAACTCGCGAAGTACAACAACCACTATTATTTGATGTGTTTGTTCGCCTTTCTGCTGGCGGTCATGCCCGCGGATCGGCGTTTTTCCATCAGTGCCTGGTGGAAAAAAAGAAAAGGGGAAGAGCTTCGCGAGGGTGGTGCGGTCCCCTTCTGGACGGTTTTTCTGCTGCGAGCCCAACTTTTCATCGTCTATTTCTATGGCGGTCTGGCCAAGATCGACGCCGATTGGCTCACGGGAGTGCCGATGGTGGGGAAAGGGCGAGAGATTCTGGATTTCTGGGGTCCGAAACTGGGACTGCCCGACATCGATCCGATCTGGGCGGGGCTTTTCATCTGCTGGTCGGGATTGATCTACGATCTGTCCATCGGTTTCCTCCTGATCTTCCGGAGGACCCGCCTTTTCGGGATCGTGCTTACCTTCGCGTTTCATCTGAGCAACCAGTTTCTGTTTCCCATCGGCTTGTTTCCGGCGATGGCGTTCCTGACGACCCTGGTGTTTTTCGAGCCGGACTGGCCGGTGCGATTCGTGCGGTGGTTGCGCAAGCCGCGATTCGCCAGGCCGAATTTCCGGTGGGCCATCCCCGGGCTGGTCTTTTTTCCGCCGGTGGCCGCTCTGCTGGGATGGAGCGATCGAAAGAGCGGATACCTGGAGCCGAAGAGATCGCTCCTGTCGCAAGGGGCCCTGGCTTTTGTCATCCTTTTTCTCGTGATCCAAATCACCGTTCCCTTCCGCCATTTTTTCATCAGGGGTGATGCCAAGTGGACTGAGGAAGGACAGGATTTCAGTTGGCGAATGATGTTGCGCTCCAGGGAGGCGAGCCATGTTTTCTACTATGTCTACGACCGGGAAATGGTGAGGACCGACGAGAACGGGAGGATGCATTTCGACTGGTCTCTGTGGCCGGAGGAGCGACCGAGGACGTTGTATGTTCCGGTGGACTGCACTCGGTTCAACTGGAATCACCACCAGGGCCTCACCGCTACCTTCGAGCCGAATATCGGGCTGCGGGCGATCTACTGCGTGACTGGGAGGGACGATATCGAAACGATCAAATCCCAGATCGAGGATCAGTGGAAGTCACTTTTCGGGCGCGAGGTGGAGGCGCGGGAGACCCTGGGTTTCCCCGAGGTGTTCGAGATGATCGACAATCATTTTGCTGCCATCGAGGGAGGAGACCGCTCCTACACGATCAATCGGATCAAGGAACTCGCCTCGGAGCTTGGCTCCGGTGCTGCGCGCGGTAGGGAGAACACCCTCTCCGATCTCAATTGGGAGCTGGAGATGCTCCTCAAGTCGTCTGAAAGGGAGTTTGTCGCCGGAGCCTTGCGTCGGCTCAATCCGTTTATTCTGCAGGGAGCGCATTTCCCCGGCGAAAGGTTCCTGGTGGTCGATGATCCGGAACTGACAACCGAGTCGCGGGATCCGGAGAAGCTCACCGGGGGTGGGGAGTTCCTCGTCTGGGTCGATCTGGGACGCCTGCGCCAAAGCGAGTGGAGGGAGCTGCCCCAATGGTTTGTCACGTTCGAGAACCGTGAGTTGAAGGTGGTATGGAACTACTCTGCGGACTTGAACCGCATTCAGAAAAGCCGATTCACCCTTTCTCCCTGGATGATCCGTCAATTTGGCATTCACATCGCCGAACTCTGGGAAGAGCAAACGGGTCGCAGACCCGAAATCAGAGTGGTCAACAATCTCATGATGAACTTTCGGGTGCCGCAACCGTTGATCGATCCCAATGTCGATATCGCTTCGACGCAATATTACTTGATGAGGCACAACGAGTGGATCATGCCGCTCAGAGCAGAGGTGGGGAGCGCGACGATCAAGTACAAGCCCTCGGCTGACAACTGATCTGTTGTCTGCGAGACCGAGCGGGGTTGTTGGGCGACGATCGCGGCGCAATCCCTATCCAGGAGATGTCGGCGATGATTCCCGGAGCTGCCGGCCAGGTGCGCGTTCAATGAAGAAGATCGGGGCCTGCAGCACCTCAGCTGAGGTGAACTTCGTTCCGCTTTCCGGGCGAAAAGTGAGACGAAGGCGGGAGGCCACTCCCGGTCAGAAGTCAGCTCCGCGAAGTCGATAGAAGCGCTGGTCCTGACCGGCAGCCGCGCCGTCCGTCACGGTAGACTCGTCCCCATCCAGCGTGATGGTTTCGATGATCTCCCAGTGCTTCAGATCCGTGCTCGCCTCGAGAACGAAAGTCTGGCCCGCAGGCCCCACCACAGCAAAGGAAAAGACGTTCCCGTCGTATCCCGCTGACTCGGTCAGGATGCGGGCTCGCGGCGCCACGACGAGGTCGCTGCCGAGGTAGAGGTAGCGCCGGTTGCCGTTCGACTCGATCATCATGCCGGCTGCCCAGCGACCGGCGGAGGCGGCAGGCATCGTCATCGACACGTCGACCGCGGCTACCGCCCCGGCACCCGTGGGGGAAACGGCAAATTCCTCGAATTCCCACTCGTTGGCATTCCAGGGGTTGCGGTCTCGGTCGAGGAAGGGCGTCACGGTGCCCCCGGTCCCCCCGCACTGGTAGCGCATCTGCAGCTCGATGGTCTCGCCCTCGCCGACGGTCCCCGGGGAAGGCCGATCCAGGGTGATCAGGTTCGGCCATTCGGGGACGAATTGGGGCAGGGCGGACCGATTGTTGTTCCCCGCTCCCGCACCCAGATCCCAGCGCCGGTTGTAGCCGTCGCGGATCGATGCGCTCGTCCCGTCGACCGGGACCAGGGTCGCCAGGCGATCGCCCCCTCCGATCCTGCTGTAGTGGAAGCCTGCCGTGCGCCCCTCGTTTTCCGCATCGGCATACCACAGGGCGCGTTCGTTCGCCCCCAGGGTGGCCTGGGTGTCACTGGTGGGGGTCGCCAACCCGATCGTCCCGTGATACCACAGGTGGGGGTCGTAGTGATTGGAAAAGCTCCCGCTGTAGCCCCCATCGAGCCGGGTCAGGTTGCGATTGAAACATCCCGGATAGGACGTTCCCATGGGGGTGAGGAAACCGCCGAGGCTTTGGTAGAAGTTGTCGGCGTAGAGCACGTTCTCGTAGATGGAGATGGCGGCGTCTCCGTAGGGTGTGCCGACGGGAACCGGATCCAGCAGGGTGAGGTGGTCCACCCAGACGCCGCGCTCCCCCAGCTCCCGACAAATATCGCTCACCACGGACGCGCCACGGCTGTAGCCGATGAGGTGGAGAGGAAGCTCCACCAGCGGGCGTCCGCCCAACTGGGCCTGGAAATCTGGGTCCAGCAAGGCCAGCGCGGCCGCCTCGGCCACATCCGTGGAAGAGGTGGATAAGTCGGTGGCCACGCTGGACCAGTCCAGTTTGATGACGATCTCTCCCGAGTCACCCAGCTGCGGTTGAGGACCGTCCAGGAGGCGCACCTCGTAGCGGTAGGAGGACACGCTTTTCTCGATGTCGACGTCATAGCAGGTCAGGTCCGCTCCGGGAAAACCCGGATATCCGGGCATCTCTGCGGCCATCGGCAGAATCCAGTCCGTGATATTGCCGGAGAAACCATGCGTGATGACCGTGACCCCACCGCCCCAGGCCCCCGACGAGGCGGCGAGCCAGAAGGGGAGGGCGAGGAGACGCGGAAAGGCTTTCCGGAAGCGGAGACCATGACTCATGCGCCGACAAGCAAGCGCGACTGGCCCCTCCGTCAATCGGGATGATGGGACAATATGGGCACCCTCGAGGACTCGGAGGACCGATGGAATTGGGGGGCGTGCTTTTCGGTCGATGCTTTCCGCATCGTCATGGGCGGGAGTCGCCGGAGGAGCGGCAATCGATGAGGTCGTCGTTTCGGAGGACGTCATCGGTGACCGCAAGACCCTGGGATCGGTGGTTCTCGTGGAGTGCGCGGCTGCCATTGGCGAGAATGCCGACGCGCCCGGGGGTTGAATCATGGGGGAAGGAGGGTCATTCTTCCTGCGGGCTCCCCATGATCCGTTCGGCTCCGCTTCATCTCTCGTTGCGCCTCTGGCCCATACTGGCGGTTTTCGTGGGCATGTCTGTTCTGGAAAGCGGTTGGGCTGCGATTCTGCTGTACCACGCGGGGTTCCTGGCCGGCATGGTTGGGGCGAGGGTCTCCTGGCGCAGCCTCTTTGCCGGATTCGATCCGGTGCCGGCGTTCGCCCTGTGGCTGGTCGGCGTCCTGGTCGCTCCTCTCGTCGTCTGGCTTCTCCCTTTTCTTGTCCAGATGTCGGCGGAGGAGACAGGTGCGGCTCTCCGGGCCGGGTTGGAGAGAGTCGGGCTGGGTGGTGGTCAATTTCTTCTGTTCGTCATCTACCTGTGCATGCCCCATCCCTTCGTCGAAGAACTCGGCTGGCGCGAAATGCTGACGGTCGATGCGCGGATTTGGCAT
>CAZLUZ010000087.1:0-20477 GCA_964562825.1 uncultured Akkermansia sp.
TTCACGCCGCATCATAGCACCTCTTCTCAGCCACGAAAATTCAGGAAGAACCCAAAATATGACACAGTGGACCATAGACGGGTCTGGGACGCGGGATAGCATATCCATAGCTATGAACTCTGGAGGAAGCCCACTAATTGTCCTCGTCCGCCAACACATGCACCGCCAGGGCATCGATCGCAAAGCCTTGGTCGAACGCCTGTTGACCGGAAAAAACGACAGCAAAAAATATCGGCGCGTCGATGAGTTTCTCTCCAGGGAACGCTTTCTTCCGGAGCCCATCGCCCGCATTGCCGGCGTGCTCGGCATCCCTGACGGGCAACTGGCGGTGGCGTGGGAGGCCCACGAACGCGAGCAGCAGGAAAGACTGGCCGAGGCACTCTGGCAAGCCAAGTTGAAGAGGATGCAGCGCCGCGGACCGCATCTGTGGGCCATCCTGGCGAAGGGCTACCGGCCCAGCCTGATCACCGTCCTGGGCCCGGAACCCTTCCTGCTGATCCGGCTGCCTCCGGATATTGTCGAGCTGCCCGACTACGAACAAATGCAGGAGGTCGGCCGGTATGCCAGGGAAAACTGGCAAAAGAATGGGGGAAGTCGCCCCTTGTCCGGCTACGAATACCGGCGATCACTGAGCGAGGCGTTCCGCTTCAGCCTGGAGGGAGAATACCTGGGCAGGCTCGGGCGGCCCTGGGCCGATCCGCGCACTTTCCTCTCCATCGGCGGACGCAAGATCGAGACATCGTCGAACGGGGGATTCTTCTTCGGCGGCCAGCGGACGGAATCCACTGCCGGTCGCAATGGGTCGTAACCTCCGTCCCTCGGTCGCTGGTGTATCAGTGAGGGAAGTATCGCGACGCATGAAATCTCGCGATACGACCAGCTATGGGGACCAAGAGACGAGGCGCCGGCATCGACCTCAGTGCCGGGAAGCGAGGAACGCCGCCCAGAAGAACGGGTGCGCCGCCCCGTGCCCTTCTCGACGTGCGTCAAGCAAGTCGCGTTGGGCCTTTCTCAGGGCATCTGTCACCGGCAATCCTTCCGCCAATCCCGAGAAGACGCCGGTCATGAGGTCCGCCGTCTCTTCGTCGGGGATTTGCCACAGACTGGAGAGCACATCCTGCGCCCCCGCGATCAGAAAGGCCTGTCGGAGACCAGAGACCCCCTACCCGTGCAGAACCCAGCCGAGAACCGTAAAGCAGGCACTCAGCACGACGAGACGAGTCCCCCGAAGATCGCGCGACAAAATTTCCAGGCCGGTCAGAATACCGTCCTCTCCCCCTTCCCCATTCCGGTTGCAACCCGCGAGGGTCAGACCACACCGGAGCAGGGGGTTGGTGGAGCTGAACGATTCGTCCCAAAGGTCGTTCATAAGAGAGACCTCCTCCCGAGAGCGATTCTCCCGGGGAGGAGGCGGCAGAAAAAAGCCGTGGGTGCTGAAGACAAGATACTCCGGTCGGACCAGTTGTTTGAATCGGGATTCCCGAGCGTCGGCACCGAGGTAGAGGTCGAGGGACCGGGATGCCAGCTTCTCCAGGAGCGGCTGTATCGCCTCCGCCTCGCGAGCAGTCCCGGGAAGCCGGCCGAAGGCGGGCAGTTCTTCCGAGGGCGCGCGACGGTTGGGGGCGTTCTCGGTTTGCCCGCTGTCTCCTCCCAGATCGAAGTCGGGATCCGCGAAGAGGGCGGCGGCGGAGGCCGGACTCTGCCCCGGAGAAGGGTCCTCCACCAGTTGGCGCCCGGTCTCCACGATCCCGATCCCGTAACGCTCAATGGCGTACCGGCCGTCAGACAGGGGGAGCGCCGACCACGGAACCAGCCAAAGATTGGAGTCTGGACCGATCAGCAATTCCGAGCAATCATCGCCCAACTGATCAATCACCGGCACGAGACAACGGTCGGCCAGGGGATCCGCCTTCTCGCGAAAGATCGCTACGGCGCTCGCCTCCCCCTCTTCGGAAATCCGCCGCGGACTCTGTTCCATCTCCTGGCGGAGGGCTGAGACCAGCTCATCGATCCGGGCGGCCGCCCCGAGGTCGATCATCAGCGGCGATTCCTCCCCCCTCACGATCCAGGCGGCATAGTAGGGAACGCCATCCCCGCCCTCCGGTGGAGTGCGTTCGAAGCGGATGTATTCGACCAGAGCGGTCTGCTGCGGAATGCGTTGACGGAGCGTGTCGAGGGAAATCCATTCCGCCACCGTTTTGACCTCAGGTGCCGTCTCCATGAGGAGTCTTCGCTCCAGCTCCCGGAGTTCGTTCCGTTTGTTCCGGTAGGTGTCATCGTCCATTTCCTGGGGTTGTTTCAGGGTGAGGCCGGCCAACCGGGTGCGGGTGAGTTCGAGCCGGCGGGCCGTATCGTCCAGCTCTCCCCCGGCGTAGCGAGGTCGGAGCGCGGTGACCTCTACGGTGATCGCCTTGCCATTCAGCACCCACTCCGCGCCTTCGGTGACAAAGGATGGATTCTCCAGCACCAGAGAGAGTCCGAAGTCGAGAGATGGCCGGTCCCGCATGGAGAGGAAGGTGAGCTGGCGATCCTCCGGCAGACCGGGAAAAATGCGATACAGGAGATGGCGCGAGGCCTTGCGGCATCGATCCATGGTCGCGACAGCCGCTTCGGTCCTGCCGGCCGCGCTCTGGATCCGGGCGAGGTTGTCGAGAAACCGCACCCGATGGGGATGGGCTTCGCCGTGAATCTTTTCCACCATTTCGCAGGCTGATTCGAGGTGCGCGATTGCCTCTTCCGGGGAACCCCGACGGCCCGCGATGAGGGCGAGATTGTTCAAGCTTCGGGCCGTGTCCAGATGATCGCCGAGGTGTTTCTCGCGTAGGTACAAGGCCTCCCGGCAAAAGCGTGCCGCGGCGGCGTCATCTCCCCGGGCGAAACAGACCGTGCCGAGATTATCGAGGGCGTTCGCCCGGGAGGCGGGCGCCGCACCGGCGGCGGATTTGATCCGAAAGGCGTCGCGGTAAAGAGCTTCGGCGTGGTCGAGATCGCCTTTCTCAAAGGCGACGCTCCCCAGATTGTTGAGGACTGCCGCCGTTTCCGGATGATTTTCGCCGAGGACTTCGCGTTTGATGCGAAAAGCCCGTTCCAGTGCCGAGGAGGCGCGGCTCCAGTCGCCGGTGGCGCGATACAGTTCCCCGAGGTTGTTGAGCACGGTGGCGTAATCGGCATTCCGGTCCGTCGGCACATCCTGTTTCTCCAGGATGGCGGCGGCTGCGAGATAATGTTTCTCGGCGGAGAGAAAGTCGCCCTCCGCCTTGCGGACCAATCCGAGGTTGGAGTGCACGGCGGCCACCGAGGGGTCGCTCGCTCCCGCCGCTTGCATCTGCAGGGGCAGCAGCCGGGTCAAGATCACCCCTTCCCGATGCGGGTCGCCGAAGTCACCATACAGCTCCGCCAGGGCCTGGAGGCTGGCGGTGGTATCGGGGTGCGCCGGGCCCCGGATGGCACGCTTGATTTCGTGGGCGCGGGTCAGGAGGGGTTCCGCCAGAACGAAGTCTCCAGCCTGCTGGTGGAGTTTTCCGAGGTTGGTGCACATTCTCGCCGTGTCGGGATGAATCCCGAGGTGTCGCTCGCAGATCGCGATGGCGTTCTCGTAGGCCTCGCGGGCGGCTGCCAGATCACCTCGGTTTTTTTGAATCAGACCCACGTAGGCGAGCGATTGGACCGTGTCGATAGAGGCGTCCCCGAGAAGCGTCTGCCGCGTTCTCAGGGCTGACTCGGCCAAGGGCAGGGCGGAGAGATCGCCACGCGAGAAACGCTCCTCCACCTCTTTCATCAGCTGATCCGCCTCCTTCAGCCCATCCAACTCCCGGGTCGTCAGGGCGGAGAGCCGCACGTCCTTTTCCCATTTCTGGCGGGCGTCGGTGAGCTGCCAGTGTCCCTCCGGCAGAAAGTTTTTCAGGACGGTGAAGGCTTCCGCCAGCAGATCCGCCGATTCTCCATGCTTTCCCCGGGCCCGCCGCACTGCCGCCACCCCGTTCAGCGCGTAGATGAGGCTTCCGGCATACACCTTTTCGTCCATCGAGGGGTCGGTCCGCGAAAGTTTGTAGAGAGAGCGCTCGTAGGGGATCAACTCCGCCTGAATGCGGGATGCGGTGGTACCGTCCCGGGCCTGCACCGCCTGTTGCCAGGCCTGAAAGAGCGCTTCCCGCTCGGCGACCAGCCGATCTGCGGCCTGGGCGGAGGCGAGCCCGGGGCAGAGACATAGCGAAAGTCCCAGCACCAAAATCTGACGAAGCAGCAGTTCCACGGTCGTGATTCTAGCGCTGCCTTTGCTCGGGGGGCAAGCCGTGACTGACCTACCGACCCGAAACGCATCCCAGAGCGGCTGTCGGTTCGAAAGATTTCTTTGGATGGCACGACTTCTTGGGGCCTTGGAATGCTCCCAAAAAACTTCGATCTCTGCTCCGGCCTTTTTTGGGCGAGCCACCACTTCGCCAAGGAGAAAAGATTTCCAAATCGGATTGATCCATCTCACGGCAAAGGTGTGGGGCCTTTCTTGTTCGCCTCGGTTTTCAAAAATTCCTCCGCGGCCCGACGTTCGACCAGCCCCAATCGCCCATCGCCATCCTGATCGAACCGAGCAATCGCCTTCCGCCGCAGCTCGCCAAAAGTCTTCAATTTCTCGGGGCCGAGGAGGTGTTCACCGGCTACCCAGGTCACGTGTTCGCGATAGGCGGTCTTCAACTTCTTCATCCGCACTGCGGCTTGCTTCCGGTCCCCCGCCGGAATCACAAAAAGATCAATGCTCCCCATTTCATCAAAAGATTCAAACCCCCAGCGCACCCGCACCGGCGGGACGATGGGATTGTCCGTGGACTCTTCCGAATTGTCCCAGGCAATCCTCACCTCAAGCTGAGTGCCCGCAGGCAGGAATACCTGATCAGCGAAACGGTATTCCTCCTGCCAGTCCATGTCCCAATCGGGGATGTTCAGGAGCGTGATGGTCTCCCCATCGGGCAGATCGGCCACCATTTGCAGTGACTTACCACGATAGTGAGCGTGGGCATGGGCTCCGAAGGCGTGAACCGGCACAGGCAACTCGAACCTGTCCCGGACCTCGACGTGATCCTCATTCGGACGCAAATCGATCCCGGCGAAGGCACCAAAGACAGGAGGAATCTGGATGGAGGTAAAGGCCCGCTGGGGAGGGGAATCGGAAAAATAGAGCGCGACCCGGGACCGTTCTTTCTCTGGTTTACCGGTGGGGTGAAAATGCGTTTGAATGACGATGTCCGCCCCTCGAGGAATCCGGTGGGCAAGCCCTTCAGGCAGGGGCCGCGGCATCGCTCCGGGAACCCATCCCCCAATCTGTCTACCCATTCCGGCGCCGGCTCGCATTTCCTCAAATCCCGGTTCCTCGTCCTCCAGATCCGCTTTTCTGGCCTCGCCGGAATCATCCACAAAGAGTAGGGCATGGTGGACGACTTCAGGCGAGGCAGGGCGAAACTCAATGGCGCGGACGAAACTCTCTTTCTCGAGGTGAGTGGGGATCACAAAATTGCGGTAAATGTCGGGACCTTCCGGAGGAAGTTCGTAGGCCACTGGCATTTCAAGAATCAGATCCGGCTCACCCAGGAGCCATCCGTCGGGATACACACGGGGCGGCGGAAGATCCGCCGGGTCTCCCTCTGGCTTTCCCGCCTCGACCCACTCCCGAAACATTCCAATCTGTCGGGGATCCAGACGCCGGTCTCCTTCCAGAGGCACATCCCCCCCGATAGCGTGCCAGGGCGGCATGTAGCGTTCTTCGACCACTCGAAGAATCGTGCGAGACCGCCGGGAAGCATCGCGATAGCTCTGCAGCGCGAACGGAGCCCCTCCTCCCACGCGATGACAAGCGACGCATTTCTCCTGAAGCAAATACGCAATGTCACGATTGTAGGTCACCACGACTTCTTCGGCTGTGCCCGAGCAGGAAAACAGCCTTACCAAGATCAGGAGGGTAGATAATAATCTCATGATGTCGCAGGAATTTGGCGAAACGGCCGGGAATAACATTTGGTAATCAACCAGGGAAGCACCACGAGGTCGGCTATCAGAGCCGTCACGGCGACGATGCCGAGAGTGACTCCACTCCAGCGCATGGTGGTAAAATTCGAGAAGAGAAGACAACCCGCAGCGATCAAAAGAATAGCCGATGTCAGCACGATGGCGAATCCCGTCGATGTCACCGCTTCGTCCATGAGTTCACTACGCCCTCGTTCGGGTTTTTC
Organism: uncultured Akkermansia sp.; assembly: GCA_964562825.1. Taxonomy (GTDB): domain Bacteria; phylum Verrucomicrobiota; class Verrucomicrobiia; order Verrucomicrobiales; family DEV007; genus Arctic95D-9. Next base: position 6,219 of record CAZLUZ010000087.1, read on the forward strand.
TCTCTCCAGTTGCTTGTAACGAACCATGAGATGAATGGTATCATCCACCGCCAAACCCAGCCCCACGGAAAAGACAATGAGGACGCCCAGGTGCAGGGGCTGCCCCAACCAACCACTCACCCCCGCCACCACAAGCAGTGGAACGACGTTGGGCACGAGTGAGATCAACCCCAGCCTCACCGAGCGCAACACAATCATGAGTATCACTGTAATCATCGAAAATGTAACCCCCAGGCTCGCCAGCATCGTCTGGGAAACCGTCGTGGTGCTCTCATAGAACATCGGAATGTTCCCGTTGACATGCATGGTTCCACCGTCCGGAAGCTCCCGGGCGTAAGCCTGAACGCGATCTCGGAACGCCTCGTACCGATCTGTGCCGAAATCTCGGGTGCGATAAAAGACAATGCAGGCCCGGTCGAGGTCTCGAGTGAGCAGATGCTGCGGAAAAGAACCAGAAGAGGCCAAGGCTGCTGCACCCAGAACAGGACCGTCGTCGGTCTCCAACACCTCGGGCGCCAGCGTCATCCGCATCGCATCAAGGTAAGAGCGCGATCCGGAGATTCCGGGGGAATAACGAAGTTCTTCCTGCATTCTCTCGACCACGGAGACGACAGCAGGATCAAAAAGGTCGGCGCGCAGGTCGACTTCAACCCGATCGAATCCTCGGAAATGCTCGGCAAACCAGACCGTATGCTCTACCACCTCCGAGTTCCTGGGAAGCTCCCTCTCCAATGAGGAATCCAAATGCGTCCGGTGAACGCCTGCCGAAAGAATCACCAAACCAACCGTGGCGGGACCAACCAGACGCCGCAGCAGAGAGGGACGCACCAGCGAGGGAGTTCGGGTCGAAGCCCCGTTTCCGGGAAAAAAGATCAAGGCGACGGGGAGAAAAACCATCACCGTGGCAAAAGCTGTGAGGACGCCGATCGTGCACCAAAGCCCAAAGTGGAAGATCTCGTCATGACGCGCGATGAGCAGACTGAGAAACCCACAAGCGGTGGTTAGAGAGGTGAGAAAACAGGCGGAACCCACGGATCGAAACATGAGCCGCAGGGAATTCGCCAGGTCCTGTCCGGCAGCACGCGCATCGTCGAACTTTTGCTGCAGGTGGATTGCATCAGCCAACCCGATAACCAGAATCAATCCGGGACCAGCCAAATGCATCAGCCCGAAACGTTGTCCCGTGATGACAAACAACGCAAAATAGAAGGCCAACGACGAAAGCGCCATGACGAAAGGCAGGTAAGCACGGCGCAAGGACCGCATGAAAAGGGGGACGATCAGAATCATCGCCAGAATCTCGGACAGGATGACGGTACGGAAGTTGTTCTCCAGCAACTCGCCCATCCGATCCAGGAGAAACTTCAACCCCACCAGGCGAACTTTCGCTTCTTCCCACGGCACGGTCTCCACCGACTCGACCGCCTGATGAAATGCTTCGGTAGAAACACCTTTTTCCCGGGTGAGATAAATAGCCACGGATTTTCCATCGTGAGAGACGAGTTGCCCGCGAAAGGTCGCCATTCCAGGACCATCACCAAACTCCAAAGCTTCATCCCCCGTCCCTCCGAGCCGAGCCCACTCGTCCAAAGTGAAGCCGTCCAACTCCAGATTCAGCAAAAGATTCGGGGACAACACTTCCCTGACTTCTGGAAGGGCCCGAAATTCGTCGGCCCACTTCTCTGCAGCTCGCAGATGATTGACCGTCAGGGTCTCGGACGACGAAGCGGATATCATGAGATGCCCGTCCGCGGGCGGAAACGTTCGATAAAATTGCCGGACTTCCGAGATTCGCTCGTCGCTGCCCCGCAGCATCTGGCCAAGGCTAAACTGAAAACTCAGCTTCGGAATAAGTGCCACCGCTCCCACAAGGAGGATGATCCAGAGCAGGGCAAAAAACCACCGAAAGCGAATGAGCAATAAGGGCCAGCGTTCCATTGGAATGTTTCGTCAGCGAACGGGTGAATTCGGTCATGGCACAGGCCGAGCTCACCGCGCCAATCCGGCAATTATGCCTCGGGAAAGTCACTGCAGAGACCGATAGTTTGCCAATACCTCTTTCTCCAGCCATTCCCTTGCCCCGGCATGTTCCGGCTGCTCGATCACATTGATGGACTCCAGCGGGTCGTCCCGGTGGTCGTAGAGCTCACGTCCCGCAACCGCGTTTCCTTCGTCCGGTGCGCGCCATTCGACATAGCGATACCGCCTGGTCCGCATGGAATAGCCCATGAGGTTGCGCTCCTTTCGGTTCACCGGCCGGATCTGGCTGAAGGCGGCCACTTTTCCGTCCGATTCCCCCCGCAGCACGGCGAGGAAGCTCTCCCCTTCGAGAAAGTCCGGAACGGGAAGCCCGGCGAACTCGCACAGGGTGGGATAGATGTCGACCGACTCGACGATCGCATCGGTGGGGCCGGTCACCGTCTGGGCCCCGGGCAATCGAACCAGGAGAGGTGCCCGCATGCTTTGCTCGAATTGGGTGCGCTTCGCCCAACGACCGTGATCGCCCAGGTGAAATCCGTGATCGCTCCAGATGACCAGCCCGGTTGAATCGGCCAGCCCAAACTCCTCCAACGCGTCAAGAATCCGGCCAACCTGGGCATCGATAAAGCTGACACTCGCATAGTAGGCATGGATGAGCTTCCGAGCCTGTTTGCGCCCGATCCCGCCATCCCCGGAAAAGAGCTTTCCGTTATCCGCTCCGTAGGAAAAAATCTCGGAAAACGCATACATGCAATCACTTGCCCCCTCGGGTATCTCGCGAGGGTGGATGAGCTCGATTTCGGCGTCGGAGTAGAGGTCCCAGTACTTCTTCGGAGCGACAAAGGGGAGGTGCGGTTTGAAAAAGCCTCCCGCAATGAAGAAGGGGCGGTCCCTGTTCTCTGCGAGTGCCCGAATGACCTTTTCCGCGGTCTGATGGTCGTTGTGAAGGGATTCGGCCCCCTCGTAGATCTCGATGGCGGGACGCCACTTGTTGTTCGCGGCCGAATCGTAGTCGAAGTTGACGTAGCAATCCCAATTCAGCTTCCAGGGCGTTTCGCTCCAGCCGAACCCCTCGCCTGTTCCCTTCTGGTGATAGATTTTGCCAAAGCTGAGGGTGCGATAACCCTCATTTTTGAAGTGTAGCGGAAGAGTGGGACGGGTCTCCGGGTGTCGGGCGATCTGCCAGGAGCCCCCGATCTCGTAGATTCCGGTCGTATCCGGGCGCAGCCCGCCCAGCATGGAGGCCCGGGACGGACCGCATACCGGCCACTGCACATAATGCCGGTTGAAAACGGCAGAAGATTTTGCGAGTTCGTCGAGATGCGGCGTCTTCGCCGCTCCGCCGTAGCACCCCATCACCGCACGAAGATCGTCGATGCAGAGGAGAAGAACATTCTTCTTTTCTTCGGCTAGCGAGAGGCATGCCGAGAGAACCAGGAGTTGAACAGAGACAATGAGCGCTTTCAAGACGGCGGGAAATCAGGGGTCTTTCTTTCCGAAATAGGGCTTCGGAACCAACGGCGGGATGAACTCCCTGAAATCCAGAGCTTTCTTGTCCCGCATCTTGTGTCCGCCAAGAGATTCCCAGAGTTCAAGGTTCTCCCGGTAGACCGGAAACGCTCGACGAACCCCGGATCGAGGAAGGGGTCCGAGGTGGAGACACGCCAGTTTTGGAGCGTCGTCATGAGGCGTTCCTGCACCTCGGCGTGCTTCTCCATGCCGAACAGGTTGTTCGCCTCATTGGGATCCCGGTCCAGGTCGAAGAGTTCATAGCGAGGAGGATATTGGCAGGCCTGCCGCCGCTTCCCCGCCTCTGAATCCTCGGGCATCGCGTCCAGATGCCGGTGCAGGACGAACAGACCTTCGAGCTTCGTCCCCTGGTAGCGATTCCGTTCCCCATCGCCGGAGAGATGATGGGTCAGTTTCCACCTTCCATCCGTAACCGTTCGGGTGGGCCAATAGAGATGGTAACCCGTGGTGTGGGCCACATAGGCGGAGTAGAGGTGTTTGCGCCGTGGCTCTTTGCCCGCGAGAACCGGCAGCAGGGAATAGCCGGGCAGATACTTCGGCGGCCTCAACCCGGCCGCGGCGACGAAGGTGGGATAGAGATCGACGAACGAGACGAGAGCGTCGGCCCGGGTGCCGGGATTCTTTACTTGTCCCGGCCAACGCACGATTAAAGGAACCCTCAAGCCGCATTCATGGGCCGTCGTCTTGCCCCGCAGAAGATGCGAAGGCCCGTGATCGGCCGAGAAGACCACCAGGGTGTTCTCCTCGTGCCCAAATTCCTCCAGCAGGGAGAGAATCCGCCCCACATACCAATCCGTGCGCTGAATGGCACGATAGCAGTCCGCCACGGCCTCTCGGAGGGCGCCCTCGGGGACCAGGGCCTCGCCCCATCCCGGCGTAGCCATCACTCGCGAGACGTCCACATCCGGATAGGGCCAATCGGGTTCGCCCTCACGAATGAACCAATCCCGGTCCCAGGCATGATGGGTGTCGGGCGTTTGCGCCTGGAAATAGAAAGGTACACCTTCTTCGAGGTTCTCGAGAAAAAACCTGAAATTGTCCGCGGCGTGACTCGCCAGAGGCGGATTCGACCGGATCTCCGGCGCCTTCTTTCCCGTTAACCCGGTAAGATGGTTTTCGGTGTATTTCGGGTGAAAATCGAAAGGGACGGGGTGTTCTTTGTAGTGGGCGCTCTCGACGCCGTCCTTGTAGGTGATCCCCGTTTTGTAGCCGTGTTTTCGCAGGGTTCTGACAAAGGTCGGAATTCCCTCGCGGTAGTGAAAGCCGTGCTGCTGCACGAATCCCATGATCCCATTCTGGTGGGGGTAGAGACCGGTGAAAAGAGTCCCCCGGGATGCGGCGCAGGTCGCCGCCGACACGTGGCAGCGCTCGAAGACCAGCCCCTCGGAAGCGAGTTGGTCGAGGTGAGGAGTCGCCACCGTGTCATCCCCATAAGCCGGGATCTGCACGCCCAGATCCTCCATGTGGATGAAGAGGATATTCGGCCGGGTCTCCGCCCGGGCGACCATCGTGGTGACGGCGAGAGCAATGGCCAGGAAAATCGGCGAAAACGTCATCCCGTCAGCCTCTTCCAGCCCCCTTCGAGCGCAAGCGTCGTTTTCCCAAAAATTCTCCGTTCTGCCAGGGGCCCGACGGGCGGGCAACTACCCGTCCCAGAGGCGATTTTCGGTTGCGACTGCCCGAGCTTGCGAGGACGATACTTTACAGAACCCATGAAAATTCAGGCCAGCCTCCTTGTCGTAGCTCCTATCATGTTCGTCCTTTTCTGCTTTGTCACGAGCCCTTTCGTCGCGAAGGCGGCGGATCCCGTGCTCTCGGTGGCGGCGAGCGAAATGGGGGTATCCGTCGGCGAGGTCGAGTTCGTCGTCTCGCCTTCCGTGGGCGAGTTGGTTGAGCTGTGGGGTCCCCCGAGTCGGACCCTGAATCTGGCCAACGACATTCGCATCTGGGACGATCTCGGCATCCGCGCCTACAGCAAGCCCGGCAGCCGCTCCGCCAAATCTCTGTCCTTCACTTTGAAAGAGCAGGATTCCAAAATCGAGGCCAAGAGCGTCTTCCCCGGGGAATTGAAGTTTCCCGGGGGAACCGTGACGAGCAAGACCAAGTCGACGGAGTTACCCGGGATCGGCTTCAAACAGGATGCCACGCTGGCAAAGTTCTATCGCTTGGCTCTGTTGACCGCCAGTGTACTCCTGGAAGTGGACCCCGATTCGGGATCCGTGGCGACTCTATCTCTCGAATTTGCGCTATAACCTGTTCAGTAATCAGTAATCAGTAATCTGATTACTGATTGATTACTGATTACTGCCCCTTCACCTGATCCGCCATGGGCGAGGTCTCGAAAAACTCTCCGTCATCCACCAACCTGGGATCCCCGGTGGCCTCCAATTCGGCGAGCAATTCGGCCTCGAGTTTCGTTCGGATTTCCGCGTAGGCCGGGTCGTCGGCCACATTGTTGGTCTCCTCCGGATCCTTCCGCAAATCATAGAGTTCGACACGGGGACGTTTCCCGTATACCCAATCGAAGTGAGATCGCCACTCCTCCTCGTGGCGCGACAATACCAGCCACGCTTTGGTCGGTCCGGCATCCTCGTCGGGCAGGGTGACCCGGGTGTTTCCTCCAGTTCCTCCTGGGTCGGCTCGGGTCCCTCCTCCAGGCGATAGGGGTCGCCCATGGGCCAGCGATCGGGGCGGAAATTGATGATCAAGGCATAGTCGAGGGTGCGGATGCATCGCTGCGGATAGGGCTTGAAATCGGCCCGGGCATTATCCACGTGCCGCTCCCGACCAGTAAAGACCCGGGTGCGCTCCGAATCGACGAGGCCCTCCCCCTCGGATTTCAGGGTCGGCCAGAGGCTGCGGCCCGTCATCTCCGCCGGCGCCTCGATACCGGCAGCCTCGAGAAAGGTCGGCGCGAGATCGGTGAGCGATGCCATGTCCTCGACAGAGCGCCCGCCTCTCACCCCCGGCCCCGAGATGGCCAGGGGCACCCCGGTGCCGAAGTCGTAGAGATTGCACTTGCCGTAGGGAAAACCCGGAGCCCCGTGATCCCCGCTGACCGCGATAAGGGTGTTGTCGGCTTCGCCGGTTTTCTCCAGTTCTTCGAGAATGACCGCCATGCCGGCGTCCCAGGCCGCGATCTCCCCGAAGTAATCCGCCAGGTCCTCCCGCACCGCGGGAACATCGGGGAGAAAAGCCGGCATCTTGCCCTCGAGAGAATCCGGATCGATTCCCCAGAGCGCTTTACCGCTTCCCTTGACCCATTTGCGGTGGACGTTCGTGGGACCGAACCAGTAGCAGAAAGGCTCCCCCTCTTCCCGGTCGGCGAGAAAGGACCGGAAATTCCGGCGCACCTCATCGAGTAGGTCCGCCTTGGCCTCGGCGAAAGACGATCCCTTCTTCATGGCGTCGGTCACGGCGAAGGAGAAACGGTTGAACTTTCGCCCCGCCCTCTGGTAGCTCTCCTCATCGGTAAACGGCGCGTTGCTCGGGGTCCCCGGTCCCCACACCTTGTAGGTGTATCCGACGTGGTATCCCGACTCCCGGAGAAGATCGAGGAAATTGGGGAGTTTGGCGGGGAAGACGGCTCCGAGGAGGATCGAGCCGGTGCCGGTCCGCCAGAAATGCTGCCCGGTGATCAGGGCACTCCTGCACGGGGTGCAGGAAGGCGCACTGACGTGGGCGTGACGAAAGAGCACCCCATCGCGGGCGATCCGGTCGAAAGTAGGGGTCCGGACCGCATCGTTGACTCCTCCAGGCTCTGCCGCGCCATAGATCGAGGCATGGCGCCCCCAGTCGTCGGCGAAAAGGAGAAGGATGTTGGGACGCTCGTCCCCCTGTGCGGGCAAAACCGCCCCGGCCAAGCATATGGTGAGCAGGAAAAATCGCATGCGGTCCTATGGACGATCCGCCCTTTGAGGTCAACTCACGGCTTCGGGTTCCCCGCCTCCGACGTGCCCGGAGACCTACCCGGCAAAATCCTCCCAGAGCCGATCGAGCCAGGCGGCATCGGGTTCGCCGTCGAAGGTGACGACGCGAAACCGGGATACATAGGGGGTGCCTGGTTCGATGCGAAAAGGCTCCTCGACCATGGGACCGAAGACGAAATAGGGCATCGCCGGGTGCAGACGAACCCACTGCGGGGCCCGAAAATTGTCCGGATGCCCCAGCAGAGCCACGCCGCAGATCGCGCCGTCCACCGGCCCATACATGGCCACCCAACGAGGACGCGAATGGTTTCCATCCTCCCGGGTCTTCCCCTCGGAGGTGAGAAACCCTCCCACCGGCTCCGCCCCTTCTTCCTGAGGAAGCCACTGGGGATTCCCGCGAATCGCCATCCCGCCATAGCGGTGCTGCTCCACCACCAGCGGGTCATCGGTGGCGCAGACCTGGGTCGAGGTCAGATCGAAATGGAACCCGTCGGTTTGCTCCCCCGGGACGTCGATAGCCCATTCTTCGCGGAGAATCGCTTCGTCTGAATCCTTGCCCGAAGTAAAAAAATGTTCCACGCGGAATTCCAGGCCCCCGTCGGCACCGCGCCGTTCGCCGAGAAAGCGGTGGAACCGCACATCCCCCTGTTCCCTCACCTGATTCCAGAACTCCGTGGGCTGCCCGCGAAAGGAGGATTTGGTCCAGGCGAAGAACAAGCCGTGCTGGTGGACATGATCCGGGGAGTAATCACCGGAAACCACCCGTCCCGACGGGGCATGAAGCGGATGAATGTATCCCGTCCGGGTGAAATGAGGCTCGAACCGCGCCGCGTCAGCCGTCGGTTGCCGATTGTACTGCAACATCGGTTTCGCCCCCCGCTCCACCACGATGACCGTCTCGTCCATCTCCAGGGAAATCTCCGCCTGCTGCCCCGGCAAAAAGCCCGTCAGGCAAACCTGTCCGACCAGCACCGCCAGCGTTATCGAAAGCACTCTCATGTCTCGGAGAGACTCCCCCAATCGCGGCGGTTCCACCATCACCCGATCGCGTCCTTCTCGCTGCCGCCTCCCCGATGATTCCCCCTGCCCCTTGGGCGAGGCCGGCCCCCCCTGGAAAACATCTAAAAAATTGTTTGTGTCATTCAGGGAAAATTTTATATTACGGAAATCTTAAATAAATTGTTTTGAAGAACCGTTTTTGCCTGTCCTTCTGTCTTATCGCGATTCTGCTCGGTCCGGCCCAGGGTTGGTCGGGAGACAGTCCGTTTTCGGATGATGCCTGCGCCGATCTGACGCTGCGGGAGGCGCTGTGTTCCATGCTCGAGTTCGAGCCCGAGTTGAACGCGGCCGAATACGACACCCTGAGCGCGATCGCCGACGTGCGGATCGCCCGCGCCGAGTTGCGGCCCCAGGTCACCCTGGACTCCTCCATGGGAGTGATCGATCGGGACCGCTCGACCGAGGGCTTTTTCGAATCCGGCGACGCCCTGTTGCAGCGCGAGATCACCCTTTCGCTGCGACAACTCCTCTTCGACGGCGGCCTCGCGGGAAATCACGTCCGCGCCGCGGAGAACGCCCATCTCGCCCAGCAGTTCAACGAGATGGCCATGATCGAGGCGCGGGTCGTCGATCTCACGGAGATCTACCTCGAGATCATCCGGGTGCGACGCCAAATCGCGCTGGCGAAGCGCAATGTGGACAACCATCGCGACATCCGGGACATGTTGCAGGAGCGGGTTTCCGCCGGGGGAACCCGCGCCGACGTGAGCCTGGTGCAGGGTCGTCTGCAACTCGCCCTGAACACCCTGGCCACCCACCACCTCGCCCTGGATCGGGCGGTGACGCGGTTCGAGAGATTGGTGGGGATCTGTCCGGGCGAACTGACCTATCCCGAAATCCCCGAGCTGCCGGCCGACTGGAGGTCTGTCGATACCAGCGGCAACTTCGATTACCTCGCGGCGCTCGAGGCACTGGAGGCGGCAGAGCACCGCTACCGCGCCTCGCGATCCCGCAAGCTTCCCAAGATCTACCTCGACACCGGCGTGACGCGGGCGACCAACACCCTCGGCATCCGGGGCGACGACAACGAGACTTATGCCCTGATCTCCGGGCAATGGGACCTCTTCAGCGGGGGGCGGAATCGTGCCTACGAGTGCCGCGAGCACTTCCAGGTGGGCAAATACGAGGAACTGGTCCGCGCCGCCGAAGCCCAGCGCACTTACCTGCTGCGCAACCTCTGGCGGGAACGGGAAGGGTCCATGACCTCCATCGAGGCCCTGGGCGCCTACGCGGAGGAACTCACCCTGGTCACCAGCGATTACGAGGAACAATTCCGCCTGGGGAGACAGGAGCTGCTCAACATCCTCGACATCCAGCAGGAATACTACTCGGTGCGCTCGCGCCTGCTCGACGCCAAATTCGACAAGGAGGAGTCGGTCTTCCGCATCATGGGTGTCCAGGGCACGCTGACCCGGCACCTCCTCCCCGGTGGCCACCCGTCGCTTCCGGCCAAGGGACAGGTGCCCTGTGCCCCCCCAGGCTGTCATCCCGATAACCGCGTTCCCCTGACCCAGGACAAGCTGATGAGTGGAATGTTCGAGGGCGAGGGTCCGGAAATCGAAATCCATCCCACTCCCCGCCACACCTACTACGTGGAAAAGGCCCAGTTGCCCGTGACCTGCGACGAGGACGGCAAATGCGATCCATGCGTTCAAGCCCGCAAACTCGGCATGGGCAAGAGCGCCTCCGAGCGGCGGTGGTTTCCGCTGCGGAAGTGAATCGCCCGCCCGATATCGGGTCCCCGCCCCCCGGGGACCCGCCCCTTCCCGGCGGGCGTTCTCACCCCGCCATCTTGGCCTGTTCCCATTTCCCGCGGAGGAAGGCGCTGATCTCCTCGTAGAGCCAGACGGCAAGCCTTTCCTTTTCCGCGCGGGACAGCCGCAGGTAACCCCATTCCCCCTCCATGAGATCGTTTTCGATCTCGCCGAAGATGGCAGCTCTGGCGGCGAAGCGGGGACGCACCAACTCGAACTGGTCGGGCTGCTCGTCGAGGTCGGCGAAATAATCGCGGTCTGCATCGCCGCCCGAAGCGATCTCCGTCTCCCGGGTGGTTTCCGCCTCGGCCCGGGCGCGGATGGGGAGAGGTCCTCCATTCGGCGAGATGAGCACATCGTGCGGCACAGCCAGGGTGGCGCGAGTCTCCACCCGTTCGAGGACCCCGCCGATCTCCTCGCTCCGGCCTCGCAATCGGATGCGGACGCCATCGTCGGTTCGCCGCTGAATCGATCCGATATCCCGCTGGCGAAAAGAGACGAGCAACTCCCGCTCCGGACTCGGTGCGATCTCGAGAATGGGCGAGCCGAGCTTCTGCCAGCGGCCCGGGAGCGAATCGAGCCCGCGTCCCACCACGAACCCGTCGACCGGAGCGCGCACCTGGAGCTGAGAGACATACTCGCGGGTCTCACACAGCTTTTCTTCCAAGCCGGCGATGGTCTCCTGCTCGGCCTGGAAAGCGGACAGTTCATTGCGCTGGAAATAGCGTCGCGCCCGCACCCGGGACTGCCGCAACTCGAGTTCCAGCTGAGCCAGCGATGATTCCAGATCGGGATTGCGCAACTGAACCAGGAGTTGGCCCCGGATAACCCCTTCGCCCGGTTTGACCTTCACCACGGAAACAAACCCCTCGCACCCAACGCGAACGGTTTCCTTGTCGAGGTACTCCACCACGGCGACGGCGCGCCCCGTCGGGTTGATCCGGACAAAGTAGCCGATGGCGGCCAACACCGTCACCAGCACGGCGAGGCGGGGCAAGGCGGTGGAGAAGGTGGGGGATTTCCCCTTTTCCGCCAGCATCCGCACCAGTTGGAAGAGTCCACCGCAGATCATGGAGAGGACCAGGGCAAGGGCGATGGCCAGTCCGGCCCCCTTGAAGAAAAGGCTGAGGGTGATGAGGATGCCGGTCCAGATGACCAGCTTCCACAGGGCGGCGAGAAGGCCATAGAGGGGAATGGCGACGGGATGCCTGCGCGCCTGCTGGGGAAAGGGCAGCCCCTTCGCGCCGAGGAGAAAGCGCTTGCCGAACCAGCGGAGAAACTGCTGCCCCTTGGTTCCCAGGTTGGGGATGCCCAGCACGTCCACCAGGATGTAGTAGCCGTCGAACCGCATCAGCGGGTTGGCGTTGAACAGGATCGTCATCACCGTCGCCGCGATGACCGCACTGTGGAGACTGGTCTGGAGAACCCCCGGCCCGGTGTGCAGCCAGCCCAGGATGCAGAGACAGGCCAGCGCCACCTCGACATACATCCCCGCTGCCGACACGACGATGCGGCGCCAGCGCGAGGGAAACCGCCAACTCGCCGACGCGTCGACGAAGGCCATCGGCGTGATCCAGACGAGAAGCATGACGCCCCACTCCGGCACCTCGCCACCGAAGCGGCGCGTGGCGATGCCGTGTCCGAACTCGTGAAGAATCTTGAGGACCGCGTAGATGAAGACGATGCGGATCCAGTTATCGGGAGCGATGATCCGGCCCGAAGCCTCCACGAACCGGTCCCACTCCGGCGCCAGTTGGATGCCGGTGTAGGCGAGCAGGCCCAGCCAGAGAAGCAGCCCCGGGGCACTGAAGATCCAGCCAAACCAGGGCGTTACCTGCCGGAAGATTCGATCCGGGCAGCCCAGCGGAACCCGAAGGAAGATGAGCTTGGCCAGCAGTCTTTGCGGCTTTTTGCTCTCGCTGCGTGCCGCCTGTTCCCGCCTTCGTTCGCCCTGGCCGCTGGTCTCGGTCTCGAGCAGATCGTGATCGGACAGCCATCGCACAAGCTGTTCGGCCTGCCGCTCGGTGAGCGCGTCCTCTCCCTGGGTGGCCGCATTGCGGGCCAGGGCTCGGGCGACCGGGGTCCGCCCGTCGAGACACTGGACAAACTGGTGCTCGGGAAACCCGATCTTGTAGTATTTGCCGCGGGCCGTGTCCTCGACCACGTAGCTCGGTTTTCCCTGAAACTCCTGAAAATGGGTCCTCACATCCCGCCGCAGGCGGGGGCAGGCCACGAAAAGTTCCCGCACTTTATGATCGACCGCCTCCATCACCTCACCAGAGTTCGAGTCTGAGGTAGTCCCAGAACCGGTGGAAAAGAATCCAGCCGATGCTGCGTTTTTCGCAGACGATGCGCACGCTCCCTTTCATTCCGGGTCGCAGCTCCCCCTCCCGGTTGCGCAGCACCGATTCGACGATGAAGACATTTTTCCCCTCCTCGATCTCCGAGACGGGGTGGATCCGGTCGACCTGCGCCTCCCACACCGAGGTGGCATCCGCCTCCAGGCGCATGAGCACCCGCGCCCCCGATTCGACGTAGCGGATCTCGCCTTCGGGAACGGAGATCTCCATGAGCATGCGATCGAGCGGGGCTATCTCGAAGAGCTTCTGCCCCATGCTCACGGGCACACCCTCGGACCGCTCCAGGTTACCCGTGAGAACCACCCCGTCCAGGGGCGAACGGATCACGAGGTTGTCGCTGCGGTACTGGAGCCGCTGCACCTCCAGGTCGAGGCGATCGGCCTCGAGTTGTGCCATCTGAAACTCCGAAGGTTCCTCCGCGACCATGGAATTGTCCCGTCTCTTCACCGCGGTGCTGCGGGCGGCGATGGCCTCGGCCAAGGCGACCCGAATCTCTCGGCCCTCGAGCTCGGCGAGAATCTGTCCTTCGCGGACCAGTTCGCCCGGCTCGGCGTAGCTGCGGTAGAGCGTTGCCTCGAAGGGGGCCGCCACGCTGCGCCGCAGCACCGGTTCGAGCTGGCAGTGGGCCGGCAGTCGGTAGGTGACGGGAAAAAACAGGGAACCCACCGCCAGCGCGACGAGGACGAGGAGGAGGACCCGCTTCACCCACGTCCCCATCCAGAGGCGGCCGATGGCTCCGGCAACGCGCCCCGGTTTGGCCTTTTTCAGCAGACCCACCAGCGAGGCGAGATGTGGCTGGCTCGCCTGGAGGAGCCGGTAATCGCGCCGACCCGGTCCCTCCCCCGCCGGCCAGAGCAGGGCCACCGCTCCCAGAGGCCCGCGCTGGGGGGTGAGGAGCGGGGCGATGAGCATGGCCCCGGCGCGGTAGGAGTGCAGCAGGTCGTCGTGGTTCGCCGAGACGGCAACCTCCTCGGGGAGCGCCTCGTTTCGCGGCCAGACCACGATCTGCTCCAGAGCGATGGCTTCCTTCATCGCCTCCCCGAGCTGGTGGTTCCCGATCCCCTTCCGATCCTCGCTGCTCATGCCCGAGATCGCCTGCACCCTGCAGTTCCTCCGGTTGCCCGTGCCGATGGCGAGCCGCCGACAACCGAAGAACTTCTCCAGTTCGTTGGAAAGCGTGAAAAGCGCCCGGGGAAAATTTCGCGCCTCCCCCGTGCGGGTGAACATCTCGACGAGGAGAGTGGCCTGGAAGAAAGCGCTGGCGTTCTCGTCCCCCTCGATGAGCAGGTCACGCTGCACGAAAAACTGGGTGACCAGATGGAGAATGACGAGGCAGGGATCGGCGAAGGCGATGCGTTCCGGGGGAAGAACCGCCGCGATACAGAGAGTCTGTCCGCCGCGGATCGAAAAAGGAACGAGGAGAAAGAGCACCTGGCGATTCTCGATTCGGCGATGGTGGCGGCGGCTGGAACGCGCCGCCAACGCCTCCTCGATCTCCGCCGGCTCGGGGAGGTAGAGCCCCCGCCGGGAACGATCGCGCACCGGGGAGGCCAGGGCGACGAGCCGGGGGCCGGAGTCCCCCGAGCGCTCGAAGATGGCAAGAGCGAGCGCCCCGGTGAGGCCTCGGGAGTATTCGGCGAGGTCCTC
>CAZLUZ010000088.1:0-20389 GCA_964562825.1 uncultured Akkermansia sp.
CGACAAAGGCGATTTATCCCCCCGTCGTATGTTAGTCCCCCGTCAACCCTTCCGGGTAGCGCTGGCTGCCCTCGGCACCGGAAAAGAATCCGATGGTCTCCAGGCAGAGCATGACGGCAACCCTCTCCCCCTCCGCGGCCAGCTTCCTCGCATAGACATAGCTGCCCATGTTTTCGGTCAATCCAAAGGGAGCCTCCTCGTTGACGAAAAAAGCGAACCGGATCGTCCGCTCCTGCTGATCGCCGGCGAAAGCCCGAGCCAGGGCAAGCAGGGCAGCCACTCCGGTGCCGTTGTCGTTGGCGCCAGGGCAATTCTGCACGGTGTCGTAGTGCGCCCCGAGGAGAACGACCTCGCGGCGCTTGGAACGACCCGGCAGCTCGGCGATGAGGTTGCGCACTTCGGCCCCGTCTATCGCATAAATCTGACGTTGGACCTGGTAGCCGGAGTTGCCGCCGCGCAGACTTGACTCGATCCAGATCGCCGCCCTCTCCAGCGCCTCGGGTTTGCCCATGTGGCGCTCGCCGATCTCTTCGGTGAGAATGCGAAGGTACCGTTCCAGGTCGGGACGATTGATCGCCCTCCGATTGAGGCTGGCTGCCTGCATCCGCTTGTCGTGGTCGGGATCGCTCTCCGGATCCTCGGGCCCGAACTGGGTGAAAAGGATCGACCCCACCCCGAGAAGAAAAATCCCGAAAGGAAAGGCCACAATAAGAATTTTGATGATCTTCATCCGAGACGGCTCCGCTTCCTGGTTACGTTTCGCCGCTCTCGCCGAGCGCCTCTGCCACAGCCGACGCCGCCTTGCGGTGGGCCCCCGCGTCTCCAAGGGAAACCACCACTTCCGCAAGTTCACGCCTCAGCCTCTCCCGAGCATCCTCGTCCTCCAGGAGGCGATTCAGTTCCCCCGCGATCGACTCGCCGGTGGCTTCTTCCTGGAGCAGCTCGCGGACCACCTCGCGGCCGGCGATCACGTTGACGATGCCGAGAAACTTCACCCGGATAACCCGACGCGCGGCAAAGGCGGTCAGCCAGGCGACCCGATAGGTGAGGCAGTAGGGCAGACCGAGGATAGCCGCCTCCAGCGTGGCGGTGCCCGACGCGACCACCCCGACCTGAGCCCGGCACATGATCTCCCGGCTGCTCTCGCTGACCGCCTCGCAGTCCCCCAGTCCCGCGGCGACGGTCATCTCTCTCAATCGCTCGGTGAGCCCCGCGCTGGCTCCGGAGGTGGCGAAGCGCAGATCGGGACGCCGAGACCGGAGAATCCGGGCAGCCTGGAGCATCGGGGGAAAAAGGGCCTCGATCTCCTTTTCCCGCGACCCCGGCAAAAGGGCTACCAGGTCCTTCTCACGAGCGATGCCCCGCCCCCGCAATGGCTCCAGGGAATCGACGAGTGGGTGCCCGCTGAACACGGTAGGCAGGCCACTGGACTCGTAGAGCTCCTTCTCGAAAGGAAAGATGCAGATCATGAGATCAAGCAACTCCGCCATCACCTTGACCCGCCCCTTCTTCCACGCCCAGACCTGCGGGCTGATGTAATAGAGCAGCTTCCCCCGATAACCCTGCCGCCGCAGCCCGCGGGCAAGCCTGAGGTTGAACCCGGGGTAATCGACGAGGAGCACGCCATCGGGATTGCATTCCCCGACCTTCCGCAGGGTCTCCTCCATCTTGTCCTTGAAATAGCGGTATTTTTTCAAAACCTCCCAGAGTCCCAGCACGGCCGCCTGGTCCAGCCAGTCCTCGATACCCTCCGAGACGGTCCTCATCCGGGGACCGCCCAATCCGGTGATGACAAATCGATCGCGGTCCAGTTCTCCCAGGAGGGCGGCCGCGTGGTGGTCCCCGCTGACCTCTCCGGCGACGAGAAAAAGGGTTTTCATCCTAGAAAACGCTCGGCGAACCGCCGAATTCGCCGCACCGTCTTTTCCCGTCCCATCAGCTTCAACAAGGGAACGAGGTCGGCCCCGGCCATGCTGCCCGTGGCGGTGACCCGGCAGGGGAGCATGAAGGCTCCCACTTTCGCCTCCTGGCTCTCCGCTGCCTCCTGGATGCTGGCCTTGATGCCCTCCTCCGACCAGTCGTGGTTCGCTTCCAGATACTGGAGCAGCGCTTCGACTACGCCGGCGATTCCGTCCCGCCCCGTCACTTTCTCGACTGAAGCCTTGTCGTATTCGATTTCGTCGACAAAGACCGGGGCAATGATCTCCGGGATCTCAGCCAGCGTCTCGACCCGCTCCCGCGCCAGTTCCAGAGCCGCGGGCACCCGGCCATCGGCGGGATCGATGCCGGCCTTCTCCAAAAAGCCCGATGCGGCGCGGAGCAGGAGTTGCGGAGCGAGTGCCCTGAGATGCTCGGCGTTGACCAAGAGACATTTGGCGAAATCGAATTTCGAATTTGCCTGGTTCACCCCGTCCAGGTCGAAAGCCTCAACCAATTCTTCCAGGGAGAGAAAAATCTCGCGATCATTCCCGGGAGACCACCCCAACAGGGCCATGTAATTGTTCACCGCCTCGGGCAAAAAACCCGCCTCGATGTACTCGTGGATCAGCGCTCCCCGGTCCCGTTTGCTCATCTTGGTCCCGTCCTGGTTCAGATTCAGGGGAATATGGGCGAAGCGGGGCAGTCCCGCCGAAAACGCCTGATACAAAGCGATGTGCTTCGGGGTATTGGAGAGGTGGTCCTCGCCGCGGATCACATGCGATATCTCCATCTCGATGTCGTCGACCACGTTGACGAAATGAAAGATGAAACTTCCGTCAGGTCGCCGGATGACGTAGTCGGGGTTGGGCTCGACCTTCGTTTTCGCCTCGGGGTCCCACTTCCGCGATCCCTGCTCCCGCAGATTGGCCGAAACTTCTCCACAAACCGCATCGGCGAAGGTAATTACTCCATCGGGCACGCGGAAGCGGATCGCCCCCTCGTCCTGATAGACCCGATCGTCTGCGGCGAGTTTTTCGAGATATCGCTCGTAGATCGGCGCCCGCTGGCTCTGGAAATAGGGACCAGCCGACCCCTCCTTCCCGGGTCCCTCGTCCCACTGCAGACCGAGCCAGCTGAGCCCGTTGAGAATCACGTCCTGAGACTCCCCCGTGCTGCGGGCCGCATCGGTGTCCTCCACACGAAGAACGAACTGCCCGCCGTGCTTCCGGGCGAAAAGCCAGTTGAAGAGGGCCGTGCGGGCCCCGCCGATGTGGAGGAAGCCCGTTGGCGAGGGCGCGAAGCGAGTGCGAATCTTCATCACGCCAACCTCCTCCTTTTCCTTCCAGCTTCAAGCAAC
The DNA here is from genome assembly GCA_964562825.1 of uncultured Akkermansia sp. Taxonomy (GTDB): domain Bacteria; phylum Verrucomicrobiota; class Verrucomicrobiia; order Verrucomicrobiales; family DEV007; genus Arctic95D-9. Next base: position 3,278 of record CAZLUZ010000088.1, read on the forward strand.
CACAAAGTTTCCTGAAACCGCCGGCGGCGCCCTCCCAAATCAGGGGATGCGAACGCGCTCTCTCAGCGGTGCCTTCCCGGCTCCCTTTGGGATTGCGTGGAACAAACCATGCTGTCATGAGTAAGCACCCTCCCCAAAACCCACCCACACCATGAAACGAATCCTGACCATCACCATCCTGATCGTCCTTTTCGGGACGATGTTCTCGCCATACCCTGTCCTGTCCCAGGAATCAGCCCCTGCCGCGGCGGAGAAAGAAACCATCGACCAGGCCATCAACCGTGTGGTCTCTCCCTGGACCCAGCGGGTTTTCGATATCATCTTCTTCAAGATCCCCTTCATCAAGATCGGTGAGGAAAAGAAGCAGATCCCCTTCATCCTCGTCTGGTTGGCCGGGGCCGGTGTTTTCTTCACCTTCTACTTCAAGTTCCTCAACTTCCGCAGTTGGTGGCTGGGGCTGAAGACCGTTCGGGGAAAATATTCATCCGACGACGATCCGGGGGAAATCTCCCACTTTCGCGCTTTGACCACGGCACTGTCCGCCACGGTCGGTCTGGGAAACATCGCGGGTGTCGCCATCGCCATCGCCACCGGCGGGCCCGGAGCCACCTTCTGGATGATCCTGCTCGGTTTCCTCGGCATGACCACGAAATTCGCGGAATGCACCCTCGGGGTGAAGTACCGCGAAATCAACGATCGCGGCGAGGTCTCGGGAGGGCCGATGCGCTATCTCACCAAAGGTCTGGCCGAGATGGGGATGACGACGTTCGGGAAGACCCTGGCCGTGGTGTTCGCCTTCCTCTGCGTGGGGGCAGCCCTCGGCGGGGGAAACATGTTCCAGGTCAATCAAGCCACCAAGCAATTCGTCAGTGTCACCGGATGGCTCGAAGGGCAGGAATGGATCTTCGGCCTTATCGTCGCCCTCGTCGTCGGCGTGGTCATCATCGGAGGCGTGGTCAGGATCGCGGCGGTTACCTCGAAACTCGTCCCTTTCATGTGCGGTCTCTACGTCCTCTCCGCGCTGTTCATCATGATGGTGAACTACGACAAAATTCCCGAGGCCATCGGAATCATTTTCCAGTCGGCTTTTTCTCCCCAAGCCGTCGCCGGGGGAATGATCGGAGTCATGCTCATCGGCATCCAACGGGCGGTCTTCTCCAACGAGGCCGGCATCGGCTCGGCTCCCATCGCGCATTCGGCGGTCAAGACCAGATACCCCGCCAGCGAAGGCATCGTGGCCCTTTTCGAACCTTTCATCGACACTGTCGTGGTCTGCACGATGACGGCGATTGTTATCGTGATTACCGGCTATTACCAGAATCCCGGTAACCTCGATGGGGTGGAGTTGACCTCCGCGGCCTTTGACAGCGTTTTGCCCGGTTTCCGCTTTATCCTTTCGGTCGCGGTCATTCTGTTCGCTTTTTCCACCATGATCGCCTGGTCCTACTACGGCCTCCAGGCTTTCAAATTCCTCTTCGGCGACAATCCCAAGCTGGACCTGGCGTTCAAGGTCATCTACTGCCTGTTCGTGGTGATCGGTGCCCCGCTCAGCCTCTCGGCGGTAACCGATTTCTCCGACGGAATGCTGCTCGGGATGTGCTTTCCCAACCTGATCGGGGTGTTCATCCTGACCCCCGTGATTCGCCGCGAGCTGAGCCGTTATCTCGAAGCGACCTCGCGCATCGATTCTGCGAGCGGGTCGCGCCCAACGTCCGAGCCAACCGAAACCTAGGGCTTTTTCGGAGAATTGTCTTGAAGGCAGGGCAGCCTTCCCTAAAGCTTTCAGGTCGGGTTGCGTCAGAGATTCCACGATCGGCTGGCGCGGCCTCATCCGTTTTCCACACCTCGACAAGCCCAGATGACACAGATGATCACAAAAACACCTTTCACCGCGATCGTTTCTGCGACGCTTCTCTTTGCCGGTGTCGCTGCCTCAGGCGGAGATGCCAAGCTCGTTCTCGACGACAAATGCCCGGTGGACTGCAAGGAGGATCCTTCCTGGTGTGAGATCTTCGACAAGTCCACGCTCTACAAGAACGAGGATGCGTGTCTCATCCAAAAGGTGTCGTTCGTGGGGCGCTACCATGGACAATACCTCTCGCAATCTCTGGAGTATTCCGACGGAGACTCTGCTCAGAGTTTCGGGGCCGGTCGTCAGTACTGGGAAAATCGCCGTTTCCGTCTCGGTGTCGTCGTCGAATTCCTCAATGATTTCACTTTCGTCAACCGGTGGAACCTCGACGACAATTCCTCGCTCACCCGGGCCCACTTTTTCGACGACCACTTCGAGACACACATCAAATGGGCGCCGTCCGACTTGACCATCGGCCGCATGAAGGACATCCGCGTGATCGCGGGCAAACAGAAAGCCCTGATCACCCGGGAGTTTGCCACCTCATCGAAGCGCATCCTCACGATCGAGCGCTCTCAAATCGTCAACGAGGTGGCGTTCACCATCCCGTGGGGCGTCACCTTTGGATTCGATCTGTGCGACGTCGATCACGAGTTTGGGGTCTGGGCCGGCGGTTTCGAGGAGAGCAACGGATTTGGCGGCCGTGATATCGAGGGCCCGCTCTGGCCGGGATTCGACTCGCGTGCGGGTCTGACCTATCGCGGCGCGTACGACATCACCGACAACACCAGCGTCCATTTCGATTACTATTTTGCCAACAACGCCGGCGGGCAGGAGAATCCGCGCGGAGACACGGATGAACTCGCGATCACGAGTTACAATCACGTCTTTGCTCTCGGAACAGAGTCCGAGTGGGATATCGGTCACTGCGATCGGAAATTCGGCCTCGTCACCGACCTGATCTTCGGTCGCGATCGCCTGGCTCTTCAAGGGGAGGACTTTGGCTACCTGGCCGACAACAACAGTCCCGCAGGGGAAGATACCTTCGGCTTCGTCTTCCTCCCCTATTACGACCTCACCGAGCGTCTTCAGATCGTTGGAAAGTATGCCTACTCCTCCTTCAATCGCATGCAGCGCTCCCAGCGCCGAGTCGACGACCCGGCCGCCCCGGGTACCGACTTTCGCCCCCTGCTCGAGGACACGCACACCTTCTACCTCGGCCTGAACTACAAGTTCTGCGGGGACAACCTCAAGATCATGGCTGGCTACGAGCATCTCGCGGCTGACGTCTACAGCGCCCCCGGAACGGCAACCGACAACGGATCGGTCTCCGGTGACTCCTGGATGTTCGGTGTTCGGACTTACTGGTAGGCCGACTCCCCGACACCTTCCGCCCCAGGAAAACCCGTCGATTCGCGAAGCGGAGCCCATGGCTCCCCTCTTTTTTCCCTCGATAACCGGCTGCGGGCTGGTTTCCGGGGAACCGGACTTCCGTGGGACCGCCTTTTTCCAGACGGGGTTCCTCGACAATTCAACTTGAATCAGCTTCAACCCTTCCGTAAGAATGCGAGGAGAACCTTCTCCGTCTCGACGACTCGGCCCATGAAGAACCTCTCAAGCAAACGACTTTTCGCCCTGATCGCATTGGTGGCCTTTCCTCTCGCCGGACAAGCTCGGGCGGGAGATCGCTCACTTGTGATCGATGACAAAAGCCCCGAGGATTTCTGCCGCGAGAACCCATCTTGGTGCGATATCTTCGAGAAGGCGACCCTTTATCAGGATGAGGACGCCCGCCTCATCCAGAGATTCTCTCTCCGCGGCCGGTACCACGGCCAGTTCATGTCTCAGTCACTCGATTACAGCCGCCTGGGCTCGGGGGGCGATTTGCCCTGGAGTGACGCCGGCGGCCATCACTGGGAACACCGCCGTTTTCGTCTCGGGCTCAAAGTGGATTTCCTCAACGACTTCAGCTTCTTCGCCAACGGGAATATCGCCGCTAACCGACAACTCACCCAGGGGCATTTTCTGGACGACATCGACCACATGTTTATCAGCTGGAAGCCGTCCGACGCCTCCATCGGAGGCCTCGACGGGCTCTACGTGAATATCGGCAAACACAAACAGATGATCACGCGTGAATTCACGGAATCATCGTTGTTTATTATCACCGTGGAGCGCTCCCATATCTCCAACGAGGTGATTGCGGGCTTTGGGCGCCCCTGGGGGGTGTCCATCGGTTTCGAACTGTGCGATCTGGACCATGAATTGGGTTTCTGGCTGGGCGGTCTGGAAAACAGCAACGGTTTTGGTGGCAACTCCATCGAGGGACCCCTCTGGCCCTCGGCGGACGGGCGCTCCAGCCTGACCTACCGCGCGGCGAAGGAAATCAACGACGTCACCACCGTCTTCTTCGACTACGCCTTCACCAACAACGACGGCGGGGCTCAGCCCCCTCAGGGTCTCCATTCGGATGCCACCCAGCTGTCCGACTACGAACACATCATCGCCCTGGGGACCCACAGCGAATGGGACCTCGGCCAATGCGACCGCAAGGCCGGCCTCATCACCGACGCGATCTGGGGCCTCAACAAGGAAAGCGATGCAGGCGAAGAGGAATTTCCCGGCAACGCCACTCCGGTCGGATTCGACACTTTCGGATTCGTCTTTCTCCCATACTACGACCTGACCGAGCGACTCCAGCTGGTAGGCCGTTACGCTTACGCATCGGAGTCAGAACTGCACCGGAGCCAGCGGGAGACCTCCATCACCGCGCCCGGCGTGGCCGGCCCGACCGATGGCCAGTTCCGCCCCAATCTCTCGGACGTGCACACCTTCTATCTGGGATTGACGCATCATTTCTGCGAGCGCAAGTTGAAGCTGATGGCGGGCTACGAGTACCTTTCGGCCGACGTCTTTTCCGGGGAAGCCATCGATAACGGGTCCGTCACCGGAGACTCCTGGATGTTCGCCGTGCGGACCTATTGGTGATCGTCGGACAAACGTATCCCCTGTATCCCCCGCAAGCGAGGCGCCCAAGATCGAGGGGCTCCCCGGATTGCTGAATTCCGACCACCGATATCGCCTCACCCGACCCCATGTCTCAGCGAACCAGCCGCGTCAAGATCCCCACCATCACGGTGAATCAGTTCTTCCGCCGACACGCCGGGGAACTTCACATGGAACTGATCGGCAGCGATGCCGGTTTCGATCGCCAGATTCTCGAACCGACCATCAATCGGCCCGGGCTGGCTCTCTCCGGCTTTTTCACCTACTTCGCCGTGCATCGCATCCAGGTCATCGGCAAGGCGGAGCGCTCCTACATCAAACACCTCAGCGAGGAAAACGCGGAAACCCGATTTCGTGCCCTGTGTCAGCGGAAAATTCCCTGCATCGTGATCTCGAGGGGAGATTCCCTCCCCGAGCCGCTCATCAAAATCGCCGACCAAGCAAGGATTTCGGTGTTCAAGACCTCGATGGTCACGATGAATTACATCAACGCTGCCACCGTCCGGCTGGAGTGGGATTTTGCGCCGACGCTTACAGAGCACGGCTGCGTCGTTGACGTCATGGGAATCGGCATTCTCATTCGCGGTAAAAGCGGCACAGGCAAGAGCGAGACGGTTCTGGCTCTCCTCAGGAGAGGTGCCAGCCTCGTCGCCGACGATATGGTCCGGATAAGAAATATCGAAGGACGGGAGCTGATTTGCACCGCTCCGGAACTCGGCCGCAGCCATATGGAGGTGCGAGGGCTCGGGATCATCAATGTGACCGCTCTCTTCGGCGTCGGCACCTTCCGCACCGAAAAACGTCTCGATCTCGTCGTTACCCTGCTACCCGCCGATGAAGTCGAGGAGATCGACCGGGCCGGACTCGACCAGAAGACCTATGACCTCCTCGGGCTCCAGGTGCCTCACGTGGAGTTGCCCGTGGCCCCGGGACGGGATATGGCGCAACTCGTCGAGGTCGCTGCTCTGGACCAGAAATTGCGGTCTCTGGGCCACGATTCCGCCGTTGAGTTCAACAAAAAACTGTTAAAAAGAATGCGGGAGCAGCGAACTTCTTTGGTATAATTCCTCAAATTTGGTCCGTTTCTCGCTTCCCTCCGCCCCTTTTTTACCGAACCTATCCCAGCGGTCACTGCTCGGCAGAAAACCTCTCTCCCCGCCTTGTCCGGCGCACCGGAGGTTCAATCCGCCGGCTTTCAGCCACCGCAGCCAATCCAGGAAGATCCGCACACCAATGCCCGACTGCAACATCACCATCCCGAACGAGGAAGGTCTTCACGCCCGGCCCGCAGCGAAGTTCGTCAAACTGGCCAATCGTTTCTCCAGCGATATCTGGGTGAAGAAAAACGAGGAGGAAACCAACGGCAAAAGCATCATGGGACTGATGATGCTAGCCGCGGAACAGGGAGCCGTGATCACCATCACCGCAGAGGGCGACGACGCCACCGCCGCTCTCAGCGAGATCAAGGCGCTGGTCGAAAGCGGATTCTCCACCGATATCTGAAGCTCCCGCCTCGGGCCGCCTCATCCACCGATGCGAAACCCGGATGGCCCCAGCTAGCGCTTGCCCGTCAGGTCCTCCAGCGCCGCAAGACCACGGAGCAACTTGAACTTGCCTCGATTCTGCCGGGTCAGCCTTCCAAAATGTTCGCGTTCGCGGTCGGGAATCTCTTCTTCCTCCCCGAGAAAAAGCACTAGATGAACGGACGGATCGTCCAGGCCGTTCTCCCGATAGTGGCGCTTCACCAGTTTCCGGAATTGCTCCTCGATCTCTTCCGGGGTCACCGGGGGCGGTAGCTGCAGGTCTGACATGTTCGGTTCGCGCCGGGGAGGACGGGGCGGTACGGCACCCGTGATTTCCCGAACCAGTTGGGCGAATTGAATGACCACCTTCGGCGCCATCCCCTTCTCCCGCCGGGCCGCATTCTCCGCCTCAAGCCATTCTCTCGTCTCCGCGACCGCCCGCAACCACTCGGCGCGCTCTTTCTCCCAACGCTCCCGCTCCCTCTCATCCACTTCGTCGGGGCCGGACCCCTCTTCCATCATTCGCCTCTTCATCTCCTCGGTGAGAGAACGTCCCATCCTCTCATAGCCGCTCGTGATGCAGAAAATCGCGGCGGCTCTCCACTCCATCGCTTTCTGGATGCTCTTGGTGTAGAATCCCACGTCCCCGGCCCGGACCGGCAACTCCTCCCAGTCCTCGAGTGGCACTGTTTCGCCGAAAGACGCCCTCAATCCGAGGCTTCCATAATCGCGATTCAACGGGTCCATCCACTCCACGGCGAGCCGCTTGTTCGAGGGGAGCGCCGGAACCAGTTCGTCCCGGAAAGCCACCACCCGCTTGCCCTCGTAAATCATCAGGTTAAACCGGGTGCCGCGGTTCAGCCCTCCCATCACGGCTGCGATCTCGTTTTTCACCTTGTCGTAGGCGAACATGCCACCTTTCTCATCGACCAGCATCCCGGGATCGGCGTCGATAATGAAAACCACCCTCTCCCCCCCGCTGGAGATCCCGAAAAAATTCACGTCCGACTGCCGGTGGGCGTCCTCCGACAGGCTCATTCCCGCGCCGATTTCCGCCAGGCCATCGACCATGGCCGTCACATCCAGGGTTCTTCTATCCTCGACCTCCGGGAGGGCGAAGCCGGATAGCGCCAGCGAGGTCTCCACGTTCACCGCCTGGGCTGCGGCGGCCGACGGTTCCCTCTCCGCGGGTCTGGTCAGACGCTGGACGATGAGATCGTCCCCGTCATTTTCGTCTGGAAGCGTGACGACCAACTCCGGTGGATTCGGCCGCGGAACATGGATCACCACCAGACTGACCGCGATGGCGAAGAGCGCGTGAAGCAAGAGCGCCGTCGCCAGAGCGGAAAAACGGTCCACAGCTGGAGAGGGAGATGCACTCGCCTCCGGCACGCGCCCGTCGGAGAGCTGTAAGGCCCCGGAATACCCTTCCCATTTCGCGCTGACAAAGCCGCGGTCGATGGGGGGAGGCGGAGGCTTCGGCCCGCGAGCACCCCGTATCAAGGGAATCTCGACGAGAGCGCCCGAACCTCCACGGATCGCGGACAAGGGCACCTGCGGCCGGCCATTGTCTCCTGCGTTGCCGATCCCTTCGACCGTACCAAAGGTCAGCTCCTCGCGGAGCGACGCTCCCGACCCGCTCGGACCGGTTTGTCGATCCTCCCCGGAAACCCTCAGATCGATCTCGACCAGCGCCTTCCCCGCCTCAAACCGACTTGCCGGCGACGAGGTAGCGGCGCTCTCCCCCATGCTCCGGGTGCGACCGCCAGCGGCCATCGATTGCTCGGCGATCCCGCCTTCGCCCGCATCTTTCCTTTCCCTCGACGGGTCATGCTCGGATTCTTCTGCGCTCCGATCCTCGAATCCGAGCAACGGAGGCAGCGCGGCCACGCCCGCCGCACCCGCGGTGAACGCAGTGTGAATCCGGAAACGAAACTCCGGAGGCATCGGCGGGTCGTCGGGTGACTCGCGCACCAGAGCTCGGGCCGCTCTGATGTCGCCATCCCGCACCAGTTCCTCGATCAACGCCATCCGCACCGGCCATGCCTCGGGATGTTCGTAGAGGAATTTTGCGAGGATGTGGGGATCCCGGATCATGCCAAGCAAAAACGTAACATTAATCGGAGGAAGAACGATGCCCCAATTGCGTCTAGAATCGGCGCTCGTGAAACGTCTCTTACGGTGGCGGTTCGATTGGCTGATCTGAAATCAGGTTGACCTCCCAGAAATTTCAAGAAAAATAGAATCCCCCGAATCATGCTTCCCTTTCGACTGATCTCCGGAGCGCTTTTTTCCGTTTTGCTGTCGTTTTCCTTGGCGGACCCTGTCTCCGCTCAGGTGCAGGAGGCAATCCGCAAGGAGGCGACGAAGAATGCCCTCCTCGACTCGTTTTACAAACCCCGGAATTACCAACCGGTTTGGAATCCGGATTATCTTGAGGGTCTGACCCGCTTTGTCGAGGGGCTGGACGCTCATGGGCTGCCTCCCCGCCTCTTCCAACTGGACGTTTGGCGCCAGGCGTGGAGCGACCCCACTCTCTGGCAGAATCCCTCTCCCGATCCCGGCGCTCTGGCCAAGATGGACGTGGGCACCACCCATCTCGCCCTCTACGCCATCCAGGCTTTCGCCTACGGTTTCGTGGATCCCACCGAAGTTCATCCAAAGTGGAAGCCCATCAAACGAGCCGTCACCGCCACGGTGTTCCTCGATCAGGCACTCCGCCAGTCTCCCGGCGGATTTGCCCCTTTCCTTTTTGCCAAGGCTCCTCCCCAGGATCCCCGCTACGCGGAGATGATCAACACCTTGGCGAAATACCGAAAGATCCAGAGTTTCGGCGGATGGAAACCGGTCCCCGACCCCGGGCGCCCCGTAGGACCGGGGGACACTTACCGCGACATGGAGTTGATCCAGGCTCGCCTGCAAGCCGAGGGAGACCTTCCCGCCACCGCTCCGGTGCGGAGAAGCCGGCGAGAGCGGTTCACCCTCGACCAGCTCACCAGCGATGCGATCAAGTCTTTCCAGTTCCGCCACGGCATCGCCCCAGACGGGTATATCGGGCCCAAAACGCTGGAGGAGCTGAACTATTCGACCCAGAACCGGATCGATACCCTGATCATCAACATCGACCGGCTTCGTTGGATGCCGCGAGCCTACGAGGAGGTGGAGCACGTCGAGGTAAACATAGCGGAGAGCGCCCTTCGCGTTTTTCGAGACCGCCAGCGGATCACCACCATGGAAGTGATCGTCGGGAAAAAGGGGAAATCGCAGACTCCGGTCTTCCATGGAGAGATCAAGTGGCTGACCTTCCGCCCCTACTGGAACATTCCCCCGAGCATCGCCACACGCGAACTCGTGCCGGATGCGCTCGCGGGCGACCCCATTGCCTACATGCAGGAGAATCGCTACGAGATCGTACCCTTCTTCGAGGTCTCCCCCGACAAGGTGATTCCCACCACGGTAGAGAATCTGCAGAAGGTCGCCGCGCAAAAACTCCTCATGCGGCAGGGTACCGGCCCGGGTAATGCCCTGGGCCTGGTCAAGTTTATCTTCCCGAACGACAACTCCGTCTACCTCCACGACACGCCAAAACGCCATCTTTTCAAAGAGGCCGATCGCGACTTCAGCCACGGCTGCGTCCGGGTCTCCCGGCCCGACGAACTCGCCGCGATCATGCTCAGTCGCAACAAGGCACCCTGGAGCATACAGGATGTCACCCGCGCCATGGAGGACGAAGGAAATCCCAATTTCAAGGTGCACCTCGACACCCCGCTGCCGGTTTACCTGATGTACTGGACTTCCTTTATCATGGGGGATGGCAGGGTGCGGTTTGATCAGGATATCTATGGCCACGACGCGATAATGAAGCAACGTTTCGGATTGCAATGAAGGAGCGACGACGACGGCTCCCGATCGTGAATCCAACGAATGCTCTCATGTGGAAACTGATTCTGATCCTCGGCATCGCCATCGGCGGGACGAATCTCCGCGCCGACGATGCGGATGCGAACGGCTCCGCTGCCCCAGCCCCCGCGACGACGGAGAATTCTCCTCTCGAAAAGCTGGTCGATGGACTGAACCAAGCCAATCTGCAGGAGGCCTATCGCCTGCTCAGCTCCGAATACATCCAGCGAGATCGGCTCGATCACCTCGAAATCAATCGAGCGGCCCTCCAGGGACTCCTCGCCAGGCTCGACTTCGGGGCGATGCTGCTGACCGAGTCCTCGATCTCGGCGACCAACTCCCCCTTCTCCTATTTTTCGTGCCGCGTGAACGACCAGATCGGATACACCCGATTCGGCAGATTCACTCCCGAAGAACTCCAGTCTCTCGATCAGACGCTGCAGGACCTGAGAGAGAACGATCCCGTCAGAACTCTCATTCTGGACCTCCGCTCCCCGCAGGGTCAGGCCGATTTCGCTATCGCCGCCGAGATCCTGAGCCGATTTCGGCCGCCCAACGAACTGCTCTTCAAAATTCGTCGCCCCGGTGACGAACGCCCCGTGTTGTTCACCTCCAGGCCGGCCGCTTCCTCCTGGTCCGGAGAAATCGTCATCCTCGTCGACCGCGAGACCGGGAATGTCGGTGAGATCATCGCCGCCGTGCTACAGGGGAAAAATCGCAGCCTGGTCATCGGGGAGAACACCTCCGGCCTGACCGTGGAATATCGCGATGTCCCCATCGGCCAGGATCGTTACCTCCGCTATGCCATCGCCGAGGTCGTCCTGGAAAGCGAAGTCTCGCTTTTTCGCAGAGGTGTCACCGTCGATATCCCGGCCGCGCCCTCTCTGGAAGCCAAGCACGAGATCTTCCGCGCCGTCGACGGGGGACGCGCCCTCCAGGATTTTCTGTTTCGCGAGGAACGCCCGCGCATGAACGAGGCCGCGCTGGTGGCGGGGACCGATCCGGAATTGGACTATTACCTGGCCAAGAGCAGCGGGCGTCCCACGAAATGGGACACCACGCTTCCCGAGGATCGCGCCCTGCAAAAGGCCGTCGACATTCTCAGGACTCGGGATTTTCTCGATTCCGGCCAGCGTCGCCGCCGCTGATCGTTTCGCGAGCCTCGCCGGATCACATGCGTCATCCCGACGAAGAGTTGGAGTCCCTGGAGGCGGAGAATCTGCGGCGGCACCTCCGTGTCATCGAGGGGCCCCAGGGCAGTTCGGTAGACCGTGAGGGCCGGACCGTGCTGAATTTCTCGTCGAACGACTACCTCGGCCTGGCCGCCCACCCCCGACTCAAAGCCGCATTTCAGGAGGCCGTGGCGCGGTGGGGCGCCGGCTCGGGAGCGTCCCGACTCATCAGCGGAACGGCCCGCCCGCACGTGGACCTGGAAGAGAAGATCGCCGGGCTCAAGAGCGCCGAAGCAGCCCTGACCTTTTCCTCGGGCTACGCAACCGCTACCGGAACGATCCCAGCCATCGTCGGCAAGGACGACGTCGTGGTGCTGGACAAGCTGTGCCACGCTTCCCTGATCGATGGGGCCCGGCTCAGCGGCGCGACGCTGCGCGTCTTTCCCCACAACGACCTCGACAAGCTCCGCCGGCTCGTCGCCTGGGGTCGAGATCGCACCGGGTCAGAGGGCAGGGTTCTTGTCGTCACGGAATCCATTTTCAGCATGGACGGCGATCGGGCTCCGCTGGCCGAGATCGTCGGAATCGCTCGATCTTGCGAAGCTCTTCTCTTCGTCGACGAAGCTCACGCTCTCGGAGTGCTCGGCCCACAGGGCCGGGGATTGGCCGCGGAACTGGGTCTGGAGCGAGAGATCGATTTTCAGATGGGAACACTGAGCAAAGCGGCTGGATTGAGCGGAGGGTACCTCTGCGCCTCCCGATGCTGGATCGAGTTGATCCTCAACCGTGCCCGCAGCCTGATCTATTCGACGGCCCCCTCTCCCGCGCTGGCCGCGACGGCTTCGGTATCCCTGGACTTGATCACCGGGTCGGAGGGACGGGACCTTCGCGACCGGCTCTGGAATCGGGTCCGACAACTCGACCCTGCCGCCGCGAGTGCTATCGTCCCCGTCATCCTGGGGTCCAACGAGCGAGCGCTCCATGCCGGCCGAATCCTCGAGGAAAAGGGCTTCTGGGTGCCGGCGATCCGATTTCCCACCGTGCCCCGCAACACGGCGCGTCTCCGCATCACCCTGACAGCGGTCAGTCGGGCCGAGGAGGTGGATCGGCTTCGCGAGATTCTCGACGACCTTCGCTGAAGTCTCTTTCTCACCCGCGGGGATTCGCTGCTCCGGTTGCGCGCTCCTAACCCCCGAGCGCCTTTCCGGAGAAGGCGCTCGGAGTCAACGGCAAGGCCGAACGATTTCAGATGACAGGAGCCGGTTCTCGATCAATATCCCGTCGATGAATGCTCTTTGTTCTACCCGGCCGTCGCTCTCTCTTCCGGGGTTGGCCCTCACCACCATCTTTTTCACCGAAGCTGTCCGCGGAGAGACGCACTCCGTTCCATCGTGGGTCCCGGGAACGTGGGCCTTTCACCTCGCCGATCGCCGCCCCGTGTGGCTGGAAATCCGGGAAGGAGATCAGGAAGGGACCTGGCAATCCGATCTGCTCTGGAGTGTCGGACATGCGAAACCGGTGGAGAGGACCGCGTGGGACTCGGAGAAAGGAGAGTTTCAGCTGCATCACTCCGTCCGCTGGAAGTTCTTCGGAAAGGAACCGGGCAGAATCTCGATCTCGCCCCTGCGCCTCCGGCCCGCCCCGCAGGGTGCATCGGGAGAGGTGGAACTGATCGTCCGCCACCAATTCGATTCGTCGGAGCAAGGTTCCCCTCCTCCGGAAACCGGAGACGAAATCCTGAAACTCGTGGGTCAGCGTATCCCGCCTCCCCCGCCGGCGCCAAACCTGGATGAGGTGAAATTTGGCCCACCGATCACCCTGATCGCTCCCGACAGCCTCGAGGGATGGCGCCTCGAAGATCCGACAAAGCGGAACGGCTGGAGAGTCGAACAGGGCGTTCTCATCAACGAAACGCCAAAAACCGATCACGGAGCCTACGGCGAATACGGAAACCTGATGACGACGAGAGATTTCGAGGACTTCGAGTTGACCATCGAGTACCAGCTTCCCCCCGGGGGAAATAGTGGGATCTACCTGCGCGGCTACATCGAGATGCAGGTGATGGACCGCGAGGCCTCTCGCCCGGACCGAGGGCCGGGGGCGATTTACGCCCGCATCGCTCCGACCCACAACGCAACGAAGCCTGCGGGTGAATGGAACCGATGCGTCCTCACCCTGGTCGACCGACACGTCACGGTGAGCATCAACGGTGATGTCGTCATCGACAACCAACTCGTCCGCGGCTGCACCGGAGGAGGCGTCAACGCCAACTGCACCTCGGCCGGTCCCATCTTTCTCCAGGGAGACCACACATCCGTGCGCTACCGCAACGCGATCTTGAGACCGGTCCTCAGGTAAGAAGGCCTCCGGACGGTTACAGCCGCCCCAGCGCCTCCCTCACCGTCGGAACCGTCAACTCTGGGATTGTTCGAGGAGCCGCTTCAACTCCTCCTGGCGCTCCTCAATCCTGGCGATGGCGGCCTCGACGCGGTCTCCCTCGGTCTGAATGCGATCGAGGAGTTCATTCTGCTGGGCATTCTGGGCTCGTTCCTCCCTTCCCACCAGCACCGTCGTCAACGTCGCGGTGAACACCCCGACGAGGACCATACCGGACACGACGAGAAAAACGGTTAGCAGACGACCCGGCAGTGTCTCGGGATTGTAGATGTCGCCGAATCCCCCGGTCACCAGCGTGGTGAAGCTCCACCAGAGCCCGGGGAGAAAGCCGTTGACCGCTTCGTGTCCTTCGCCGTTCTCGCCGAAAAGGGTGATGAGCAGCGCGCCCAGGGCGAGGACGAACAACCCGGCAAGAAAGGATTTTTTCATGAGCCGCACGTCGAAAATCTCGGCGAGGTGATCGAGCCCACGCCACATGAAGAGGAAAAGCCGGAGCGCCCGCAGCGCTCGGAGGAGGCGGATCACCCGGAGGAGACGGCCCGCCCGGATCGCCTCGCTCCCGGAGAAGCCGATCTGGGCCAGGACCTGCGCCGGAGGCAGGGGAATCGAAGTAATAAAATCGACCCAGTGAGTCTTCCAATACCAACGTTTCGAGTTCGCCAGGACAAGCTCGAAAAAGAAATTCGCCAGAAAAAAGAGGCAACAGCAGAAATCGATGATCCAGAACTGATGCAGCAACTCCGGTGAGATCCGGGCCCTCACCTGAAGGGTCACGTCGGAGTCGTAGTCCCTGCCCCCGCTGAGGATTCGGGTCGAACTGATGCGGCCGTTCTCGACCTCCAGCTGAATTTCTGCGCCGCTTCCGGGACTCTGGTCCGCGGATAGAGCCAACACTCCTGCCGCGACGTAGTCCTGCCCCCCATCTTCGATCTCGACGGCGGTGATGGCCCCGTCCACCACCACCGGTCGTAGTCTGGCTCCCTCTCCCGGTGCGCCCACGTTCCCCGCGTCGATCCCGAGCAGAGCCAGCACGACAAGAATGAGAACAAAAATGAATCCGTTTTTCAGTTTGACCACCCTCTCGCCTCCAAGAATTTTCGCCTGGCGCGTCATCAGGTATTTCTCCTCGAAGGTGTTGTAGATGGGCTTGCGCTTTTCGACCAGCGACTGGATCCGGTCGCGCAGCTCGATGAGGCGTTCCTTGTTCCGGTCAATGGGAAAGATGTAGCGGCCCGCCTCGTAGTGCAGCTCGACATCCTCGGTCCTGGCATACAATTCGAGCACCTCGGCCTCGGTCTTCTCCATTTCTTCGCGCAGAGACTCGGCCTCCGCATCGATCTTCTGGAGCATCTTGCGGAGGCGATCGATCGAGCAGTCCGCCAGAGAAACGCGGAGTCGATCGCCGGTCAGAATGCCCAATCCTTCTTCAACAACGTCTTTCATCTGGTTTGTCGTATTCATCCACCATGGCACTCCGGATGAAAAGCTCTCATTGCACCCGGTCGCCCTCATCCTTCCCCCGGATGCGGAAGTCGGCCATTGATCGCCCCGCTCGAAAACGTTAGAAAGAAGCGATGCACCGACTATTCGCCCTTCTCCTCCTGCTCGGCCCGACCGCGACTCCGGCCATCCACTCTGCACCAGACCATCCAAACGTCGTTTTCATCCTGGCCGACGATCTCGGTTACCGCGAGCTGGGCTGTTACGGCCAGGAGAAGATCCGCACCCCCCGTATCGATGGTCTCGCCAGCGAAGGGATGCGCTTCACCCGCGCCTATTCCGGAAGTCCGGTGTGCGCACCTTCGCGTTGCGTGCTCTTGACAGGGCGTCACCCCGGGCATGCCGTGGTGCGAGACAATCGCGCGACCCAACCCGAGGGCCAGTTCCCTCTGCCCCCGGAGGAGATGACCTTGGCCGAGGCGCTGCGACCGGCGGGATACCGCTGCGGGGCCTTCGGGAAATGGGGCCTGGGCAATGTGGAGTCGACCGGCCAGCCCAATCGGCAGGGCTTCGACCGGTTCTTCGGCTATCTCTGCCAGGCACACGCCCATACCTACTACCCGGCGTCGCTCTGGTCGGATGGGGAACTTTTTCCCCTGAATAACGATCCTCCGATCCCCGGTCACGCCGGGCTCCCTCCTGGCGCCGACCCTTCCGATCCGGCGAGCTACGAGATGTTCGAGGGACAGGACTATGCACCCGACCGAATCAACGAGGCTGCGCTAGATTTCATTCGGAAGAACCAGGATCGTCCTTTTTTTCTCTATTACCCGACCATCATTCCCCACGTGGCACTCCATGTCCCCCGCGAGGAGTTGGAGCCCTACCTGGCGCTCGGATGGGAGGATCCCCCCTTTACCCGGGATAGGGGCTATGGTTACACCCCGCACTTCACCCCGAGAGCCGCCTACGCGGCGATGATCACCCGGATGGACCGCTACGTCGGTCGGATTCTCGATCTGCTCGACGAACTCGATCTCTCCGACGACACCATCGTGGTGTTCACCTCGGACAACGGCACGACCCATCTCGGGGATGAGGTCGACTACGAATTCTTTCGCAACGTCGGATCTCTCCGGGGACTGAAGGGTTCTCTCTACGAGGGAGGCATCCGCGTTCCTCTCATCGTGAAATGGCCGGGCGTGGTCGAACCGGGATCGTCGACCGAGTTTGTCACTGGATTCGAGGATTGGTTTCCCACCCTCGTCGAGATCTGTGGGGGCACCCCGCCGGAGCAAGGGGTTCTCGACGGGGTGAGTCTCCTGCCCACCCTGAAGGGTGCAAAGCAGCCGGAGCGCTCCTTTCTCTATCGGGAGTTTCCGGGATACGGAGGACAGCAGGCGGTATGGATAGGCGAGTGGAAAGGCATCCGGCAGAACATGCTGCGGAAGCGAAACCCCAGCCCTTTGCAGACCGAACTCTATCAGCTGGCCGAAGACGAATCGGAGACGCGGGACCTCGCTTCCGCCCACCCCGAGGTGGTGGAAAAAATCGAGGCGATCATGAAGAAGGAACGGAGCGTTTCGGTAGATTTTCCGTTTCCCCCTATTGATCGGTAGCCCAAGTCCCGCAACCGCTATTGTATGGAAACCGCGATCGCCTCAGTCTTGGTGAACCGCGTGCGCGAATCTTCAGACCGCTCCAGGCGGGCGTGAAATCCCTCCCATGGCTCGATATCGGCCCGGTGCGCGCCGCCATTGAGGAGGACCTTGGAACTCGTGGTGCGGGCCTCGAACTTGCGGGGCCCGAATGATGGCCCCTC
>CAZLUZ010000089.1:0-20368 GCA_964562825.1 uncultured Akkermansia sp.
CCCTTGGGGCGCGCACACCAGGGCCGACACGGAGAGCCGGCTCATCCCCATGGTTTTCGCCAAGATTCACGAAGAAAAACGGCCCGTGGTGCGTTTCTGGAAGTGACTTTCTTGTGGGCCGGAGTCATCCTGGTGACCCCGCCAACGGGAAAGGAGAAATTAAACCTGTGACAGGAATCCTTCACAGTGTTATAATTTCCATAATATCGCAACACAGACATGCTCAAACCAATCGTGATGTTCGGGGCGGCGCTATTGTTCGTCACCTCCGCCACTGTCGGATTGACGGTGCCCGGCAAGTTCCAGGACTCGTTGACCCTGCTGCGCCCGGCACTCGTGGTGGACGAGGCGTTTCTTCGCGAGGTGCGCACGGATTTTCTGAGGGGGGCGAACGAGGTGAGGTCCCAATTCGGGATTTCGACTCTGGGTCGGGATGGGGAGATCGAGGCTTTCCTGGTCGGATGTCTGGAGGCGGAGGAGGCGCCGGAGCGGTCGGAGTTGAATGTGATTTTCGATCGGCTGCAGCAGAGGTATCCCGGGGCCCAGTATCTCGCGGCCAACCTGGTCACCGCGGGTTCCCGCGAGGAGTTGGTCGGGCAGTTGTGCGATTGGGATGAGTTGGGGCACCCCGAATTTCACGATTTGAGTCTGGCGGTTGTGGCTCTGGGCCGCCGGATGACGGCGCTGGCGGTGCTCTCGCGTCGGATACCTCGATTCGACCTGGCGGTGGCGAACGAAAGCGGGGGGCGTTTCTACAACGTCTGTCCTCACGACGGGAGCATCCACGCCCTGGAGTTGGACCGGAAAACGAAGACCCTGATTCTGAGCTGCCCCGACTGCGAGCGACCCTACGACGTGCTGGCGGCGGATTCCGAGGGCCGGATGAGGCGGGCGGTCGATTTTTTTACCGAGTTTCAGCTCCCGCGCGTTTCCGCAAGCCTGTCACCCAAGGAACAGGTCCTGGCCATCTGGCGGAAGGTGGCGGCCCGGTGCCGTTATGAACATGATCACGCGGGTCACGATCAGACCGAGGTGTGGAAAACCTCAGACGAGACCTGGTTCAGCCGCGAGGGGGATTGTGAGGACACTTCGATTCTCCTCGTCGACGTCCTGATCAGCGCGGGGTTCGAGGCTCGAGTGGCGATCGGGTGGAACGGAAACATCGGCCAACACGCCTGGGTGGTGGTCGATCTGGAGGGCGCGGAATACGTCATCGAATCGACCATTCAGGAGCAGCCGGAACTCCACGATTTCATGCCCGTGGCCGAGGCCGCGCCCTTCTACCGTCCCGAACAGTTGTTCGACCGCGATTATCTCTACTACCACGAGGAGGAATCGGGCGGCGAGGCGGCTCACTACTTTGCCGACGGGGTGTGGAAGCGGATTGCCTGGTAAAAGCCGGGGGGGGCGGAGGACCTCGGCGGTCTTGACCCATCGGAGCGCGGGAGTCTCGCACCCTTCGATCCGGCGTTCTCCCGCCGGACCATTAACCGCTTGTCTCCGCAAGACCATCCGCTAGGATGGGCGACATGAAATTGCTGCGCTTTGGTGAGGAGGGAGCAGAGAGACCGGGCATCGAGCTTACCGACGGCACCCGGATCGACGCTGGCGGCTTTGGGATGGATTGGGACGAGGCCTTTTTCGCCGATCCGAACCACCTGGATCGTCTCGGCGAGTGGGTCCAGACCGAGGCCGAGCGGGCTCCGCGTATCGAGCCCGGGATGCGTCTCGGTCCCTGTGTGAAGCGCCCCGGCAAGCTCATTGCCATCGGCCTGAACTTCTCCGATCACGCTGCCGAGGCGGGAATGAAGCCGCCCGCGGAGCCGATCATCTTCTTCAAGGCGACCAGCGCGATATGTGGCCCCAACGATCCACTGATCCTTCCACCCGGGAGTGAGAAGACCGACTGGGAGGTGGAGTTGGCCTTTGTCGTAGGAAAACGGGCCAATTACGTGAGTGAAGCGGAGGCGCCAAATCATGTGGCCGGGTATCTGTTGCACAACGACTACAGCGAGAGGTCCTACCAACTGGAGAGAGGAGGGCAGTGGGTCAAGGGCAAGAGTTGCGACCGGTTCGCCCCGATCGGCCCGTGGGTCGTCACGCCCGATGAGATTGACGACGTGCACGATCTGGACATGTGGCTGCGGGTGAACGGAGCAGTCAAGCAGCAGGGGAGCACCAGCCGGATGATCTTCTCCGTGCCCGCCCTGGTGAGTTACCTCAGCCATTTCATGAGCTTGATGCCCGGTGACATCGTGACGACGGGAACCCCTCCGGGAGTGGGAATGGCATCGGATCCGCCTCAGTTTCTCCGTGCCGGAGACGTGGTCGAGTTGGGCATCGAAGGGCTGGGCGAATCCCGGCAGGTAGTGGTGTCCCATGAAAGCTAGATTTCTCGGAGGAATCGCGGGGCTCCTTCTCGTCGTGTCATGCACGGATGAAAGTGAGGTCGGGGAGAGCCGGATCGCCGAACTGAACGAAAGGATCGGCAAGCTGGGCCTCGCGGAGGAAGAGATCGAGCAGAGGGCGGCCACGGTGGACGACGTCGAGGCGCAATTGGCTCTGTTGGAGGAGGCGAAAGCCTACCGGCTGCGCCGCCTGACCCAGCAGGAAGAGTTCGCCAAGCGCCGGATCGTGACGATCGAGGCGGAGATGGCGGAAATGCAGCAACGCATCGCGAACATGGAGGAGAAGCTGGAGGAATACTCCGGCGAGGACGGCGCAGCCCAGGAGCGCATCGAGGAACTGATGCGGAAACTCGACGCGGTAGCCGGTCTGGGGGTCGACGCGGCAGATGGTGCGGAGAAGGTGGCTCTGATCGAACGGCTGCTCCGGGTTATCGACGATTTGGAAAAAGAAAACGAGGAATTGCGAGCAGCGCTGCGAGAGAAGTTGTGACCGCTCACGGCGATTTGTTCTTCTCCTCCCGGGCGTGGTTTCCCGTCGCGGACCCGGGATTTCCCGCGATCAACTGAATGCCCATGCGCTTGGAGCGTTTCTCCCAGAGCGACCGGGCGAAAGCCTGCATATCGTCGCGGGTATCGACCTCGTCGACGATCTCGAGGCCGAGAAGGGTCTCCACGATATCTTCCATGGTGACGAGGCCGGTCATGCCCCCGAATTCGTCATGCACGATGGCGACCTGGTGTTGATTCTCGGTGAGGCTCTCGAAGGCGTCGGGGAGGGTGGTGTGCTCACTGATCATGGCCACCTCCCTTTTCCAATCGCTGATGCCGGAGGAATGCATGTCCCGGGCCGCCGCGAGCAGAATGTCGTCCTTGAGCACGAATCCGGTCACGTCGTCCCGATTCTCCCGAAAGATGGGAATCCGGGAAAAGGGCATCTCGGCATGTTTGTCGATGAATTCCTGGACGGTGGTGTCGTCCCGTAGCGCGAACACGACGACGCGGGGCGTCATCACATCCTCCACGGTGGCCTCTTTCAAGGTGAGCAGGTTACCCAGGATGCGGGATTCGTCCTCGTGGAGATGACCCTCCATCCTCCCCATTTCCGCCATCACCGTCAGTTCCTCGCGGCTGAAGGTGTCCGCGTGGTGGCCCCCACGGCTGAAGAAGCCGATGGCCGTGACCACGGGGCTCATCAGTCGCGTCAACCAGTGCAGGCTGGTGGCGACCCAGGGCGCCCATGCCTTCCAGTAGCGCGCTCCCAGGTTCTTGGGTATGATCTCGGAGGCGATCAGGATGGCGAGTGTCATCGCCGCCGCGCAGATCTTGTCCCAGATGCCTCCACCGCTGATTTTGGAGAACTCCGAGGCGACCCCCATCGACCCCATGGTATGGGCGATGGTGTTGAGGGTGAGGACGGAGACCAATGGCCGGTCGATCTGGGTTTTGAGGTCCTCGAGCCGCTTGCCGGCGTTGGGGCGGGATTTTTTCAGGTTGGCGATGTAGGGGCGCGTCACCGACAGGATCACGGCCTCCCAGACCGAGCAGAAGAAGGACACACCGATGGCGAAGACGAAGAAGATGGTGAGAACGGTCCAGGAACCGGACGGTCCGGCTTGGCCGAGGTTGCGGAGGGCTTCGAGGATTTCGGCGATTCGGTCGGGCGTAAAATTCTCGGCTTTGAGCGCCTGTTCGACCGCTTCCCGGGTGAAAGTGGGGCTGCTGCCCCCTCCGGCTGCGGCGAGGTAGAAGTGCTGCATCTTGGCTCGGGGAAGTTCTTGAAGGGGGGTGGGGCGGATCAGAGCCGCCTCAGGTAGGCGTAGTATGCGCCGGTGACACCGTCGCCGGCATCGAGGAAGTGGGCCTCCAGAGTCGCCGGACCTCTCTCCAGGGCAAGCGGGAATTCGATCTCGGTGGCGTCGGCCGGCACCGGCCGGGTCAAGGTCTCTCCGGCGATGCGGACCCGGGCCCGCACTGCGTCGATGGGCTTACCGGGACGGGCCCGGAAAGCCTTCACTCCGGGCACGTCTTCTCCGGGTGGGATCGATCCGGTGATGGGAACAGCGGCAACATCGCCCTCGTCGGGCCAGCGCCGCAGGGTCAGCTGGTAGTCTCCGGCCCGGGCCACCTCCAGGTTCCAGAAGCCGATGTTGGCCGGTTTCGCGTCGGCGTCGCGGATGTGGCCCTGATTCCACGGGGTGAGACCGGTGGTGATCCAATCGTGGCAAGTCAGGCGGCTGGGGTTCTCCTCATCCGATCCTACGACGATGCGGGCCGGCTCGGCGAAGGTGGGTTCGAGTTCCGCCCACCATTCCTCGTAGAAGGCGGTGAGACGCTCGACCACCGCGGGATGATCCCCGGCGATGTTGTCGCGCTGCTTCGGATCCGCGTCGATGTCGTAGAGTTCCTCGCCGTTGACCAACCGCCAACGATCCGTCATCACGGCCGACTGACGCCACTTTATGGGGTCCTTGACCCGCTGGCTGTCAGTGACGAGGATGCGGTCGGGCCAGTCTTCGGCATCGCCCTCGATGAGCGGGCGAAGGCTCCGGCCGTCGAACTCGATCTCCTCGGGGCGGGGCAGACCGCAGAGGTCGAGTAGAGTGGGCACGATGTCGACGTGGGCGGAGATGGTGTCGATCTTCCTGGCGGAGGTCCAGCCTTGGGCGGGCCAGTGCAGAAAGAAGGGAACCCGATGACCTCCGTCGTATTCGCTGCCCTTGGCGCCCCGCATGCCGCCGTCGAACACAGCCCGGCCCGTGGCGGTACCGTTGTCGGTGGTGAAGATGAAGATGGTGTTCTCCGCGATCCCCTCTTCGGCGAGCATTTCGCGCAACTGGCCCACGTTATGGTCGATGTTGGCGATCATCCCGAAAAAATGAGCCACATTGACCGGGTATTGTTCTTCGTAGGGTGCGGCGAACTCCGGGGGCGCGTGGTTGGGCCCGTGAGGAGCGTTGGTGGAGATGTAGGCGAAAAACGGCTTGCCCGCAGCGGCCTGTCTGCGGATGAAGGCGGCTGCGTAGCGGAAGAAAACGTCGGTACAGTAGCCCTCGGTGGGCTCCGGTGCGCCATTGAGGAAATAGGTATCGTCGAAGTAGGCGTTATTCCAGTAATCGGGGGTCTGACCGACGCCGCCTCCACCGTGGCGGAGCACTTCGGTGAATCCCCGGTCCTCGGGCCGGAAAGGATAATTGTCGCCGAGATGCCATTTGCCGAACATGCCCGTGGCGTATCCGGCCTCGGAAAAAAGGCTCGCCACCGTCACTTCGTTGCTCCGCAGCATGGAGCGGCCCATGATGGTGTGCCAGACGCCGGTGCGATTGCTCCATCGGCCGGTGAGGAGGGCGGCGCGCGTGGGTGAGCAGGTCGGGGCGACGTGGAAGTCGTCGAGGCTCACCGATTCGGAGGCGAGCCGGTCCAGGTGTGGGGTTTGCAGAGAGGGATGGCCGTGGCAGGCGAGATCGCCGTAGCCCTGGTCATCGGTGATGATGAAAACCACGTTGGGCGGACTGGTGGACTGGGCTCGGGCGAGGGGGAAAAATAGGATGACGAGCAGAAAGGCGGCGGAAATCCGTGGGAGAATCATTGAGTGCCGCATTTAAGCATCTGGGGAGAAAAGGTGTCAACCCGTTCCTCGCTCCTCCGGGACCGGCCCCACCGTCCGATACCGAGTCCCACGCGCCGGGTAAGGGGCGCGACAACCGCGCCAGAGCCGTGGAAAGGGCGGAACGGAACCGAATCGCCGAAAAGCTGGGATCCGGCTTGACCGCGGCAAAGGAAATTCGGTAGAATAAACAGAAATTTACATCGTGAATACACAGCAAATGAATCAGGCGTCCTCGACTCCCGGCCGCATCGCGGCATTTTCCATGATCGAAATTCTCATCGTTGTCGCCATCTTGGCGACCCTGGCCAGTCTGGCGTTCCCGGCGTTCTCGCTCGTCAAGGAGAAGGCCAGCATGGCCACCCACGTCTCGAATGTGAAGCAGTTCACCACGTCCACCCTGAGATGGGCCGCCGACAACAACCAGACCCTGCCGAGTCCCCTTTATCCCGGGGGCCACGGGGACAACTTCACCCTTCCGGACGAGTGGGACTTCACCGGGGCCGGCACCGGTCTCTGGTTGGACGGGGTGGTTTTTTACGCCACCTACTTCGAGGAGGAGAACAATCGGCGGGAAAGCCGGGGAGACGACGCGATCGAGGGCGCCGACGGGGATTCCGAGGGATCGCACCTGAAGGGCACCTTTTTCGAGAGTATCCAGTCGGTGAAGCGGAATCCCACGGAGAAAGACTGGCACAAGCACAGCTACGCGATGAATGAGGAGTTGCAGTACGACTACATCTACAACAGTTCGTCCGACCCCTACCGCACGGAGAAGAATCTGGCGCGGTTGGTGCACCGGCCGAATGCGGTGCTTTTCATTGAAAACAGCGAGGACAACATCATCGGTTTCGACGACCGGGAGGCGATCCTGGAGACGGGCAAACAGCGGTGGAGATCGGAGAAAGTGATCGCCTCATTTCTGGACGGCCACGTCGCCACTCTGGCCTCCGACGAGATCCCGGAACAGGATCCCTATAACGACCGGGAGTCGAGCAAATTCTGGCGCGGCGTCGACGTGGACACGTTCACCGGGCGATAGAGCTCAGCCCTCTTCCTTTTTGGGTCGGGGGGCGTTGGCTCTGGCGTAGGCCTCCCGGGCGAGGCGCCGGGATTCCGAGACGACGAAAGTGCAGGCCTCGTGGCAGATCAGGGGGATGCGAAGATCCTGCATCCGAATCCTCCCGGTGGGGCAGGTGTCGTCGATGGGCCAGGCGATGGCGCGCAGGCATCCCTTGGCACAGACCTCCCGCATCACCTCGTTGGCCTGGTTGTCCGTGATGGTGCCGGCTCGGCGGTACAGTCCGGTCTGGCGATCCAGGGTGAGCCGGAGAGGCACGGGATCGAGTTCCCCTTCGAGGTAGCGTATCGACACGCCGAACGCCCCGGGATAGATTGCGTCGAGAAACCGGAGGAATGAGCCCGCATCCGGCCGGACAAAGGTCCATCCCGAGCGGAGAGTGGGGGCCGTCTTGAGGGGGCGGTAATTCCCCGCGTCGTCCTGGTTGGCGATTTCGCGGACCTCGGGCAGGCTGTTCAGCTCGGTCAATTCCGCCGCAGGCCGGTCGCGATCGTCCTCGTGAATGGCGCGGAAAGCGCCCGTCTCACCACAGCGGGAGAGGATCAGCTGTCCGAATCTTCGGTCCTCTCCCTCGCGCACCAGGGTTTCGAGATAGTCAGGCAGACGCATGCAGGTAGTGTTTCTCGAAATGGGTGACCTGATCAAGAATGACTTCGCTCATCTGCGGAGCGGTTCCGATGGCTCTGCTGTAAAATAGACGGCGGCCGTCTCGCTCGATGGGGTTTTCCCGAAAGACCGACAACTGGCTCGCCGCGGCAGTGGGTTCCGACTCGATGCCGAGGAGGACGGGGATGTCCTGGAAGCTGTGGAGTCCGTCGGCGATGAAGAAGGGCACCACCACGACGTTGGTGGCATCCGTCATTTCCCGCCAGTCGGCAATGAATGGTGGTTCCTCCATGTAGGCGTCGAGAATCTGGGCGAAAGGAAGGTTCTCGTCACGCAGTGCCTCGACTTGGTTGGTGATCGCTTCGGTCGACTTTTTGTTCAGGTTGGTGCCGTGGCCCACGATGATGAGAGCGCTGTCCTGTGGTCTCGCCCTGTCGTCCAGAATCTCGACCGCGCGTCGCGCCAGCAGCTTGGTCATGGTGGGGTGGATCCCGACCGGGTCGCAGTAGAAGACCGTCTTGTCGCCCCGGCGCGTCGTGGTGCCATCCAACTCGAGTTCTCGCGGGAGGACCTCGCGGGTGAAGTAGCCCTCGCTGATGAAGTTCGGCACGGCAAAAATCAGGTCCTCATCGATGGAGGCGAAGATCTGCCGGAAGCTGGGTTCCTCCTTCCAGAAGGCGCAGTGCACCGAAGAGAACTCGCCGCTGTCGTGGATCTTGTCGGCGAGATCCCAGGTGGGTTGGGATGAATCGGGGTTTTCCGTCGAGCCATGCCCCAGAATGAGCAGGGCCGATTGGGATCGCAAGGTTGACATGTTTCGGAAAAGTTTTTAGTTTTGTTTGTAAAATAGTTAGACGTGCCGTAATTTCCCCCTATTTACCGTGCGTCCCGCGAAGTGATGCGACTCCTGTTTCCAGTCATTTTCACCTCTTTTCTCGCCTTCGCCAGTGCGAGTGCCACTCCTGAGCGCTACCGATCTGGCATCCCGGTTCTGGATACGTTTCTCGCTTCCCCGGCGTTTCCCGCAGATGGTGCGGTGGTGGGCATGACCGGTTTTTACGGGCAGGATCAACCCCGGGAGTGGCTGATTCTGGTGCGCGACGGCGAGGTTTTGATCGAGTATGCCCTCGCCGATGGGGAGGTTATCGGCAAACGGGTGTTGCGTCCGCTGCCTGGCCAGGATTTGCCGGTGATTGCGGTGGAGCGCGATCGGCTCAAGGTGGATTCCGACGCCGTTTTTCTTCTCGTCGAGGATCTGGCCAGGATCGAGGGGGTGGGCTACGATTCGGTGCACTATCAGCTCCGTTGTCGGGACCAGGGCAACGAGCCGGTCTGGATGGTCAACCTGCTCGACCCGTCGCGCAAGTCGGTGGGGATCCACTATGTGTCCGCTTTGTCGGGGCGAGTGTTGCGCAGCGTCTGGCACGACACAGGCGAAACGTCCATGACGCGGTCCCGCCCGGGTTACCTCTACGGGGGAGGGGGCGAAGACGAGATGCCGCCGCGTCGCGGGCGCCGCATTCTGCAACGGATCATCGAGCCGGTCTCCGCGCCCTGAGCACGGGGCAATTCCCGACAGCAAGCCAAACCGGCACTTGCCCACGGGCAAACTCCGTGTATGGAGACGGTTTACCCCCAATCGTTTATGTCGAAACCCAGCGTGAGAAGAGACGGCCGTGAGGCCGCCGTGCAATACCTTTTTGGCCACGAGAGCCTGGCCGAAGCCGAGAGCGACGAGGAGTTCCTTCCCGGGTTCTGGCTGTTGCGGGAGGCGAAGAATCCTCGGGTGCGGGAATTCGCGGAGAAACTGATCACCGGTTTTCGGATCAACCAGGTCGCCGTCGACGAGATGCTCTCGGGAGCCCTCCATCATTTCCGCATGGAACGGCTCAACGCGGTGGATCGGAGCATCCTGCGACTCGGGGCATACGAGATCGTCTTTGCGGATCACATCCCGCCCCAGGCCGCGTTGAACGAAGCCATCGAAATCGCGAAACGCTTCGGCGCGGAGGATTCGCCCCGCTTCGTCAACGGGGTGCTCGACCGGATCCTGAAGCAGTCGCTGGAAACGGAGAAGAGATGATGGACATCCCGGACAGGAACGCCTAGGGACAGATTTATGGGCCTTTTTTCCAGCATTATCAGCCGTTTTCAGGGCACTCCCTCGATCGACTGGGACGACCTCGAGGAGACCCTCATCTCCGGAGATATCGGCATCCGTCTGACCACCGAGATCGTCGATGACCTGCGCCGGCGGAAGGGCAAAATCGATGCCGAGAAGGTCGTCGAGCTCTGCCGCGCATCGATCCGCGATATTCTCGGGGAGGCGGAACCGCTGGTCGAACCGGGGGCCGAGGGCAAACCGGTGGTGCTACTCATCGCCGGTGTCAATGGCGTGGGGAAGACGACGACCATCGCCAAGTTGGCGCATCACCTCAAGACCCGGGGGCATTCGGTGATGCTGGCCGCGGGAGACACCTTTCGGGCCGCCGCCATCGAGCAACTCGACGTCTGGGCCCAGCGGGTCGGCGTGCCCATCGTGAAGAGCCAGTATCAGGGCGACCCCTCCTCGGTCTGTTACGACGCCCACCAGAGCGCCATTCGCAACGGGATCGATTACCTGATCTGCGACACCGCGGGACGCCTGCATACCCGGAGCAACCTGATGGAGGAGCTGCGCAAGATCGAGCGCACCCTGGCCAAGCAGGACCCGGAGGCGCCGCACGAGCGCTGGATCGTCGTCGACGGAACCACGGGATCGAATGCGGTGATCCAGGCGAAAGAGTTTCACCGCGCCCTCGATCTCTCCGGTGCCATCGTGACCAAGCTCGACGGGTCGGGGAAGGGAGGCAGCCTGGTGGCGATCCGCCACGAACTCGGCATCCCGGCCCGGTTCATCGGAACGGGCGAAAAATTGGAGGACCTGGAAGCCTTCGATCCCGAGAAATTCGTCGGGACCATCCTCTGACCGCTTTGGTATTGACAGAGCCCCGATTTCATAGAGGCTCAAAGGCTGTTCAACAATCCAAATACCTCATGGCAGACCTAGACGGACAATCACAGGAAAAAGTGAAGGAGTATTTCACCGGAGTTCCCCAGGAGTCTCCCGGGTTCTTTCTCAAGGGCTCCCACCAGTATGACTGGGGCCTGAAGAACCGGCTCTCCCGGGTGTTCAATCCGGAGACGGGGCGCACCATCATGCTCGCCTTCGATCACGGTTATTTCCAGGGACCGACCACGGGATTGGAAAGGGTCGATCAGACCATCCTTCCCCTCGAACCGCTTTGCGACTGCCTCATGTTGACCCGTGGCATTCAGCGCGCCGTGATTCCTGCCAGCACGCAGAAGGCCATCGCCCTCCGCTGCTCCGGAGGCACGTCCATGGCCCGGCCCGAATACCTCAGCGACGAGGTGCTGGCCTGCTCCATCGAGGAAGCTGTGCGGCTGAACGCCTGCGTCCTCGCCGTGCAGGTCTTCATCGGCTCCGAACACGAGCGCAACACGATCAGCAACATGACCCGCCTGATCGACGAGGCGAATCGCTACGGTATCGCCGTGATGGGGGTGGTCGCGGTGGGAACCTCGATGGAACGAACCGCCAAGTACTTTCGTCTGGCCACCCGGATCATGGCGGAGTTGGGCTGTCACCTCGTCAAGTGCTACTATTCGGACGTAGAGTTCGACACCATCACGAGTTGCTGCCCGGTTCCCATCGTGATTGCCGGGGGCAAGAAGCGGCCCGAGCGCGATGCCATCGAGATGGCCTACAGCGCCTGCGAGCAGGGCGCATCCGGCGTGGACATGGGCCGGAATATCTTCCAGTCCGACAGTCCCGTCTCGATGATGAAGGCGATTCGCGGCGTCGTCCACGAGGGGATGAAGCCCGACGAGGCTTTCGAACTCTACAACACGCTGAAAGCACAGGGCTGATCGCCGATATCGCGGCCGTCGTTCTTCTTCGGCGGCTGCAGATTTTTCTAAGAACCGGAGCCCCCGGGCCGTGACCATGATGCAGCTAGTCGCGTGGTGGTATCTGGCTGCGGCTCCGGTTTTCGTTAACCAGACGGCCCCCAAGTTCCGTCGGACGGCGAGACCGGAGTTTTCAAGGCGGTTCCTGCATGCTCAGTCAGGGACCGCCTTTCTCTTTTTCCCCGGGGTCGTTTTTCCCGGCTTGCGCTTCGGGCGGGCGAAATGGTATGAACTTTGCTGAAATAGCTGGCAGGAGACGGAACTGGACCGGCGATGTCTGTTTCATCCGTCAACGAAGTCATGAAAAAACGGCGGCTCACCCAATTCCTTCGCGATCTGTCTCCCTCGCGGAAAGAGTCCGAGATGGCTCCAGCCGAGTTTATCGCCGAGGAACTGGAGTCCCGGGTGCTGTATTCGGGAAGCCCCATCCTGCTCGACGATCTGCCGGCGGAGGTGGGGACCCACATGGTCGATGAGGTGTTCCGTCCGACGTTCGAGCCCATCGATTCCTTTCTGGCCGATTTCGACGTGCCTTTGCCCGAGATTCCGCAGAGCTTCGCCTTTGACTTCTTCGGCGAAGAGCCGATTGGCATCGGGCAACCGACCGAACCAGGGATCGGCGGCGACATCGTGGTGGAGCGGTTCCCGGGCGGCGGCGACATCGGTGAGACAAATCGCTACTACGATGCCGCCATCCTTTCTCCGTCTGCAGCAGCGGGCACCGACTGGTTCGCCGTGGAGACCGCTCTCGAGGGACCGGCCGGATGGGTGCCTGCGCCCGTCCCCGGAAACACGGTCTATGGGTTGAGCGATATCGGGGAAATGGCCGGTGACGCCGCCGTGTTCTCCACCGTCGACGAAGCCGGCGAATGAGCTGCCCGGCAGTCGCTCCGCCCCGGTGATCCAGACAACCAGGCCAAGCTGATTATAAAATTTTCAGTGGAAATAGAAGTTAAGAGAAGTTAACTTTCCTGGTGCGTTGGCTCTGGTCCACATTCGATTGTCTTTCCGAGTGGAAACGGAGGGTGGTTCTCGCCGCCTTCGTGGTCACCGTTGGCGGCGTCGTGTGGGAGGCCAACGATTTTTTCGAAGAGCGTGGCGGCCTCGCAGCCGGGGCAATGGTGGGGGCGGAGTTCGATGAATTCGGGGATCGTCTCGCCGTATCGCCGGAGTCGGTCCGGGAGGCGCGCCTGGAACCGGCGATCCGTTATGCCGCGGTCTTCGACAGCCCCGTGTTTTTCGTGGGAATCAGCTTTCTGGGCGCCCTGCTCGTGGGGAGTCTGTTCCGTAGCATCGCGAGGGGGATGGTGATGCTCGTCGTGCTCGTGATGGCTCTAGCCGCGGTCTTCGTGATCCGGACCAGTGGAGGGGTGGATGGTGAGGCATTAGCCTTGGTCGGCGATTGGCTGGCAGACCATTTTTTCTCGCTGAAGCAGTTGGTTCTGTCATCCATTTCCGTAGCGACCGCGCTCGGCGGAGGCTTTGTCCTGGGATTGTTGAAATGACGGAGCCCCCGCCCTTGGTGAACTGGGTGGTCGCATTGCGGCCCGAAGCGGATTTTCTGATCGCGCGGCTGGGGATGAAGCCCGTTTCCGGGACGAAGGGATTCTCTCTCTACCGGAGTGCCTGCGGTTCGCACCAATTGGTTCTCAGTGGGGTGGGGAAGGCGAATGCGGCGGCCGCGGTCGGCTGGCTGGCGGGGCGAACGGGATCGGCCTCGCCGAGTGCCTGGTTGAATTTCGGGATCGCCGGGCAGGGTGATGCCGCCCCCGGGACGGCCTTCCGCGCCGGAAGGATTACGGATGCGGCGACAGGACGTTCCTGGTATCCCCCCGTGGTCTGGCCACGACGCGAGGATCGGTTCGCCACGGCGGAGCTGCTCACCATCGATATGCCGTCGTCGAGTTATCCTGCGACCGGGGAGATGATCGATATGGAGGGGGCGGGATTCATCGCGGCGGCCCGGAGGTTTGTCGGGGGGGAACTGATCCAATTGGTCAAGGTGATCTCCGACAACCGGCACGAGGGTTTCGCGGGACTCGACGGGAAGAAAGTGCGGGAAATGTGCGCCGCGACCGGAGAGACCCTGGTCACCTGGTCCGGACAGATCGCGGAATTGGTGCGGGAGGAGCGGCAGCGCGTGGCTCCAGCCCCAGGGGTCGAGAGTGTCCTGGAGCGTTATCGGTTCAGCGCGACGGAATCGCATCGGTTCGCGGCCATGGCCCGGCGCGCCGTCGTGCTGGGACTCTTCCCCTCCGTCGATGACTGGGTGGAGGGAGCCGCCGGTTGGACCGATGGGAAGACGATTCTCTCGGCGCTGGAGTCCCTACTTGCCGATGCAGAAGGTGCTGAAGACGGCGGCTAGGATCTCCTCGATATCGGTGCGGCCCGCGATCGCCGCGATGGAATCGAGCGCCTCGCGCAGCTCGAAGGCGGAGAACTCCGGGGACTCCCCCGAAGCGAGGGAGCTGCGGGCCGAGGCGATTCTCTGGGCGGCGAGGCCCAGGTAGTGCTGGTGCCGGGAGTTGATGGCGACGAGGTCGGCCCGCTCGAATCCAGAAGCGTTGCCCGTCACCGCCAGATTGATGGCGCGGCGCAGTTCCTCCATGCCCTCTCCGGTTTCGCAGGAAAGCGAGACTACCGCCTCGTCGCCGATCCAGTCGGGGTGAACCTCCAGGTCGGATTTGTTCAGGATGGAGACGGTCGCCCTGCCCTGGGGAACCGACAGGGCCTCGGTCTGTCCCCGGTCTCGGGTGCCATCGAACACGAGCAGGACGAGTTCGGCCTGCTCCAGTTGGGCCCGGCTCCGGGCGATGCCCTCGCTCTCGATGTCGTCATCGCTCGCCCGGATGCCGGCGGTGTCGACGATGCGGAGGGGCATGCCGTCGAGGGTGATGAATTCCTCGATGGTATCCCGTGTGGTGCCCGGGCGATGACTGACGATGGCGCGGTCGTAGCCGACGAGGAGATTGAGGAGACTGGATTTTCCCGCATTGGGAATCCCGCAGAGCACCGTGCGGACGCCATCGCGGAGGATTCGCCCGCGGTCGGCGGTGGCGAGGAGGCTGCCGATGCGCTCGCCGATGGCGTGGAGGTCCTCGTCGATTTTCTCCAGCGAAGCGGGATCGATGTCTTCCTCGGGGAAATCGATATAGGCTTCGACATGGGCGCAGACCGGGATGAGGGCGAGGCGCAGGCGCTCCGTCTCCTCGCCCAGTCGGCCCGCGAGTTGCTGGCCCGCGGCCCTGAGGGCGAGTTCCGAGCGGGCCGAGATGAGGTCCATGATCGCCTCGGCCTGGGTGAGGTCGAGTTTGCCGTTGAGGAAGGCGCGCTGGGAAAATTCGCCCGGACCGGCGGGAGCCGCACCCAGTTCGAGGATGCGCTGCAGCAGGCACTGCGTCACCACCAGCCCACCGTGGCAGGAGATTTCCAGGACATCCTCGCCGGTGAAACTGCCCGGGCCGGGGAAGGGAGTGTAGAGCACCTCGTCGATGGTGGCGCCTTCCCCGTCGACACAGCGGGCGAAGCGTTGGAGGCGCGCCTCGGGCGGGTCGGCGAAGGGGCGCAGAAGGCGGCGTCCGATGGCGAAGGATTCGGGACCGCTGATGCGGATCAAAGCGATGGCGCCCTGCCCCGGGGGGGTGGCGATCGCGGCGATGGTCGAAAATGCCATGGCGAAGGAGACCGGCCGGGAAACTCGTTGCCGGGTCGCCATTCTCGTTCAATGATCGCGTCGTGTCACCTCGTCGGATCAAAGATCTCCCGCCCGGGGAGCGTCCCCGGGAGAAGCTGGAGCGCCTCGGAGCGGGTTCTCTGAGCGATGCGGAGATCCTGGCGATCTTCTTCGGCACCGGCCGGGCGGGCGTCAGCTCCGTGGAGTTGGGGCGCGAGTTGCTTCATCGCTACGGCACGCTTCGCGATCTGTCCCGCGCCGATATCGCCGAGCTGTGTCAGGTGAAGGGAATCGGTCGCGCCAAGTCGGCCCAGTTGGCAGCGGTGTTCGAGTTCGGGCGCCGCATTGCCCGGCAGCGCTACGAGAGCCGCGCCATCACTCAACCGGAGGATGTGTATTCCCTGATGGGGACCGAGATGCAGGCGCTGGCCCAGGAATCGGTCCGGGTGGTGCTGCTCGACCGGAAGAAACGGCTCATCCGGGTCGAGGAGGTGTTTCTGGGAACGCGCGATGAATGCTTCGCCAATCCGTCCGAACTGCTCCGGCCGGCCATCGTGTACGGCGCAGTTTCCATGATTCTGGTGCACAACCATCCCTCCGGCGACCCATCTCCAAGCGCCGCCGACATCCGGGCGACGCGTCGGCTCGGGGAGGCGACGCAGACGGTGGGAATCGATCTTGATGATCACGTCATTCTGGGTTCCTTAAGTGAATTCCATCCCTCCGGTTATTTCAGTTTCCGGGAGGGCGGATTGCTCTGAGCCGTGCCATGACCGAGATCCATCCCACCGCCATCGTCGCCTCATCCGCCGAACTCGGGGAGGGGGTCAGGGTCGGGCCCTACGCCATCGTCGAGGAGGGCGCCCGGGTGGGTGACCGCTGCGAGATTGCGGCACAGGCCCAGGTGCGCCGCGGCTCCCTGCTCGGGCCGGATTGCTACGTGGGCTCGGGCACCCTGGTCGGGGCGGACCCGCAGTTCGTCGGGTTCGATCGGCAAATATCCAGCGGTGTCCAGGTGGGGGCGCAGTGCCATCTCCGCGAGTATGTCACCCTGCACCGGAGCATTCAGGAGGGAGGAGAGACCTGCATCGGGGAGAGGAACTACCTCATGAACGGGGCTCACGTCGGTCACGACTGTGTCGTGGGCGACGACAACATTCTGGCCAACAACGTCCTCCTGGGAGGACATGTGCTGGTGGGGAACCGCTGCTTTCTCGGCGGGGGTTCGGTGTTTCACCAGTTCATCCGGGTGGGAGACTTCGTCATGGCGCAGGGCCTGTCCGGGACCAGCCACGACGTGCCGCCCTACACCATCCTCGCGGGGACCGACAACGAGATCGCCGGATTGAATGTGGTGGGGTTGCGTCGGGGCGGTTTCGACGCCGAGGCGAGAAACGAGATCAAAGAGGTCTTCCGCATCGTTTACCGGAGCGGATTGAACCTGAAGCAGGCCCTGGAGAAACTGGACCAGAACCCTTGGGGTGGGGCGGCGGACCGGATGATCTCTTTTCTCAAATCCGAGACGCGGAAAGGTTTTTGCCTCAAGGTTTTTAAATCGTGACCGCGAAGGCGATTGGGAAGGGCCAATTTCCCGGGGAAAGTGGAATTTTTCGTTGGTTTTTCAGCCAAACGTAGCTACAGGAGAGGTGGTGGAATCCCTTGATTGTCTTTGGATTCCGCAGGAAATTTTTGATCGCGTGACCTCCTCTTCACAACGGCGGGTGAAAGGATCGGCCGGAGGGTACCAGCTCTCCGGTTTCCGGTTTGTTGTGGCGGTGCTGCTCCTCCACCTCGCGTTGTCGGGAACGGCCCGGGCTCAACTGGGCATCTCGGACCGCGCCGATGCGACTTCCGAGAAACTCGAGATCCACGCCGACGTCACCGATTTCGATGAATCGACCGGGGTGGCCCGCGCCTCCGGCGATGTCATCATCCGCCTGGGGGCGGTGACCATCGAGGCGGAGGAAGCGGAATTCAGCCAGAGTTCGGGAATCATTCGGGCCACTGGCAACGTGCGGTTGTTTCGCGGGAATCAGGTGTTCAACGCCGAAGAGATTTTTTATGATACCGAGAGTGGCGAGGTGACCGCATCTCACCTCAAGAGTGCCCTCGAGCCCATCTTTTATTCCACCGATCGCATCGTGGTTCCCCAGGAGGAAGGCGCACCGATCGAGATGCTCGACGCCACGTTGACGACGCACGACGCGCAAAATCCGGAGTACCGCATCACGGCGCGGAGGCTCACCATCTATCCCGACGACAAGGTGATCATGCGAGGGGCGCGTCTGCAGGTGGGCGACCGGAATGTCTTCGGATTTCCCCTGCTCGTGCAGCCGCTGAGGGGGGAACTGGGTTACCTCGCCACGCCGGGTTGGAATTCGGCCTGGGGAGCCTATGTGCTCAACCGGTACGGGTTCATGGTCTCCGATGGTATTCTGGCCCAGGCTCACCTCGATTATCGGTCGGAGCGCGGCGTGGCTGGCGGGGTGGAGTTGCAGAGTGAAAAATTTCGGGGCAACCCCTCCATCGGGCGCCTCAAGCTCTATTACGCGGCGGACGACAACCCCCAGATTCGATTTAACGGCGCGATTCGGGATGTCGGGGTCGACGAGAACCGCTACCGCATCAACCTCCAGCACCGCATCTATTTCCCCTCCGACGAGGAGGAGACCTTCTATCTCGATTTCGACGTGAACAAGCTGAGTGACGCCTTTGTCTACGAAGACTTTTTCCCGGCCGATTACCGGATCGATCCGAAGCCGGACAATGTGGTTTCGCTGACCAAGCTGTTCGACCAGGGCGAGGCTTCGGTGGTGTCCCGCTTTCAGGCGAACGATTTCTTCCAGACCGACACGAGGAACGAGGTCGCCGTGGACGTGATCCGCACCCCGATCGGGGGAACCGGTTTCTTCTACAACGGCTTCACCAGCTACGGGTGGCTGGACGAGCAATTGGGGGACGACTCGATCCTGGCCTCTTTCCCCGATCCGCGGAGCCAGTATTCCCGCTTTGCCACCTACCATGAGGTGCTCGTTCCGCACCAGTTTTTCGGCTGGCTCAATGTGGTCCCCCGAGCAGGTATTGGCTACATGAGCTACGGGAATTTCGACATCGACGGTCTGGATTCCTTCGATCGCGGTATTTACCACGCCGGCATGGACCTTTCCTTCAAGCTCTCCAAGCGGAATCCCAACATCCGGTTCCGCCCTCTCGGCATCGATGGGCTGCTCCACGTGGTGCATCCCTACATGAACTATTCGGTGATTGGCACAAGGGAGATCGGGGGGCAGTTTACGCCGATTGACCGCTACACCCCGACGACTCGGCTGCGCCCCATCGACATGCCGCTCATCACCACCCTGGACGATCTCCGCGATCTCCACGTGGCCAGGACGGGGGTCGCCAACAAATGGTACACTCGCCGCGACGGCAGCACCCACGAGTGGCTGTCGATCGACAACTTCTTCGAGACCTACTTTGAGGATCCCGAGTTTGACCGGAATTTCTCGAACCTGTACACGGACGTCCGATGGAACCCGGTCTCCTGGATGTCTTTTCAGACCACGGCGCAGTTGCCGCTCTTTGACAATTCCTTCGATTTCACCGAGGTTCAGACCTACGCGCACTTCATGCCCACGGACAATTTCCGATTCAGCGTCGGGCACTATTATCTGTCGGACCACCCGTTCTTCCAGGATGCGGACCTGCTCACCCTGGACACCTACACGCGACTGGGGAACGAGTGGGGTATCAGCACGGCGCACCGGTTCGAGGCCGACGATGGCACGGTGGAATACCAGCAATACACGGTGCATCGTGATATCGGCAGCTGGGTCGCGAGTGTCGGAGGCATCGTTCGGGACAACCGGACGGGCAAGAACGAGTACGGGGTAGTTCTCAGCCTCACCCTCAAGGCCTTCCCGAAGGTTCGTCTGCCCGTCGATTTCGAGCCCGGCGGGCTCGTGGCGGAGTGAGCCGGGTGGATTCGGCCGGAGCCGAGCGCTTCGTCGGTACGATCCTACCCTCTGGAATGCGCCATGGATTTTCTAATGGCCGTTCGCAGGGAACGGGTGGAACATCGTCCGATTCCCAACCGAGCGCGGCGAAAGCGGCGGCCCGGGGGCACGCACTTCAAGCCGAATTTTACCTCCGCGACGTAATCCTCCACCGCAAATGAAACCGCTGATCGAGAAAGCCCTTTCCTCCCTGGAAAAGCCGATCGCGATGCGGATATTCTTCCTTGTCTCCTTTCTGGAGAGTGCCCTGCTTCCGGTGCCCATCGAATCGCTCTCCATCCCTCTGCTGACGGCGCGGCGCAATCCCTGGCCCATTGCCGTCTGGGGCTCTCTGAGTTCGGTGCTTGGAGGGGCGGCAGGATTTTTTATCGGCTACGCGCTCTTTGGCACCGTGGGCACCTGGATCGTCGAGACCTACGGGGTGACCGCTCAGTACGAGGACCTGAAGGTTCAGGTGTCCGAGAACATGAGCAAAGGTTCCTGGGTGATATTCCTCGGGGCGGTCATGCCGATACCCTTCAAGCTGGTCAGCATTGCTGCGGGAGCCATCGGGTTTTCCTTTCCGGTGTTTCTTCTCGTAGCGGCATTTGGCAGAACGCTGCGCTACAGCGCCTTCGCCCTGGCGTTCCACTTTTTTGGCGATCATCTGCGTGGGTTTATTCATGCGCGACCTCGGCTGATGTCGGTCGTGATCTGCGTCGTCATGATCGCCGGCTTCGGTCTTCTCTTCATTTAGGCCGAGTTCCGCGGTGTTTTGGGCGAATCCCGCCGCGGAGGGGCCTGGGACCTGTGATCGGCCGGTTTTCTGCATTCCATTTCAGGATCTGATTTGTCCCAAGCTGCGGAGAAGGGGACAGGGCGATAGTCGACCAGCGGAGAACGAAGCCCGGCACATTGACTGCCACAATCGTCCTGTCCCCTGGTGCTGGAGGTTGGCTGCCACAATCGTCCTGTCCCCTTAGGGACACGGAGAAGGGGACAGGACGATAGTCGACCAGCGGAGAAGTGCGG
>CAZLUZ010000090.1:0-20279 GCA_964562825.1 uncultured Akkermansia sp.
AGCGGGTGCTCCGGGCTTGGCCAGGGGAATGGTCTTTGCCCCCGGAGGACTGGGGGCGAGTTGGGGTCGGGCCGGGGCCGGCACCGGGGGCGCGGCGGCTGACTGCGACGGCGGGGTTACCCTCGTCGTGGGATCATCCGGGCCGGGAGGGGGCGGAGTTGCCACTCGGGTGGTGGGATCGTCGGGACTGACACCCGCCGGCCGGGGTGGCGGCGGGGGAGCAAAAGGGGGCGGAGGCGGACCCGCCGCGGGCGCTCCGGGTGGCCGTGGCGCTGGCGGAGCCGGCGGCGCTCCGGGAGCGGGAGCCGGACGGGGAGGCGGGGGCGGAGCCGCGGCCGGTCGGGGCGGTCCTCCCGGTGCCACCGGTTCGGTGGAACCTTCCGCCACCATGGGATCAGTCGAACCTTTCGGAGCCGGCGGCCTGATGGGCATGGTCGCACCCTCGGGCGGCAGGGGAGCGGTCGCTCCCTCGGGGACGACAGGTTCAGTGGAACCCTCAGAAACAATGGGATCGGTGGCACCCCGGGGATCGATCGGCGTCGTGCCCCCAGGGCCCGGAACAATCGGATCGGTGGAACCCTTCGGCGCAATCGGGTCCGTCGAACCCTTCGGTGCGATCGGGTCGGTGGAACCAGCGGGAAGAATGGGGTCGGTCGAGCCCTTCGGCGCCACCGGACCGGACTCGTCGGGATGAGCCCGGAGCGTGATCCGCACCGTCTCCTTCTTCAGGGGAACCGTCGACGTCTTCTTCTCGGGCTTGGGATCGTCTTGATTGCTCATGGTGATCACGAATTCTTCTCGCGCTAAACTCCCATGATGACCGTGATCTGCCCGGAGTGTCAACGCAAACCTTTGGGTGAATCGGAGGTTTTTTGTAAATTTTTGCAAGGAAAAGGTGGCCTTTGCGGAGAACGCCCCGTTTCCTTCCGGAATGAATTCAGTGGTGGAATTGCTCCAGGCCTTGATTCGGATTCCCAGCGTGAATCCCGACGGTGATCCCGGCACCGACGGCGTGGGTGAGGGCGATTGCGCCCGCTGGGTGGCCGCTTTCCTCCGCGACTGCGGGGCCGAGGTTACCCTCGAGGAGGTTTATCCCGACCGGCCCAACGTCATCGCCAGGTTCAGGCGCGAAGTCGAAAACGTCGGACCCCGCCTTCTCTTGGCACCCCACCTTGACACCGTGTCTGTCGCCGGGATGACGATCGACCCCTTCGGCGGCGAGATTCGGGACGGACGCGTCTGGGGCCGGGGTGCTTCCGACACCAAGGGCACCATGGCGGCGATGCTCTGGGCTCTCCGCGAGATGGCTGGGGTGATTCCAACACTGCGGGCCAGCGTCGGATTTGCGGCGATGATGGGTGAGGAGACCGGGCAACCCGGGTCGCGTCATTTCGTCCGGCATCATGCCGACGAGTTCGATTTCGCCGTGGTGGGAGAACCGACCGAACTGGAGACTGTCCACGCCCACAAGGGCTGCTTCTGGGTGGAAATCACCGTGAGGGGTCGTGCCGCGCATGGCTCCACCCCCGAACGGGGGGAGAACGCCATTTTCAAGCTGAATCGTCTCATCGATGATGTGTGGGAGGATCTCCAACGGGAATTGGGGCGTTTCACCGATCCCGCGCTGGGTCCACCCACGGTGAACCTTGGAATGATCCGCGGCGGCACTCGGACCAATATCGTCCCGGACACGGCGATGGCGGCGTTCGATTTTCGCGAAACACCTGCGCTGCGGCAATCCGGGGGTGCCCGCGGCCTGTTGCGAAACCTGCTCCAGGAAAAGGGCTGGAGCGGGCACTTTGAGGAAAAGGTCACCGTCGATGCCACCCCGCTGTTCACCCCTCCCGATCACCCGGAAATCCTCAGGCTGCAGGGGTTGGGCAGTCGGCTGGCCACCGCGCCCTGGTTCTGTGACGCGGGTTGGCTGGCCGCGGGAGGCATCCCCGCAGTGGCTTGCGGGCCGGGCAATATCGCACAGGCCCACACTCGGGACGAACACATCGAGATCACCAAACTCGAGGAGGGTGCCAGGTTCTACCGCCGCCTCCTGGAATCCCTGAAAAACTGATCAGGGGCTCCCTCCCCGAAGGCCCGGAACTAGTTCGCCACGATATTGACGAGCCGACCCGGCACCACGATCACCTTGCGCACCGTGAGGCCCTCCGTGAAACCCTGCACCTTCTCGCTCTGCAGGGCCAGCTTCTCCACCTCCTCGCCGGGAACATCGGCACCGATCCGGATCCGGTCACGGAGTTTCCCGTTCACCTGGACGGCCATTTCGATTTCGTCCTCCACGAGGCGGTCCTCGTCATACTCCGGCCATTCCTGCAGAGCCAGATCGGCCTGGGGGAGGGCGGGGAAGGCCTCCCTCAGCAAGAGATACAGTTCCTCCGTGATGTGTGGGGCGAAAGGATTCAACACGCGCAACAGGGAAACGACGCTGTTCAGGGGGAGCTTCTCCAGCTTGCCCAATTCGTTGCTGCACACCATCATCTGCGAAATCGCGGTGTTGAAGCTGAGACTCTCGATGTCCTCGCCCACCTTTTTGACGGTGGCGTGCACCACCCTATCGGTGTCCTTGTCCGGTTCACACTCCGCCAGTTCGCCGCGCAGCACCCACGCTCCCTCCTGGTCCGGCTCCACCACCAGTCGCCAGACCCTCCCGAGAAATCGATAGACTCCCTCCACCCCCTTCATCGACCAGGGTTTGACCTGCTCCAGGGGACCCATGAACATCTCGTAGAGCCTCAGCGAATCGGCGCCATACTCTTCGATCACCTCGTCGGGGTTCACCACGTTCCCCCGGGACTTCGACATTTTCTGTCCGTCCTCGCCCAGGATCAGCCCCTGATTGACCAGCTTTTGGAAGGGCTCGGGGGTGCTCAGGTGCCCCAGGACGAAGAGCACCTTGTGCCAGAATCGGGCATAGAGGAGATGGAGAACGGCGTGCTCGGTTCCTCCAACATAAAGGTCCACTCCTCCCGGATTGCCGTTTTTCCCCAGCCAGTATTTCTCCGCTGCGGGGTCGATAAAGACCCGATCGTTCGCCGCATCGCAGTATCGGATGTAGTACCAACACGATCCCGCCCACTGGGGCATCGTGTTCGTCTCGCGAAGCGATCCGTCCTCCCGTTCCACCCATTCCCTCGCCTTCGCCAGGGTCGGCTCGGGCTTGCCCGTGGGCTTGTAGTCGTCCAGTGGGGGCGCCAGAAGGGGCAGCTCGGATTCCTCGATGGCATGGTGCCGACCGTCTTTCCAGACGATGGGAAACGGCTCGCCCCAGTAGCGCTGGCGGGAGAAAAGCCAGTCGCGCAGCTTGTAATTGATCGTCTTTCGTCCGAGCCCCTTTTCCTCCAGCCAGTCGATGATTTTCTCCTTGGCCTCGGACGTGGTCAGCCCGTTGAGGAAATCCGAATTTACCGCCGTTCCTTCGCCGGTGAAGCATTTCTCCTCCCTCCCCTCGGGCGCCCGAACCACCTCGATGATGGGTATTTTGTATTTCGTGGCAAATTCGTGGTCCCTCTCGTCGTGTGCCGGGACCGCCATGATGGCACCGGTGCCGTAGCCCATCATGACGTAATCCGCAATCCAGACGGGAATCTCGGCTCCGTTCACCGGATTGATGGCGAACCCACCGGTGAAATACCCCGTCTTCTCCTTGGCCAATTCGGTCCGTTCGAGGTCGGATTTTGCCGCGCACTCCCTCTGGTATTCCCGGACCCAACGCTTGCGTCCCCGGGTCGTGATCTTATCCACTAGGGGATGTTCCGGTGCCAGAACCATGTAGGTGGCACCGAACAGGGTATCGGGGCGGGTGGTGAAGACGGTGACCCTCTCCCCCGCAATGGAAAAGTCCACTTCGGCGCCCTCGGAACGACCGATCCAGTTTCGCTGCAGCAGCTTGATGCCCTCGGGCCAGTCGAGCCCGTCGAGATCGTCGATGAGCCGCTGGGCATACGCGGTGATGCGCAGCATCCACTGGCGGAGCGGCCTCCGCTCGACGGTGTGTCCCTTGGACCGCCACTCCTCGACCTCCTCATTTGCCAACACCGTGCCCAGGTCGGGTGACCAGTTGACCGGGGTATCGGCCACGTAGGCAAGCCTCCGGTCGTCGATCTCCTCCCGGCTCAATCCCCGCTCTTCCAGTTCGGCGACGGGCCGGGCCTTGCCGGTCTCCTCGCAAAAATAGGAATGATAGAGCCGAAGAAAAATCCACTGGGTCCATTTCACGTAGCCGGGGTCGGTGGTCGCGATCTCCCGGTCCCAGTCATAGGCAAAACCCAGGGCCTTCAACTGGCGCCGAAAATTGTTTACGTTGTTTTCCGTGTTGATCCTGGGGTGCTCACCGGTCTTGATGGCGTGCTGCTCGGCGGGAAGACCAAAGGCGTCCCACCCCATGGGATGGAGGACGTTGCAGCCCCGCATCCGTTTGTAGCGGGAAATGATGTCCGTGGCGGTGTACCCCTCCGGATGCCCCACGTGCAATCCCGACCCGCTCGGATAGGGGAACATGTCGAGCGCGTAAAACTTCGGTTTTGTGGCGTCGAACCCCTCGTCTCCGGGGTTGGCCGCGGAGAATGTCTTGTCCGCTTCCCAGTGCTTTTGCCAGCGGGGCTCGAAGTCGTGGAAGGGGAATTGCTTGCGTCGTTGGGACATGGCGTTGGTGGTGAAGGCGAAGAGTTTAGGGGCAATGACCACGAACGCAACCGCGCGCGGGGCGCATCGAGCCATCAACCCGCCGCCCGAATCAGCGCATCCACGTGGCGCGAAACCGCGCGGGCCAGGCCGGCCTGGTTGTATCCACCCTCGAGGACCGAAATGAGGCGGGAATCGGCAAATTCACCTGCGATCTCCGCGAGTATCTGGGTGAGTTCCACGAAGTCTTCGTCGGTCAGGGTAAAACGCCCGAGGGGGTCTCCATCCCGGCTGTCGAATCCGGCAGAAATAATGACCAGATCCGGCCGAAAATCCCGCATTCTGGAGGTGAAATCGCGCCGGAAGACCTGTCCGATCTCCGCCATGCCCGAGCCCGAAGGCAGGGGCGCGTTGAGGGTGGTATTCCTCCCCGAGCCAGCTCCGGTCTCCGAGGCGGCTCCGGTTCCGGGATACCAGGGATGCTGATGGGTGCTGAAATAGAAGACGGAACCGTCCTCGTAGAAGATATCCTGGGTGCCGTTGCCGTGATGGACATCCCAATCGATGATGGCGACGCGCTCGGCACCATGCTCCCGCCCGGCGTATCGGGCCGCGATGGCCGCGTTGTTGAAAATGCAGAATCCCATGCCCCGCGAAGGAGTGGCGTGATGCCCCGGCGGACGCACCGCGCAGAAGGCGTTCTGCAGTTTTCCCTCCATCACCCCATCGACCGCGTTGAGCAGGCCGCCCGCCGCCTGCCGGGCAATGACGAGAGAGCGCGGCCCGAAGTTGGTGTCGCCCGTCGGGAGCACCCCCGTCGTGGTGCCGTCGATCTCTGCCTTTACCATCTCCAGGTAGGGGGCGCGATGCACCAGCAGGATCTCATCGTCGGTCGCCTCGCGAAGGTCGAGCGGAGCACACCGTGCGGGGATGCCATCCGCGTCCAGTTCTTTCACGATGGCCTCGATGCGGCCCGGGGCTTCGGGGTGACGACTCCCCGTGTCGTGATCGCGGAACGAGAGGTCGAGGAGCAGGCCGGTCTTCTTCATACCCGAAACCTACCTGATCGAGCGCGATATCCAATGCCGGATCACGGATCGCTTCTTCGCAGAGCAGCGAGGATGATGCCCACCCCGCCCAGGACGAAGAGACCGGGAAACCAGATGGAGTAAATGGCCGCCTTGGTGTCCTTCTTCAACACGGCCTGCGCGGGATCGTCGGGATTAACCCAGCAGATCGCCTCGCTGCCCACCGGGAATCGGTCGCGTTTGGATTCCATTTTCTTCCGGCTCGAGCTGAAGGGCTGGATGCGTTGGTATCGATTGCCGAGGTA
Organism: uncultured Akkermansia sp.; assembly: GCA_964562825.1. Taxonomy (GTDB): domain Bacteria; phylum Verrucomicrobiota; class Verrucomicrobiia; order Verrucomicrobiales; family DEV007; genus Arctic95D-9. The sequence goes on from CAZLUZ010000090.1 coordinate 5,969, forward strand.
GCTCTCCCCGCGGAAGGCGTAGCGATACTCGGTGACCAGGGAATATTTCGTGGCGTAGTGCTGGGTCAGCCCGGAATCGTCGATCTCGGATTTTTCGATGGTGCATGGCGTTTCCACCCAGTCATCCATGCGACCCGCTTTCTGGTAGAATGCCCATAAATACCAGACGAAGAAGGCGCCGGCCGCGATGAGCGAGAGCCCCATTCCGATCATCCAGAGTTTTCCGGCAAGCCGACTTCCCTGATTTGCAGACTTTTTCACTTAGCGAATGGTACGGGTTTGGGGTACGCTTACGCCATGAGCGAAATTTCCCAACAGCTTACGGACGACATGAAAGTGGCGATGCGAGAGAAGAACAAGGTGACTCTCGACACCATCCGGATGCTGAAGTCCTCGATCAAAAACGCAGCGATCGAGAAGGGCGGCGCCGACGGCGAACTGAATGACGCCGAGGTTGTCGCGGTAATCCGCAAGGAGGTGAAAAAGCGGCAGGATTCGATCGAGCAGTACAAGAAAGCCGACCGCCCCGAACTTGCCGCCGGCGAGAAGGCGGAGATCGCGGTTCTGGAAAAATATCTTCCCCAGCCGTTGAGCGAGGCAGAGATCGCGAAGGCCGTCGAGGAGGCGATCGCCGAAGTCGGCGCCACTTCGAAGAAGGAGATGGGCCAGGTGATGAAGCTACTCCAGGAAAAAACCGGCGGTCGGGCCGACGGAAAGGCTCTGTCCGATGCGGTCAAGGCCAAGCTCGGTTGATCGCAACCAGGCCCCGCGCCCAAGGGTATCGGAGGGAGCATGATTTCCGCCGTGATCGTCGCCGCCGGCTCCAGCCGGCGAATGGGATTCGACAAATTGGCCGCCCCTCTGGGACCCGCTCCGGTGCTGGCGCACTCGCTCGGTGTTTTTTCCCGGTGTGCCTCCATCGGAGAAATCATCGTGGTAACGGCCCCCGACCGTTTGGAATGGGCGCACCAACTGGCGCGTGACCACCGGGTGGCCCACATCGTTCCCGGTGGAGCCGAGCGGCACCTCTCGGTGTGGAACGGCATTCGTCGGTCCTCCCCCGAGTATCCGCTGATCGCGGTGCACGACGGGGCGCGTCCCCTGGTCACGCCCGACGCCATCAGGCGTTGCGCCGAGGTCGCCTCCGACCGAGGGGCTGCCACGCTGGCGCATCGGGTGGTCGACACCCTGAAACGTTCGCTGCCGGAGGAGAACACCGTCGCCGAATCCGTATCCCGGGAAAATCTCTGGGCCATGGAGACGCCCCAGATCTTCCTCCGGGACCTGCTCCTCGAAGCCTACCAGAGGATTCTTGCCGCCGGAGAGGCGGTCACGGACGAGGTATCGGCAGTCCAGGCGACGGGACATCAGGTCTTCTTCGTGGAGAACCCTGATCCCAACCCGAAAATCACCGTTCCCTCGGATCTTTCTCTCGCCGCACTCCTCCTGGACGCCCGCAGCGCGACCGATTGAGCGGCTTCCCTCGGATTGGGCCCAACGGCCCTTGAATCGACCCGATATTCTGTCATCCTGCAGGGCCACGATCCTCGCCGTGGACTTCCTCAAGATCGATCGCCATGGAAAAACAGCACGCCATTCTCGCCCTGGAAGACGGAACCCTCTACCCCGGGCAGGCCTTCGGGGCGCGGAGCGTCGAGACCGGAGAGATCTGCTTCAACACGGCGATGACCGGCTACCAGGAGATTCTGACCGATCCCTCCTACCGGGGACAGTTCGTGGCCATGACCTATCCCCATATCGGCAATTACGGAGTGAGCCCCACCGACGAAGAGAGTCCCCGCGTTCAGGTACGGGGCTTCGTCATCGAGGAACTCTGTGAAGTTCCGAGCAACTGGCGCAGCCGTCAGTCGCTGGACCAGTATCTCGAGACCTCCGGAGTTCCCGGCATCCAGGGCGTCGATACCCGGGCCCTGACCAAGCGCCTGCGCGAGAGCGGAGCGATGCGCGCTTGCCTCTGCACCGATGGCAGCCTCAGCGCGGAGCAGGCTGTGGCAGCGGCACGGGGATGTCCCCCCATGGAGGGCTCGGATTTCGTTCGCGAAGTCACCACCCCCGAACCCTACCGTTGGGATCCCGAGGGGGTCGAAAGCCAGGAGTGGACCATCGTCAATCCCACCCGCAACGAGGCTCTCGTCGAGCGGGAAGGCCAGATGTACCGTCCGCTTCCCGATACGAAATACCGCATCGTCGCCTACGATTTCGGGATCAAGCGGAACATCCTGCGCTGCCTCCGCAGAACCGGTTTCGACGTCGAAGTGGTCAACAGCCGCACCCCGGCGGAAACCGTTCTGGAGAAGAATCCCGACGGCGTCTTTCTTTCCAACGGACCGGGCGATCCGGCGGCACTTGGCTACATCCACGAGGAGATCCGAAAGCTGATTGACCGGAAACCGGTCTTTGGCATCTGCCTGGGACACCAGGTGCTGGCTCACGCCGTCGGGGGAAAGACCTTCAAACTGAAGTTCGGCCACCGGGGAGCGAATCACCCCATCCAGGACTTGAGGACGGGAAAGGTAGCCATCACCTCCCAGAACCACGGCTTCGCCGTGGAGCGGGAAAGCCTGCCCGACCACGTCGAGGTGACCCACCTCAACCTCAACGACCAGACGGTGGCGGGACTGCGCCACCGGGATTACCCCGTTTTCTCGGTCCAGTATCACCCCGAGGCGGCGCCCGGCCCCCACGACGCTCGATATTTTTTTGGTGATTTTGCTAATCTGATTGATCAAACGCGGTAAACCCCTGTAATCTCCCGGCGGTAGTCATGGCGAAAATCACCATTTACATTCCCGAACAGGAGCCGGTCAGCTACGATCTCGGCGAGGAAGATGTCATCACCATCGGTCGCGCCCCTGACTGCAGCATCGTCGTTGACGACGGTTCGGTATCGGGACACCATGCCGAGATTCGAAAGATCGGTGCCGGGCTACACATGCTCGTCGACACGAATTCGACCAACGGTGTTTTCCTCGAGGGCGAACAAATCAGCGAAGCCCCCCTGGCCAACGGAGCCAGCATTACCATCGGTTCGATTCCCGCCGAGTTCGAGGCCGCCGAGGGCGAGGCATCCGCAGAGGCGCCGGCGGGTGCCGGGCTCCAGGAGGGTGGCGACAGTTATGGAGCCCCGGTCGCGGCCATTGCCGAAAGCTCGAACCGTCCCCAGGGTTTCAAGGACATGTCCCCGGTGGAGAAGGTGGAAAAAAAAGATTCCATCAGCGGCATCGCCATGATCGTGGGCACCCTGGCCATCGTCGCCGCCATCGTGCTGGTGCTGATGACCGTGCTGATGAACGTCGCTTGATCCCTCGTTTTCCCGCACTTCGGATCGCTCAGCCGCACCCCGGGGCCCGGTCAGGAATGTTCCGGCCCCAGCTCTTTTATCAGGACAATCATGCCAAACACCATCGTTATCGGCGCCCAATGGGGTGACGAAGGAAAAGGAAAAATCGTCGACTGGCTCACCGAGTCGGCCGATGTCGTCGTTCGGGCCCAGGGGGGAAACAACGCCGGACATACCGTGATCTCCGAGGGCCGCGAATACATTCTCCACCTTATCCCCTCCGGAATCCTCTGGCCGGGCAAACTCTGCGTAATCGGCAATGGGGTGGTCATGGACCCGATGGCGATCCTCGACGAAATCGACGGCCTCCGGGCAAAGGGTATCGAGGTCACTCCCGACTCTCTTCTCATCTCGGACCGGGCGCACCTCGTCCTGCCCTACCATCGGGAGATGGACGCCTATCGTGAGGCGATGCGGGGCGCGGGAAAGATCGGGACGACCAAACGGGGCATCGGCCCCGCCTATGGCGACAAGATCGATCGGGTCGGTTTCCGCCTCCACGATCTGGTCGGCGACTCCGTGGCCTTTGCCGAGCGCTACTCTCGTCGGGTGGCGGACTGCAATCGAATCTTCGAGGGAGCCGGAGTGGCTGCGATCGACGCCGAAGTCACCGGCAGAGCGCTGCTCGAGGCGGCGGAACGTCTCAGACCCTTCGCGGCCGATACCGTGGAGGTGCTCCATCGCGCCATGAGAGAAGGTCGCTCCTTTCTCTTCGAGGGAGCCCAGGGAACCTACCTCGACATCGATCAGGGCACCTACCCCTTCGTCACCTCCTCCAACACGATATCGGCCGGTGCCTGCACCGGTTCCGGGGTGCCGCCCCAGCGAATCGACCGGGTGATCGGCGTGGCCAAAGCCTACACCACCCGGGTGGGAAGCGGTCCTTTCCCCACGGAGGACGCCGCTCTGAGCGATCGTTTCCATGCCATGGGACGGGAATTCGGCGCCACCACCGGCCGCAAGCGACGCTGCGGTTGGATCGATTTCGTCCTCCTCCGTTATGCGGCGATGATCAATGGGGTCGACGAGTGGGCCATCACCAACCTGGACGGTCTCGACGATCTGGAGGAGATCCCGGTGTGCACCGGCTACCAACTGCGGGGACGGACGCGTGACCTGCCGCCCGCTTCGGCCGAAGAATTCGCCGAGGCCGAACCGGTTCTCGAGCTTCTGCCGGGCTGGCGGAGTGACACCAGCGAATGCCGCAATTTCGCCGATCTTCCAAGAAACGCCCGCCTTTATCTCGACCGCATCGCCGAGGAGACCGGTCCCGCTGTGGGCGCCATCGGGGTGGGACCCGACCGATCTCAGACAATCCTGCGTTGAATTTCTCCGCCCCGGGATTTGAATGCCCTGATGCCCCTTTTCGACCCGGCACTGCCCCTCCCCCGCCATGTTGCCATCATCATGGACGGCAACGGACGCTGGGCAAGGGCCCGCGATAAACCGCGCAACGAGGGACATCGCGAGGGAGCCAGATCAGTCGAGGCCGTGCTCGAAGCCTGCGGCGATATCGGTATCGCATACCTCACGCTCTACGCCTTCAGTTCGGAAAACTGGAAACGACCCCCGTCCGAAGTGGAGGGACTGATGGGTTTGCTCACCCACTTTCTCAAGATCAAGACGGGTTCGCTGGTGAAGAACAACATCCAGCTTCGGGTCATCGGGGACGTGGAAAAGCTCCCCCGTTCGAGTCGCGAGCAGTTGGATAAAACGATTCGGATCACGCAGAACAACGACGGCCTCATTTTCTACGTGGCTCTCAGCTACGGTTCCCGCGAGGAAATCGTGCGGGCCGCACGCCAACTGATGGCCAAGGCTGCCGCCGGAGAGATGGCCCCCGACGAATTGACTCCCGAGATCTTCGGACGCCACCTCGACACGGCCGATTGCCCAGACCCCGACCTCCTCATCCGCACCAGTGGAGAGTTTCGCGTATCCAATTTTCTGCTGTGGCAGATCAGCTACGCGGAAATCCACATTACCGATGTCTTCTGGCCGGATTTTCGGCGGCCTCACCTGGAGGAGGCCCTGGCGGACTACCAGAGGCGGCAGAGACGCTTCGGAGGCCTCGGAGAAGTGCCTGGCGGCGGAACCGGGGTGTGAGAGGGCGAAGCGCCAGATGGCCCCTCTAGCCCGCAATGGCTTCGGCGACGCTCACTCCCGATCGGATGGCGCCCTCGATCGAAGGGGTGGCGCAGTGATCCCCGCAGAGGTATACCCCATGGCTTCGCCGGAAACCGGGCCCGGAAAAATCACCGATACCGGGTGGCTGCTCGGGCAGTGCCCGCGCGATCCGGTGGGTATGGAGGTGATCCCAGGCATCCACCGCCGCGCCAAACCACCCCCGCAACTCCCCGCGAACCCGGTCTTCCAGATTCGAGGCATCGGGGTTTCCCAGCACGGTGACGGACACGAGTGCTCTCCCATCTGGAGAGTAGCCGGGAGCCACATCCGAAAGGACGGAGACACTGTTCACCGTCCCCTGGCCGGACCCGTTCAACGCGATAATCGGCTCGCCCAGAGGAGATACCGGCGCGGTGAAGGCGATCCCGATGACCGATCTCCACGTTCGGGATCCCAGTTCTCCGGGCAGCAATTTCCCGAGATCGGAACAATCGGTGGCCACCACGGTCGCCCCGGCCCCAACCCGGCTGCCATCGCCCAGGACCACCGCCCCCGATGCCACCGCCGAAACCGTCGTATTCAGCCGGATGGTTCCCTCGGGCAGGCGACCGGCCAGTTGCAGGGGAATCTGCTTCATGCCGCCCGCGGGGAGACTCGCGTGGCCGCGGGAAAAAAGCCCAAAGGTGAAGGCAAACATGCGACTCGAGGTGCGCAATTCTCTCTCGAGGAAGATCCCTCCGTAAAAGGGGCGGAAAAACCCGTCGATCATGCCCTCGGAAAAACCGAATCGCCTCAGCCAATCCTCCGTGCTCCGGTCTCCGGACCGTGAGATGGAGCCGACCGATCGGGAGTGGAGACGCCGCTTCAGTTCCGCGACAAGCAGCTTGTCCCAGAGGGAACCGATCGGAGCGAGGGCGGATGAGAGAACATGACGGGGGGCGCGAAAAACATCCATTACCCGATGAAGCTTACCCCCCCGGAAAACGAGCGCACCGGGCCGAAAGTGACGCAGATCGAGAGCCTCCAGGTCCAGGCGTCGGCCCGCCTCGGGGTAGGCGCTGAGGTAGACCTGAAATCCCCGGTCGAGGAGAAAACCGTCAATGCTATCGGTCCAGACCCGGCCCCCGATGTGATCCCCCCTCTCCAGCACAAGCGGTCGACGCCCCAGTTCGCAGAGACGATCAGCGCAGGCCAACCCGGCGAGGCCGGCACCCACGATGACGACGTCCGGCCTTCCCTCGGTCATCAGGCCTTCCCACCCCGGGTGTTTTCGAGGTTGATGCCCTCGAACCGCATCAATTCGCGCATCGCTTCCTCCATCATCATGCGCGCCCGAGCGGTAGTCTGGTGGAGAAAGGCATGCATGGCGGCGTCCTCATCGTTGCGGTTCTCACACTCCTTGCTGTATTCCTCGAAACCATACAGCGAAGCGAGCAGACGGGCGAGATGCTGCGGGCATTCACAGTCGACCACGGAATCAATCGTCATGAGCGTGGCGATCTCCCGATTGTCAAAGGTGCGTTCCGCGATTTCGGTATCGCCCTCGATCACCGGCTGCACTTCGGCCTTCCGCGCCACGGACACATCGGCCCGACAGGCGACGGCGAGTTCTCTCAGCTGCACGGGCGCCCGGATCGGGGTGATACGACTGACTGGCGCTTCCATCTTTTCAATCACCCGAGACTGGGAGTAGTGATACACCACGATGGCCCGCAGCGCACCGGTCTCGTTCACAAGGCGCCGCACCCGCTCGGCCGTCTCGGCGAAAAAGGCCGGACACTCCATCAAGATCAGGTCGACCTCCTCCGGCATCCTGCCAGTCTCGGCGGCTTCGAGATCTTCGAACTCGGCGACAATCCGCAGACCGTCCTCGGTCAGTTTTCCCCCTTCCAGGAGCGTGACGAGATGTGACCCGATCACGGCCACCCGGCAGCCCTCACCGCCCCCCCTCATCTCGACCTGGCGGACCTGGTTGAGCCGCCTCTCGAGATCGTCATCGGATAATTGGGCCGTCAGTCGGATCGGTTGACCGTGATCGGCAAGGTGCTTCAACAGGGTCAGTCGGCGGATGTCGTCCTCGCTGTAGAGCCGTCGCCCCGACGAGGTGCGCTCGGGTTCGACGACTCCGTAGCGCTTCTCCCAAATCCTGATGTTGGCTGCGGTCAGCCCGGTCAAACGCGACACGGTGCCGATGTCCAGTGAGGGTTTCTTGGGTTTCATAAGAGCGGAAGCGTGAGCTTGTACAGCCAAATCTACGCTTTGTCTATTTTTTGTTTATTTTTTGTTCCGTAATCCGCAACGGAAATGTCGCAATTTGCGTAACAGACTACGGAATCGAGTCTGAACTCGATCAAAATTAAACAAAAAATAAACAAATGGAAATCACACTCTTGAGTTCCGCCCCGATCGAAGGCGGCCTGTCCATGCAGGCGATCACCCAGTATCTCTTCTGGATTGGCACCGTCGCCATGGGTTGCGGAACCGCCTTCTTCTGGCTGGAACGGAACAATGTGGCGCCGAAATACCGCAGCGCCCTGACCGTGGCTGGTCTGGTCACGGCGGTGGCCTGCTTCCACTACTTCCGCATGGCCGCGGTCTACGCCGAGGGGAGCTTCCCCACGGAATACCGTTATATCGACTGGATCATCACCACTCCCCTGATGCTGATCAAGTTTCCGCTGCTCCTCGGCTTGGGTAAGGCAGGCAGGAAGTTCCTGCTTCCTCTCATCGTTCTCGACGTGATCATGATTGTGACGGCTTACATCGCGGAGGTCTCCACGGTTGGTGGAGTCAGCTGGTGGAGCTGGTTCCTGATCGCGTGTCTCGCTGAGTTCGGGATCGTCTACCTCCTGTATGTCAGGATGAACAAGTCCATCGCCGAAGCGCCGGTTCCCATCGCGGAAGCCCTCCGGCTGATGCGGCTCTTCATCTTTGTGGGGTGGCTCATCTACCCCATCGGCTTCCTCATGGCTCTTGCCGGACCGACCGGCGGAGACTTGCGTGAGATATTCTACAACGTGGCAGACGTAATCAACAAGGTGGGATTCGGTCTCGTCGCCTACTACGGGATCAAAACAATGAGCGATCTGGAAGCCGAAAATTCGGACCGACTCAAAACTTCCGCCGCCTGAGGACTCCGCTCTTCCCGTGAGCAGCCACTCGGTGGCTATGGCCTGGGGGTGGCGAGCAATTGCCACCCCCTTTTTTGTCATGAAAAGCGCAGCAGCAAGATTCGACGCCATCCGGGCCCTGTCCCCCGTCCTGCTGGTCGGCTTCCTCCTCGTCGAGTGGGCCTGGCCGGGCACCTCGGCCCGCTTTCGCGAATTTCCTTTTCTGCTCTCCCTCGTTTTCCTGGGAATGCCGCACGGGGCACAGGATCTCGCTCGGATCTGGGAGTCGGCTGGCGAGCGGCGTCTTGCTCCCACGGCGCTTCACTTTGTTCCCTATCTCATCATCATTGGCATCACGACGGCCGCCATCATCAGTTTTCCGCTTCTGTCCCTCGCCGGATTCGCCCTGGTCAGCATCTGGCATTTTGGGCGATCGGACTACGAGAATCGCCCCGCTTTCTGGCTCGCTCGCGGCATCTGCCGCGGCACCCTGGTGCTCTCCATACCCATCGTGGCTTCTCCAGCAGTCGTCCTCGACCTTTCGGCGCGCTGGATAGAGGTGCTGGGAGACTCCTCCAGAGTCGGGGAACTGACGGCACGATGGGAGTCCCTCACCCATCTCGCGTCGGCCGCGCTGTTCGCCTCCATCTTCACCTGGTTTGTCGTCCAAATTCTGCTTCTCCGCCGGAGGGAGTTTGCCTCGGTCGCTCTCGAGTCGGCCGAAACGCTGACCCTGGTCGCGGCGCTGGCCTGGCTAGATCCCGTCTTCGGCGTGGGAGCCTGGTTTCTCTGCTGGCACAGCCTGCGGCACCTGTTGCTCCACGAAGGATCGACGGCGGAACCCCGGGAACCTTTGCTGGTTCGCTGGACGGGAATCGGTCCCCGATCCCTCCCCCTGCTCTTGCCCACTCTGGGGATTTACCTCCTCGTCGCCTGGACCGTGATAGGCGGGTGGGAACCCTTTTCCCTGGTCGCCCTGCTTCTCATCTTTTTCGCAGCGGTGACCCCGGCCCATGAATGGTTGGACTGGCGCTTGGAGTCGATCCGGCAAAAGGAGTCGACCCTCAACTCGGGCCGAATCAGAGGGGATGATTTCCCGGCAACCTCTTCGGCAAACCGCGTGGCCAATTCTGACCCACGACACGCCGGCCCGCGTACAACTGTTGTAGACAAAAAATAGACAAAATGAACGACTACGCGTTTTTCCTCGTGCCGGCCGCTTTCATTATCGGTGCCATCTTCATCCGTTTCATCCTCCTCTGCCGGGACCTCCGCGAACAGGAGTTCCGGTCCCGAACCGCTCGGGTGGTCTCCAAGGATGATCGGGATCGCAACTCTCGGTGAGCCGACCCCGGATTGTCTGAGGCGCCTTCCCGGCAAAGTGAGGACAGGCGTCGGTCGCCGAGGGGAGTCGGCAGCATCCCGTCAGCTTCGTCCAGCGCACAACCCTTACTTGACCGGGGGCTGCGAAGATTCCACCCTGTCTCCCACAGGAATCAGGACAGGGATTTGGACAACGATTACCGGATTCGACTCTCGGCGGCGGCGGACCGCGACGATCTCGCCCTCCTTTACCGGAGCGCCTTTCCCGGCGAGGACCTTCTTCCTCTGGCGCTGGAGCTGAGCCAGGGAATCCACGGGGAATTGTCCCTGGTATCATGCCGAAACGAGACCGTCAGCGGTCACATCGTTTTCACCCCATGTGGTTTCGCAGGGGATCCGCTTCAGGCGGCTCTGCTCGGGCCGCTCGCCGTCCTGCCGGATTGCCAGGGACAGGGCATCGGCAGCGCTCTGGTGCGCGATGGACTGGAACGACTGGCTCGAGATGGTATTTCGCGCGTTTTTGTCTTGGGTGATCCGGGATACTACCAGCGCTTAGGGTTTGTTGCGGAATCCGTCGTGGCCCCTCCCTATCCCCTGCCGCCCGAATGGCATGGGGCCTGGCAATCGCGATCGGAACCGGAAAGCAAGGACTCTCCATCCGGACCGCTGGTCGTTCCCCCGATCTGGCGTAATCCATCCCTCTGGCTGCCCTGAAATCCCCGAATCCGGCCCGGCCTCATCGCGGAACGTTCCGTTCTTGATAGCGGGGAACCGCTTGTCCAGGATCTCCGGACGATCAACATGAACCGGCAAATCCTCTTCATCCTTCTGCTGCCGCTGGCCATCGCTCCCTGTCGAGGCACCGACTTGGCGGACTCGCGCCCGAACATCATCCTGATGATTACCGACGATCAGGGTTACGGACCGATCGGCGCCCATGGGCACCCCTGGATCAAGACCCCTCATCTGGACTCGCTCCACGCCGAAAGCACCCGCTTCACCCGATTTCTCGTCAGCCCCACTTGTTCACCGACCAGAGCTGCGCTGATGACGGGACGCCACCCCATGAAAAACGGCGTCACCCACACCATCCTCGAACGCGAGCGGATGACTCTCGACGCCACCACGCTGCCTGAGGTCCTGCGTGAAGCGGGCTACACCACGGGAATTTTCGGGAAGTGGCACCTGGGCGACGAGGCACCCTACCAGCCGGAGAATCGAGGATTCGACGAGGTCTTCATCCACGGGGCCGGAGGCATCGGTCAGGCCTACGACTGTTCCTGTGCCGATGCCCCGGGAAATCGCTACTTCGATCCAGTGATCCGCCACAACGGACGATTCGTCCGCACCAGCGGTTTTTGCACCGATATCTTCTTCACCGCGGGCATGGGCTGGATCGACCGAAACCGGGAAGGCGAGAAACCGTTCTTCGCCTACATCACCACCAACGCACCGCACGGTCCGTTCATCGCACCTCCTGAGAACACCCGGAAGTTCAAGGAACTCGGTTTCGAAGGCAAGACGGCCGGTTTCTATGGCATGATCGAGAACATCGACGAGAACGTGGGGCGCCTCCTCGGCGAACTGGAGGAATGGGGTCTGTGCGAAAACACGGTGGTGATCTTCATGAGCGACAACGGCATGACAGGAGGCGGCTCGGGAAGGCAGAACCGGTCCCTGGGCACGAAGCCCGACGGAACCGAGTTGTTTCCCTACAATGCGGGCATGAAGGGGCTGAAGGGAAGCGTGGACGAGGGCGGGGTCCGGGTACCGTTTTTCGTGCGTTGGGACGGCCGGATCGAGGCGGGTCGCGATATCGAAACCATTGCGGCCCACATCGATATTTTCCCCACGCTGGCCGCCCTCGCCGGAGCGGAGATTCCGGCCTCGCAGGTCGAGGGGCGGAGCCTGCTCCCCCTGATCGAGCAAACCCGATCGGATTGGCCGGACCGGTATTTCTTCAATCACCGAGGCCGCTGGAAAACCGGGACGGAACCCGACGATTCCCTGTGGGCAAACTTTTCGGTCCGGAACCAGCGCTTCCGATTGGTGGGAACCGATCAGCTCTATGATATGGAGAAGGACCCGGGGCAAGAGACCAACGTCATCGACGATCACCCCGGGGTGGTCGAGCGGATGAAAAGCGCCTACGAGAGATTCTGGTCGGAGGCCCGGCCTCTGATGGTGAACGAAGCTGTTCCCCTGTCCCCGACCCGCCCCTATCACGTCTGGTTCGAGGAGCAGGTTGCCGCGGGTGGCATACCGGACTGGGAAGCCCCTGAGCTGTAGTCCTCCCGAAAGGAAAAATGGTCTCTCGACCAGAAATCATCTGTTCGACGGGTCGAGAGATTGTGCTTATGCTCGCGGGTGGCGACTCTCTCTCACGAATTCTACGACCTGCTCAAAGGCCTTATTCGCATCCCCAGCGTGGTGGGGGCCGAGCATTCCTTTTTCACCGCCCTACGCCGGGAACTCGATGAGCGCGGTGCCAGGGTCTCCTGGTACGACGGCCTGCTCGTCGCGCAGGGCGACCAACCGGATTCCGTCATGTTTTCGGCGCATATCGACCGCCACGGCTTGATCTGCACCGGACCGAACGAGTTCCAGTACGCGGCATTTGTCACCGGGCGGCGCTCGGACCTGCTGGGCAACTCGGTTTCGGAAAAACTGATGTATAAAGTTGTCGATCGTTTTCGCTGCACTCGGGTCGTCGCGCACTCGCCCTGGTCGGGAACCTATCTGGGCTCGGGTGAGATCACCTCGGCCTACATCTGCGAACGGCGCAAGAATCTGATTTTTGAAATCGCCAACCTGGAGCACCTGACCCCGGGCACTCCGGTCGCGTTCTTGGACCGGCTCACGGTAACGGATACCCATGTCAGCGGACAACTGGACAATGTCCTTACCGCGGCCCATCTCGTTCACCTCTTCGAGCATGGTTTTCGGGGAACGCTATTCTTCACGGCCCAGGAGGAGTCGGGAAGTAGCTGGCGCTACCTCATGGAATGGTTCCGCCGGTTCCGCAGTCCGGTGGACAATCTGATTGTCGTCGATACCAGCCCATTTGTGGATTCGGAGGATTTCCAGTTGCCGGATGTCGTGTTGCGGACGCGCGATGCGAATGCGGAATTCAATCCGACACTCTCCCGGCATCTGGAGGGTCTCTGCCAGAACGCCGGTGCCGTCTATCTGTTCAAGGATCGATATATCGATGAGATCAATCGGCGGAACCTCGCAGAGGGACTCGAACCCCAATCTCTAGGAAGCACGGAATTGGGTCGTGTCATCAGTGCATCCCATGGATCGATCCAAGGCACCACCCTGCAAATCCCCACGACGGGATATCACACGATGAACGAGACGGCATCGATCCGGTCGAACCAGGTATTCTTTCAACTGCTGAAAAGCCTCTCCGGCCTCTCTTGAATCTGCGGGTTCTCCCTTGAGATGATATCGATCCTTCTTGGCATCATCCTCCTCTATCTGGGAGCGGAGGCACTGGTGCGGGGCAGCACGAGTCTGGCCCTGCGCTTCGGAATCTCTCCCCTGATTGCCGGACTGACCATTGTCGCTTTCGGGACCAGCGCTCCGGAACTCACCGTAAGCATGTCGGCGGCCTTCGATGGCCTGGGCGATGTGGCGGTCGGCAACGTGGTGGGTTCGAACATATTCAACATCGCGGTGATCCTGGGATTGACCGCGATTATCCGTCCGCCCTCGGTTCATCTAAAGCTGATTCGCCGAGAGATCCCGATCATGATTTTGATTTCTCTGGTCGCCTTCGCCCTGGTAGCCTCGGGAGAGGTCTCTCGGTTCTTCGGGATTATCCTGACGGCAGGCCTGATCTTCTACACCCTTTCGACCATCCGGCTGGCTCGCCGCGAACAGGATGCGATCGATTTACCCGAGATCGGCCCCTTGTCGAAGGTGCCGATCGTGGTGTCTCTGGTCATGGTGGGAGTCGGCCTGGCGCTGCTGGTATGGGGTTCGCGATGGTTTGTCGACGGAGCGATTTTCCTGGCTCGTAGCATCGGAGTTTCCGAGGCGGTCATCGGTCTGACCATCGTTTCGGCGGGCACCAGTCTTCCGGAACTCGCCACCAGTGTCGTCGCCGCCTTGAGACGGCACTCGGATGTGGCTATCGGAAACGTCGTTGGCTCCTGTATCTTCAATGTGCTCTGCATTCTCGGGATCACCGCCACGATCCAGCCGCTTTCGGCACAGGGGATCGCGCTCCGAGATGTTGTCTTCATGCTGGGAACCGCAGTGATTCTGCTTCCGTTCGCCCACACCCAGCGGAGTATTTCTCGCTTTGAGGGGCTGGCTCTGCTGGGCATATACGGGATATACCTGTATCTGCTCTGGCCGCGCAGCTGAAATCGAAACAGAG
>CAZLUZ010000091.1:0-20275 GCA_964562825.1 uncultured Akkermansia sp.
ATCCTCCCCGAAAACACCTCGGCCTCGGCCCTGACCCGGCTCCAGGCCATCCGGACGGTGCACTATCCCGAGCGATTCGAGGACCTCGAGCCGGCAAAGCGCTACCTCGCGCTCGAAGAATTTGCTCTGATCCAGGCCAGGTTGATCGAAAAAAGGCGGAGCCGGGTCTCGTTGGGGGGGGCCGCCCATTGTGGGGAGGGAGAGCTTTTGCGCCGATACCTGGGGGGGCTGCCATTTGCGCCCACCGGAGCGCAGACCCGGGTCATCGGAGAGATCCGGGGGGATTTGGCCTCGGAAAGGCCTATGACGCGCTTGCTCCAGGGTGACGTGGGTGCGGGGAAAACCCTGGTCGCTGCCGCCGCGGCGCTCCTGGTGCTCGAGGCGGGCTTTGATGTCGCTCTCATGGCCCCGACCCAGATCCTGGCGGAGCAGCACTTTCGCAATTTCCAGAGCGGTTTCGAGCCCCTGGGGATCGAGGTCCGGCTGCAGACGGGTTCCCGGGAAGCGGGTGGCGATCTGCCCCTCTTCGATCGAGTGGAAGGGAATCGGGGTGTGGGATCGATGCTCATCGGCACCCATGCTTTGATCCATCGCGACGAACCTTTCGAGAACGGACTCGGTCTGGCCATCATCGACGAGCAGCACAAGTTCGGGGTGGGCCAGCGACAGGCCCTGGTGCAGCGCGGCGACCACCCGGATGTGCTCGTCCTTACCGCCACCCCCATCCCCCGGACGCTGACCCTTGCGTTCTACGGGGATCTCGACGTGTCGGTTCTCGATGAACTGCCGCAGAATCGGGGCAAGGTCATCACTGGGATTCGTTTTTTGCCCCAGACGGAGAAGGCGGCTTCGTTCCTGGCAGAGCAACTTGCCGCGGGACGGCAGGCCTACATCGTCTACCCCCTGATCGAGGAGACGGAAAAGGGAGCAGAGGATGCGGTCACGGTCGCTTACGAGAAGTGGAAAAAACGACTGACGGGTTTTCGCTGCGACCTGCTCCACGGGAAAATGCCGGCAGAGGAGAAGGAGGCGGTCATGGAAGATTTCCGCTCGGGGCGGACCCAGGTGCTGCTCTCCACCACCGTAATCGAGGTGGGAGTCGATGTGCCCAACGCGACGGTCATGCTGATCTATTTCGCCGAGCGTTTTGGCCTGGCCCAGCTCCATCAGCTGCGGGGCCGGAGCGGGCGAGGGCGGCACAAGAGCTACTGCGTGTTGATGTGCGATCCGGAAGCGGGCGACGCCATCGATCGCCTGCGCATCCTGGAGGAGACCCGGGACGGCTTTCGCATCGCTGAGGAGGACCTCAGGCTGCGCGGGCCCGGCGACGTGTTGGGCACGCAGCAAAGCGGGCTTCCTGAGATGAAATTCCCCGAGTACCTCGGGGACACCCTCCTCGTGGAGGAGGCGCGCCGCATTGCCGAGTCGGGCATCTACGCCGCCCGGGAGAAAAAGGCCTGAAGCGCCGGGGCGGGGAAGGGGACCATGTTGTCTCGAGCGCTGCAAGCGGGCATCGGCGCCGCTTCGATTTGGGAAGAAGCCTGCTGAACCTGGAGGAAGTGCCCGAAGCCCAGCGGCGCTTCTGACGGGTCATCGTCGCCCGAGGCAAAGCTTTCCCAGATCACGCCTACATTCAAGTCGGCCTCGCCGAGACCAGGTTGCGGGAGTGCCCTGCGGACGGGAATCACCGAGCGGATGATTGAGGTGAGAAGTTGTCGTGCGGACTCCATGGTCCGATGGATGTTGTGCTCCATGGGGGGGTGGTGGTTTGCCGATTCTCGATCGGGGCGCCGCTTCGCTCTGGACGGCGACGCCGACCACATTTGTCGCGAAGGGGAGGGAATGCGACCTGATTTTGCGAGAGGTTACGTTTTGGGAGAATTGACCGATTCGGCCGATTCGGTTTCGGGATCGGATCCTGGCTCCGATCTCGCCAACGATGGGTCTTCGAGAAAGAGAAATCCCTTGTCATCGATGTAGGGCGAGTAGCCGGCCGGTATCCAAGTCGACTCGGGATTCGGCCTGTTGGCCAGGTCCCGGACCTTACCCGTGGTGAGGCTGGGCTCGAATCGCAGCAGGAGGCCGTCCTTGGTGACCCGGGCACCGATTCCCGGCAAAAACCGGCCTACGCTGCCACGGGCCCGGCACATCTGGGGCAGGTGATGGGGGGGAGCACCGACCTCGGGGGGCAGACTCACCGTCACGATTCGCCCGGCAAACTCCCAGCAATGGGCCAGGGGCAGGTGGAGAAAATCCTCTCGAATCTCGATCTCGATGGAGTCGGCGCGCCGGTCAAACACCATGCCGACGCGGAGCCCGGACAATTCGAGCGGCTTCTCAATTCCCTGGTAGAAGGGAAGATCGCCGGCCAGCACGTTGACTTTCTGCCCCTCGGCGAGAGCCCGCAGCAGGGCGTCCTCCTTTCGCGCCGAAAATCCTCTGCTGACCGATCGACCTCGGTTCAGGATTGGGACCCAGAGCTGCAGCATCTGCCCGGCGGCCCGGTTGAGGGGAATCTCGCTGAGGATGGTGTCCTCGTCGCGGATGAAGCTACCCGACATCAACTGGACGGCGTTGCGATGCACTTCGCTCGACGTGAGAAAGGCAGGGGCTTCCCGGGCGTCGGAAAACAGTCCGATCGCCTCCCGGTTCCGGTCGCGCTGACGGAGTTCGAGTCTCCACAGGGTCATCCAGGTGGGTTCGAGAAAGGCAAACATCCTCTCGAGGTTCAGCGTGATGCCTCCGGGCGCCATCAGCTCGGTGCGGATGTCGATGAATCGGCCCTCTTCGCCTCTCCAGAAGTCGACGAGATGGGGCATGAACGCCTTTGAGGTGATCACGGTGCGAATGCCCAGCCCATCCATCGTTTCCGCCACCTTTTCCACCTCGTAGGGCGAGAGATCGAAAGGCAGATTCACCGGCACCTTGCCCGCCAGAAAAAGCCCCAGGGTGATGACCCCCGGCGTGGGCCCGGGCGGCAGCAGGATGCCGATCCGGTCGCGGTCGTCCGGCGGGGAGTGCATCCAACGCCGGGCAATCGCAGTGGCCAGACCGAGAAACTCCGCCCGCTTCCATCGCCGTGGTTCCTTGGCATATTCGTAGGTCAGGTTCTTGCCCTTTTTCTTTTTCAACCCGCGAATCACGGCGGCTTCCAGATTTTGATCGAAACAGCGCCGCATACCGAAGGCCTCTACCGAGGCGTCCAGGATGCCCTCGAACACCCGGGGGATGGTGGCCTCCTCGGGCACGATCGGCCGGCCGAAGACCACCTGCACGGGGCAGGGCACCTTTCTCGGCCACTTCTTGATGTAGGTCCCTCGCTCGAAGGAAAAGATGGAGTAAAAGAGTCCGTCCATGTAGCAGGGGATCACCGGACACTGGGCCCGCTTGGCGATCACCTGGAAACCTTTCTTCAGATCGTTCACCAGGCCCGACCGGGTCAAACCACCCTCGGCGAAGAGACAGACCACGTGACCCTGGCTCAGCGCATCCACGGACTTGGTGATGGCGTCGCGCGGATTCGTCCGGTCGATCGGGATCACCTCGAAGATCCGGAGAAACCAACCGATCGTCTTCACCTCCACGAAGTGATCCGCGATGATGAACCGGAGGGGGCGGGGACTCGCCACGTAGATGACGAAGGCGTCGATAAAGGAGACGTGATTCGGAATGAGCAGGGCTCCACCGTAGGCCGGGACGTGATGTTCGCCCGAGCGACGCACCCGGTAGATCAGGCGAATCCAGGGCAGAAAGAGGCAACGGAAAAAAAGGCGAAGCGAATAACTCATCTCGGACGGAGGAAGTCGATTTCCTCAGACTCGCGGTATTTGATCAAAGAGCAAACATACCATGTCATCAGGAGTGTGGGGATGACAAAGAGGAGCATCTGGTGACCCGGGGACAGACGGAGCAGGGTCAACACTTGCGAGATCACGATCGCGACCACCCCGCAGATCGAGACCAGAACCGCCGAGGCCGCCATGATCCTGCCCCGTTTTTCGTTCGGGGCCACGTCCTGGAGGTAGGAGCTCAGGGGCACGAGATAGAACCCGGCGCCAAAAAATCCGAGCAGCAGAATGCTGACGGAAAACCCGGCGCTACCGGGTGGCAACAGGCCGGTTCCGACCAGACACAGGGTCATACCGCCCCCTCCGACCGGAATGAGGCGCAGGTTGATTCCATTGCGGCTGATGATGGAGACCAGGATGCTGCCCGCCATGATTCCGAGTCCCACGATGAAAAACATGATCGAAGACTCCGTCGAGGCTTTGCCGTCGGCGATATCGGGGTGCATTTCCTTGGCGAAATCGAAGATCACCACACCGAAGAAGGAGGCGGCAAGCCAGTAGTAGGCCACGCCGATGGATGTTTTCTTCAGCGGCACGCTGGAGAAGAGATCTCCGAGGTAATGGAAGTGCTTCACCAGAATCGCGGGCTCAAAGCGGGTGTCGATGTGCGCCGGAGTTGGGTCGACGAGGAAGCGGATGATCAGAGGCACCAGGGCCGCCAGGGAGATGGCCAGGATGGGCACGAATGACGCGCTCCAGGGATCGCCCAGCGCCCCCTGCCTTTCCCCGAACCACGCGCCCCCGAGTGTTCCGCCCGCCAGAATGGCCAGCATCGTCAGCATCTGGAGCATGCCATTGGCGACCGTCAGCCTCCGGGAACCGACCAGTTCCTTGAGGATGCCCTGTTTGGACGGGCTGAAAAAGGTCGACTGGATGGACAGAAGAAAGAGACAAAGGATCGAGAGGGAGAGGCTTTCCACCGAGACGGCGAGGATGGTCAGCGCCAGGATGAAAAGTTGCACGACGAGGCACCAGAAAAGCACCTCGCGCTTCGAGTAACGATCCGAGAGGTAACCCGCGAGGGGGGAAAAAAGAATGAAAGCGAGGGGGATGAAGGTGGCGAGAATCCGCTGGGCATTGTCACCAAGCCAGTTGCCCTGGGCTACGACCCCGGCCACCCAGATAAGCACGAACTTCAGAAAATTATCGTTGAAAGCATTCTGCGTCTGAACGACCAGCACCGTACACAGCGAGGTCCAGGGGCGGCGGACCGGGTAGCGGATCGGGGGAATCAGGGATTTGTTGAAGTCTTCCATGCGTCGATGTGCCGTCACGAACGCGACGGGTGATTTGAGGCGCATCCCCACACCCCGGAACGGGGTTGCGTCACGCTCCGGTTCCGCGGCGAAAATAGGGTGGATGACTCGAGGACACCGCCGGTCCGGTCGCCGGGGTGGCGGGGGCCGGAGTGGATTTTCGGCCCGCTCGGTCGGTTCATTCCCCGAGCTGAAACGCCTGGTGGACGACGTGAGCCGCCGTTTCAATCTGGCTCTCGGCGACCGTCACCGAGATCTTGATTTCGGAGGTCGATATCATCTCGATGTTGATGCCGGCCTGGCTCAGAGCATCGAACATTTCCGCGGCGACCCCGGAATGGGATCGCATTCCGATCCCGACCACGCTCAGTTTGGCGATCCCGGTCTGGGCCTCCAGGGAGACGTCTTCGCCGATCGCCTCCAGGATGGGGCTCAACGCGGTCTCGGCCCGGACCACATCGTTGCGGTGGACGGTAAAGGAGATGTCGGTAAAGCCAGTCTTCGAGACGTTCTGGACGATCATGTCGACCAGGATGTCCGCATCGGCCAGGGCGCGGAAGATCCTGGCGGCGGTCCCGGGATGATCTTTCACTCCGGATATGGTGACCTTGGCCTGCTCGCGCTCCAGGCTGACACCGCGAATGACAACGGATTCCATACTCATGGTTTCTTCTCGCACTAGGGTTCCGGGGTTTCGGTTCAAACTGCTTCTCACCTCGAAGACGACGCCGAATTTTTTGGCGAATTCCACGGACCGTGACTGCATCACCTTCGTCCCGGAACTCGCCATCTCCAGCATCTCATCGTAGCTGATTTCGTCGAGTTTCCTGGCTTCCCTGACCACGCGCGGATCGCAGGTGAAAACGCCGTCGACGTCGGTATAGATCTGGCAGAGATCGGCGTCGATCGCCGCGGCCATGGCGATCGCGGTGAGGTCCGAGCCCCCCCGGCCCAGGGTGGTGATCTTGCCGTCCGGGGTCCGACCCTGGAATCCGGCCAGGATCACGATGTTGCCCTCCTCGAGCAGGCGGTGAACTCCTTCGGGAGAGATGTTCGAGATCCGTGCTTTGGTGTGAACCCCGTCGGTCTCGATCCCGGCCTGGGCCCCGGTCAGCGACACGGCGCGACCCCCCAGGGAGTTGATGGACATGGCGGTCAGGGCGATGGTGGTCTGTTCGCCTGTGGCGAGGAGAACATCCAACTCCCGTTGGGTCGGCTCCTGGCTTTTTCCCGTGACCTCGTTCGCCATTTCGATGAGGCGATTGGTCACCCCGGACATGGCCGAAACCACCGCCACGACCTGGTGGCCCGCTTCCTGGGTCTCCAGGATCCGCTTCGACACGTTGCGGATCCTTTCGGCGGTGCCCACAGAGGTGCCGCCATACTTTTGCACGATCAGGCTCACGGCTGCACCTATGGCGTAGTTTCGAGGAATTCCAAGCCGGGTTTTGCCTTCAATTTCGAACGAAGACGCTGACCCAGGCCGGTGTGCCGGGCAGATCGTAGACCCCCGTCTTGTCGAGCCTCCCGCTCTTGGGATCGATGGCATACATCCCGAGACGATCGTCTCCCTGGCCACCGACAAAAAGGAAACGGCCTGCGGGATCCATGGCGAATGACCGCGGAATCCTTTCGCAGGGGAATCGGTCGACGAACTCGAGCAACCCGGTCTCCCCGTTCACAGCGAAAAGCGCGATGCTGTCCCGGCCCTCCGGTTTGCCGCGATTGGCGATATCCCGATTCGATACGTAGAGAAAGCGCAGGTCCGGGGTCAGGTGGAGATCGGCCGTGGTCATGCCTTCGTCTCCCCGGGGAACGCTGACCACGGATTGGATGGATTCGAGCAGGCCGGTTTCGGGATCGTATCTCCACACGCCCGCGCCGGGCAATTCCCGCTCGTTCGTGGTGTAGGCAATCGGTTTTCCGGGGTGGAAGATGAGATGCCGCGGCTGGCGGGCCAGCCCCTCGCCCTCGGGCCCGGGAGCCGAGGAGGGCTGGTTCGGATGGATCTCACCGGAGCCCTCGTCGAACACCAGTTGAAAGATTTTGTTCGGCCCGGTGGCGGGCACGAAGAGGAAGCGGTTGTCCGGGGAGAACACCGCAGCATGGGCGCATCGCTCCAGATCAAAATCGCGTATCATCTCCCCGCGATAGACCCCCTCGGGGTCCAGCCTCCAGATGCCCACCTTGCCCTTGCCATAGTGGTTTCCCGCAAAAAAACTTCCCGTCGCGTCCGGCCGGAGGTAGCCGCTATTCCAGGGAGTGGCGGCCACGTGGAGGCGCTCCAGGTCGCCCTCCGGCGATATGGCAAAGGTGGCGAAGGCGGGGACGGGCTTTCGCTGATCTCCCGCCGACAGGGTGGTGTTGACGTAGAGCTTCGTCCCGTCGGGAGAGAGGCCCATGGGACCGGACGATCCCTCCAGGTCGATGGTCTGGCGGTCGGCCAAGGCCTTGCCCTCGACCTCGAAGACGGTCAGTTTCCCCCCGGCCGAGACCACCACAAAATCGGCGGAGCGGGCCGGCGCGGTCAGGAGGACGAGAAGCCACAGCGAGACGATCGTTTTCATGGCGGCTATTCTGGCACAGGTTTCCCTTTCCTCACCGCCAAAATGCCGTCGGATCACGCCAGGGGCACGCGGTCGTGCCCGACCCGCCGCGCGCGGTGATTCGGAGGACGCTTCGCTCTGTGAGCATCACAACGGAATTCGCCGAGGCATGGGCGAGCATGGCCGATTCGATACCCCATCGCCAGAAGCACTCTCCGAAGAGGTAACCGGCGAGAGAAATCAGACCGACGACCGAGACCGCCGAGAATCGGGTGAGGGGAGCCTGGGCCGATTGCATGGGCAGATGGCCCAGACCGAAGACGAGGGCGACCGCGGCGTTGGCCAATCGGAACGCCGTGCTGTCCGCCTCTGCGGCGGGGTTGCCCGTCAGCCAGCCAAGCAGGAGGGTCACGGCGGAGAGCAAAAACCAACGGAAGATCAGTTCCTCCCAGACCCCTCCGGCGAAGATGCCGGCCGTCAATCGGACGCAGAGGGGGATTCCCGCGAAGCGGCGAGCCGCATCTCGCTGCGCTTCAGTGCTGAGTCCGGCGAAGGCGATCCGATAAAGGATCAGAATCGAGGCCAGGGCCAGCCCCAAGGCGAGCCCGATTCCCGCGGAAAGGACGGGGGATGGGCCGTAGAGCAGCGACCAGTCCGGGGCCTGCCGGTCCGCCAAGCCCTGGAGCAGCCAACCGATCCCGACAGCCAAGCCGAGGATTCCTGCCCGCAGGGCCAGGTCGGCGAGCCCACGCTTTCTCCCGGCAAGCGATGGGTCTTTTCCGGAGGAGAAGAGGGCGCGTTCGAGGGGCACCGAGGCATATCCGGCTGCCACGCCGGCGACAAGCAGCACGAGGCAGTAGAGCCAGGCATCCATCATCGCTGTCCGTTGCGGACGCCGCCGTTCTTCCGGGTCAATTCCATCATTTGGACACGTCGTTTTCAGCGCGGGAACGACAAGTCGGCCCATCGACCACGAATCGATCTTCGAAGCAAGCCGGGGCCCGCGGTGGACCCGTGGAAAGCAGTTCCGGAAAATGCATCGCCACGCGGACTGTCCTCTGGGGATATTTGTCCGATTCCGATTGACGCGCAATTATGTTCATGCGAACATTTCCCGGCGATGGGGTTTCCGCCACCAAAGGAACACATTTTCCGGTGGAAAACCATTGGCGAATCTATCTGTGAACTCTATATAGTTAAGTTATGCCGAATCTCAACAAAGTGATGCTGATGGGGAATTTGACTCGCGACCCTGAACTTCGCAGGACTCCCAAGGGAACCGCAGTGACGGAGATCGGTTTGGCCATCAATCGTTTTTTTGCGAGAGAGGATGGCCAGCGCGGCGAGGAGACGACTTTTGTGGAAGTGACCTTATGGGGGCGTCAGGCAGAGATTGTCCACGAATATTGCCGCAAGGGCCGCCCGATTTATATCGAGGGCCGTCTGCAGTTGGACTCGTGGACCGACAAGACCACGGGGCAACAGCGCACCAAGTTGAAGGTCACCGGAGAAAACATTCAGTTTCTCGGCAGCCGGGAAGAGGGTGGTGGCGGAGGCTATGCGTCATCTCCGCAGAGCCAGGGCTATACCTCGTCGGCCAACAACTACGGCTCCAGCGGGGACCGGGAATCGGGAGGCGATTCGTATTCGGCCTCGCAGAATCAGCCGGCTCCTTACCAGCAGCAGAATCATTCGGCCCCGCCTCCGCGACACGTGGAAAACGCTCCGAGTGGCGCGATGGGATCACTTGGCGGGGAGGAAGAAGACGATATTCCTTTTTGATCCCGGAGGCCGCATTCGACCTCGGTCGTTCCCTGGAGTGTGGCTTTCACCCTGATCGCGGGCACCTGGTCCTTCTGAGACCGGAAATTGAGGGTTTCGCAACCCGGTGTTTCCGTCCGGCTTCCGCTCGCTTTTCTCGCGGATCTCCGCCGAGGTGCTCGAGTGCCCGAAGGCCGAGTTTGCTCCCCAACGATCTTTCCCGCCGGGTTTTTTTGACCGTTTCCCAAAGGACCACACAAAAACCGCTTGAATTTCCCGGACGGGTAAAGCATCTTTCGCGCTCGCCCGGGGCGGGCACAAAACCATGGCCTATGCAGTAATCAAGACTGGTGGAAAGCAGTATCGCGTCGAAAAGGGAGACCAGATCGACGTGGAGAAGCTCGATGCCGAAGTGGGAGATACGATTTCTTTCGATGAGGTTCTCGCCGTGGGAACCGGGGAGAAAATCGACTTCGGCACCCCCTTCGTCGATGGCGCAAAAGTTGAGGCCAAGGTGGTTGACCAATACCGCGCCAAGAAGGTGATTGCCTTCAAGTTCAAGCGTCGGAAGGGCTACCACAAGACCAAGGGGCACCGTCGGCACGTCACCAGGCTCGAAATTACGGCCGTCTAGGGCATCATTTTCGGAGGATTCGACATGGCACACAAAAAGGGACAGGGAAGCGTCAAAAACGGGCGCGACAGCAACAGCCAGAGGCGGGGCGTGAAAAAGTTTGGCGGCGAAAAAGTCGTCGCCGGAAACATCATCGTCCGGCAGTGCGGCACCCGGTGGCAGCCTGGTAAGAACGTGGGGCTGGGCCGGGATTACACGATCTATTCGCTGGTGGACGGCAACGTCCGCTTCGATCGCGGGGGACGCCGGGTCAACGTGGATCCCGTAGAGGCCTGATCACGCCGGCGCTCCCGGTCAAGGGGTTCCACCCGATAGCCTCCTTTCCGAGCCGACTCGGAATGGAGCGAGGCAACCTTTCGCTTGCGCTTTTCGCCTTCGGGTCGAGTTAATCCGCAACCATTCGTCAACCGGGGTGGTTTCATCTCCATGAGCTTGAAGTTTGAATGTCCCCACTGCACCTGCCGTCTGTCGGCAGGCTCTGAGCTCTACAGTCAGGAAATTCGCTGCCCCGAGTGTTTCGGGGTTCTCCTTGTTCCGAGACCCGAGGAAATCGGGGTCCACACGGCAGGTGCCGAGTCGGTCCAGTTTCTCTGCCCCCACTGCAACCGCAAACTTTCGGCACGCACTCACCAATTCGGCAAAGAAATGCCCTGTCCCCACGGAGATTGCGACCGGCCGGTTCTGGTGCCCAATCCCGAGTGGAGATCCGTCTCCAACGCCATCCTGGAGACCGGTAATGTCAATGTCGCTGAACTGATCGCCCAAGCGGAGAGACTGAACCGTAAGGCGGCGGACCGATAAGTTCGGTTGAAATCTTTCCGGGTATGGCCGACCCGTCGGCCATGGAAAGCAATCCCTTTCGCGAAGAGGATCTGACCTTTCGGCGAAGTCCCGAGCCCTGCAATATCGTCATCTTCGGGGCGACGGGAGACCTCACTCACCGGAAGCTGGTTCCGGCCCTTTACAACCTGGCGGCCAATGCCGACCTGCCGCCAGGGATCAAAACGATCGGTTTCGCGAGGCGGGAAAAATCAGACGAAGAATTTCGCGCCGGACTGGAGGACTCGAATCGCAAGGTTTCGCGTCAGGGTCACGATGATCAGCTCTGGGGCCAGTTCTCCCAGAATATCTCCTACCATCAAAGCAACTTCAACGACCAGGGGGGCTACCACTCGTTGCGAGAACGGCTCGAGGAGATCGAGCGCGCCGGGGGGAGCGCAAATCGCCTATACTACATGGCCTCGGCACCGGAGTTCTTCGATGACATCCTCCTCCAGCTCAAATCATCCGGCCTCAACCAGTCGCGCAACGGATGGTGTCGGGTCATCGTGGAGAAGCCTTTCGGAACCGATCTCCGCACCGCCACGCATCTCAACCACGTGGTCAACGAGACTTTTCGGGAAGACGATACCTATCGGATCGATCACTATCTGGGCAAGGAGACGGCGCAGAACATCATGGTGCTTCGCTTCGCCAATGCCATCTTCGAGCTGCTCTGGAACAATCGCTTCATCGACCATATCCAGGTGACCTGCTCGGAGCACTACGGCATGGAGGGCGGCAGAGGTGGCTATTACGACAAATCGGGTGCCCTCCGCGACATGGTTCAGAACCACCTCCTCCAACTGGTCAGCCTCATCGCCATGGAGCCACCTTCGGACCTCAGCGCAGATGGCATTCGAGACGAAAAGGTGAAGGTGTTGAAATCACTGCGCCAGTATGAAACCGTCGAAGACGTGGCGGAAAACGTCGTCCGCGCCCAATACACCGCGGGAAATGTCGGGGGTGAGGAAGTCGTGGGATACCGAAGGGAAGACCGGGTCGATCCCGGTTCCATGACGGAGGCCTACGTCGCCCTGCGCATCCGTATCGACAACTGGCGATGGGCCGGGGTGCCCTTCTACGTGCGCATGGGCAAACGGCTTCCCAAGAAGGCGACGGAGATCTCCATTCATTTCAAATCGGCCCCCGAAGTGCTCTTCAACCAGATTCAGCAAGAGGGAAGCCTGGGCAACGTGCTCGTCATCAGAATCCAGCCGAATGAAGGGATTTCCCTCGGCATTCGCTCGAAGCGTCCCGGCCCCGCGGCCCGACTCCAGCCCGTGAAAATGGACTTCCAGTACCAGAGTGCCTTCGGAAAGAGCAGTCCCGAAGCCTACGAGAGACTCCTCCTCGACGCCATCGCCGGAGACGCCACGCTCTTCGCCCGGAAAGACGAGGTCGAGCACGCCTGGCGCTTTATCGACCGCATCGAGGATGCCTGGCACAAGTCGGATCAGCCGCCGAGGATGGCGGAGTACCCCTCCGGATCCTGGGGCCCGACCGAGGCCGATGACCTGCTCTGGAAAGATGGCCGGACGTGGCGGAGACTGTGACCGGGCGTCCCCCCCGGATCGACTGACACTGTCCGCTTCATGAGTGCCTCCGCTTTTCCCCCGATCCAGGTGGAACTCCCCTCCTGGATCGCGGATGCGGTCCCAACGGCGGGTGAGGTCTTCGCCTCCCTGGAGGACCGCATGCGTTTTGTCGTGGCGCTCTCTGAGTTGAACGTTGCCCGCAAAACCGGAGGCCCCTTCGGGGCTGCTGTCTTCAATGAGGCGACGGGAGCCTTGCTCGCTCCGGGAGTCAACCTCGTCGTCGCATCCCGCTGTTCGATGGCTCACGCCGAGATGGTCGCCCTGGCGATCTCCCAGAGGATGGTGGGCTGCCACGATCTCGGTGAGAAAATACCCCCGGCCTTCCAACTGGTCTCCAGCACCGAACCCTGCGCCATGTGCATGGGCGCGATCCCCTGGTCGGGTGTCACCAGCCTGGTCTGCGGCGCCCGTGACGAGGACGCACGTTCGGCCGGTTTTGACGAGGGAATCAAGGCGGAAACCTGGGAAGAATCGTTCCGAACCAGGGGAATACAGGTCTACCGCGATGTGCTGCGCGATCGAGCCGCACGTGTTCTCCGGGACTATGCGGAGAGGGGTGGCATCGTCTACAACGGACGCGCTGCGGCCCGGGAAAGGCACCCCTGAACGAGGCTCGGCGGAGAAAGAGAAACCTGTCGGGCCGCCGGCACGGATCTTTATCGAAGGACTACGGAGTGGTTCATGTGCAACCGCTCAAGCTATTGCAATTTGATCAAGGCTCGGCGGCCTCGACAGGTGCCTCTAGTATGAACGGGAAATGAAATCGCGCATCAACTTTTTCGGTTTTTTTATTATCAAGAAGACTTAATTTCTTTCCGATTCTCAATCCCGGTTGCCAGCTCTTGGGCGCAAAGAACGGTTGGCCCGGTTTTCCGTCCCCTCGCTGATTCCTTATCGCGGTAGTTCGACGTTAGAATCTTCCTCCGGGAAACCCCAGGGATTGCCGATGCCTCTGGTGGGAGGATGGGGGAGAACCTTTCCGGGGTGGGGGAGCAGCGGTCGCGTGACGTCCCTGAACCGGCCGATCGGTGGCATCGGCCGGATCGGAACATGGCGGTTGATCTCAGCGGTGAGTTCTCTCAGGGGAACGGGCTTCGGCAGAACGACGCTCTCGATTCCCCCGATGCCAGCGAGCGACTGCGCCTCGCGGGCGATTCCGGTCAGCAGGATGACCGGAATGAAGCGAAGATCGGCATCCGCTCTCAAATCCCTCAGCACTTGGCCGCCGTCGCGACCGGGCATCATGACGTCCAACAGAATCACCTCGGGTCGAACCCGCCGCACCGTGTCCAGTGCGAATAGCGAGTCGTTCTCCACGTGAACCTCATACCCCAGTCGCCCCAGCGACTTTGCCAGAAGGGTGGTCAAATTCACATTGTCGTCAACGGCGAGTATTCGATTTTTCATGAAAACAAGAAAAAGGCTGGCGAATTGGAGCAAAGGCAGGAAAAAGCCTTAAGTTTATAAAATTCTTACTTGGAGATCGGTTAATGTTCCCTTATTTTATAAAAAATATAAGCTCCAGGCAACAGATTTTCCCCATCCCACCACTCTTTTATGAAAAAAGTGCTCATTGCCGTCGAAGAACCTTTTTGTGGAAAACTCTTTCAAAAGATGCTCAGCCAAGCGGGCTTCTATACCGCCTTGGTCGAGGGTGTGGGAGCCATGCTCGACTTTTGCCGGCAGCACACCCCTGATTTGATCGTCGTCGACCTGGATGAAAGTTCCGAACCCTTCTGGTCCGCTATCCATGCGGTTCGGTCGCTCCGCAACCTGGCGAACCTTCCTTTCGTCGGTGTGTCTAACGCCGGCTCCGCCGAGACGTTGCAGAAGGCCCAGAGCTATGGGTTTCACTGCGTGATGCCCAAGCAGCTTGAGCAGCAAATCATGACGACAACGATTCGCAGCATTCTGACCGAGGCCGCCGAGGACCGGGAGTCCGCGTCCCCCTCCCATCTCGGCCGGCTCATCGAGCTTTCCGAAGAGGTCCAGTCTCTCGCCCGTGGTCTCAGCGACCGGATCGGTGAATTCGGGGAGGAAGGCGATGAGCTTTTCGGATACATCCGCAGTTCGGGGAGGGACATCGCCAGCCGGCTGGATGGATTGAACGACGGCGACCTTACGGACAAGGATCTGCGTCACGACTTTCGCAACATGATCGGTTCGGTCACGGGATTTTCCGAGCTGATTCTCATGGAGCCCACGTTGTCCCCGCAATCGGAGAGGGAATTCCGGCGCATCCGGGAGTGTTCCAAGGAGTTTGTTCACATCCTCGATCGGCAGCGTTCATCCTGAGAAAGGCTCTTTGCTACGCCATCTTCACCTGCCGTTTCTCGAACTTCGCCACCTGGAAGACCTGTCCCATCAGCGAGGGATGAGTCAGCATCTGGAATTGCCTCAGGAGGCTTCGTGAGGGCGCGTCGTTCTCGTCTCGTCCCTCCATGGTCAAAAGCCATTCCCGGCCGGCATCGACGAGAAAGGCGGCCTGGTCGGTGATCGAGACAAGCGAAAGTCCGGCGGCTTCGGCACAGCCGGAAAGATCGGTGTGGTTTACCTGGGCGGTGATGTCGCACTCTCCAGGGAGCCAGAGGGGATTCTCGTGGGCTCGGTGTCGGTGGAAGCAGCGCAGGGTTCCCCGCTTTCTCGCCCGGTCGAAATAGGCTCTGGCATCGAGGCCGTAGTCGATGATCCACCAGTCGCCTTCCCGGGAAAAGAGGCCGGCGATCTCACGGGTCCATCCCTCCAGCCCGGGACAGAATTCGGTGGTGTAACCCTCGTCAAAAGGCTCGAATGGCCGGATCAGTTTCCGAAAACGGGAAAAGCCCGCATCGGTATCGGTTTCCCCGGCAGGCATGAGTTTTTGCTCCAGGTGGCCGGTCTCGGTATCGGCGATCACGTAACATTCCAGCCACCCGCGACTCGACCAGGTAAATCGCCGCACCGGAAAAGCGTCGAGCAGTTCGTTGCAGATAAATATCCCATTTTCGGTTGTGGCCGATTCCACTGAGGCGCAGATCCGCACTCTCGCCTGGAGGGAGCCGGCTCCTCGCTTCAGCGCGACCTGAAGCATTTCGCGGCGGCGGCGGTCGGGCTCGAGGATCCGGTATTCGAGTTGGCGCCAAAACGGGCTTTGCCGCCTCCGGAATCCTTCGAGGACATCGAGGGCAAGTTGTCCATCGTGCGCGCCCTGCTCCACGATGACCAGCGGCGGTGCTTCGCCAGAACCGTAGCGGCCGGCCCACCGATCCTCGAGGGCCATTCCCAGCAGCTCTCCGTAGAGCGCTCCCACCGACACGCTGGTGAAAAAGTCGCCCTTGCGACCAATCTTACGGAAAGGCGATCGAGAATAAAAACCATAATCCGGGTGGTAGAGGGCGGCTTCCATGAACCGGTCAAACCGCATTTGCGCCGGCTCTTTTTTTGCCAAAGATTGAAAGACGGATCGAGAAAGCGGCGTATCTTCCCAGCCGGAATCTCCTGGGGCTTCCGTGTTCGGTTTCACGGGGTGACCCTAGGTGCTGACGCGGAGGAAATCCAATCGTCCAACCGTGGAACCCGACTCGAAACTGTGGCCGACCTAGACGACATCTTTGAAGAAAAGGATTCGGGGGCTTCGCCTCGTCCTTTCCACGTGCAATCTCCGATCGATCAGTCGCGCGAGAAATCCATCGGACTGTCATCGCTCAGCGAGGAAATCGAGAAGCGGGCACGGCGCCGCCGACTTTTTATCGGGTGGTTCAAATTTTTCGGCTTCATGACCGTCCTCTTTCTCACCGTGTCGGTGATTGGGGTCATCGGGGCTTACCTCTATTGCAAGCCCCGCTACGATCTCGCCCAGACCTTCGATCTCCGCGATTTGGAGAAACTGGAGGTGGCCAGCCGCATCGTGGACCGAAATGGCCAGGAACTGGGGCGGATTTTTGTTCAGAACCGCCGCCCCATCCACATCGACGAGGTCTCGGATCACTTCATCAACGCGCTCATCGCGGCCGAGGACGGCAGCTTCTACACCCACGATGGCGTCGACTACAAAGGCGTCATCCGCGCGATTTATCTCAACTTCAAGATCAAGGAACTGAACCAGGGTGCGTCGACGATCACCCAGCAGCTGGCCCGGAATACCTTTGAGCTGCGCGATCGTACGGTCAGCCGAAAGGTCACCGAGGCGTTTCTCGCCCGCAGAATCGAGAAGGAACTGGGGGACAAACAGCGGGTCCTGGAGCTTTACGTGAACCGGATCTATTTCGGCGACGGTTATTATGGCATAGCTGCGGCGTCCGAGGGCTTTTTCGGCAAGGAGGCCAAAGACCTCAACGTCGTCGAGGCGGCCACCCTGGCGGGGATCATCAGGAACCCCTACTACCGCTCCCCCCGTCGCTTTCCCGACTCTTGCATGGCCACCCGCAACAACGTGCTCGCCCTGATGAAACGGGACGGGTATATCGACCGCGAGACCATGGAGCGCGCCCAGCGTTCAAAGGTCTACACCGTCGACAAGAAGAGTCTGACCGGTCAATCGGGTTACGTCTACGAGAAGGTCCGGCAACAGGTGATCGAGTTGATCGGTGCCGAAGAGGTCACCTCGGGAGGTTATGTCATCGAGACAACCATCGATGGTGAACTTCAGCGCATCGCGATGAGTTCGATGAAGGAGCGCCTCGCCATGATCGAGGAGCATCCGGACTACAACGCGCAGACCATGGCGGAGTACGATCAGATCCGTGCGGAACACCGGTCCACCAGCGAGGAGGATTCCGATCTGCCGCCCCCGAGTTATCTCCAGGGCGCCCTCCTCCTCATCGACAACCGGACCGGTGCTATCCTCGCTCAGGTGGGGGGGCGGGATTTCCAGGATAGCATGTTCGACCGCACCATCCTCGGGCGATACCGCACGGGGACCGCCTTCACCCCATTCGTTTTTGCCGCGGCCTTCGAGAAAGGCCTCACCCCCGCCACCCTGCTCAGTGATTCCCCGATGAACAACAAGAGGGTCATGATCGGGGGGACTTCGGGAATCCTCGGAGAATGGGGAACCGAAGACCCGGCCAATTTCTACGACAATTCTCTCACCGCGCGGCAGGCGCTGGCCCGCGGCAAGAATGCCGCGACGGTTCGGATGGGAATGAGAGCAGGCCTGGAACATGTCGTCGAAATCGCGGAGCGAGCGGGTTTCAGCTTCGAGGGAGACCTCAAGAAGTTCAACGCCACCCTGTTGGGAAGAAACCCGGCGTCCCTCAGCGAGATGGCTCTCGCCTATACCATTTTCCCCAACCAGGGAATGCGGCCGGAGAAAACCCACGTCATCTCCAGCATCCGCGACGCCCAGGGCAATGTCATCTATTCCCCCTCGTTCGCCCGGGCTGATGAACAGGCTATCGACAGATATACCGCCTACCAGGTTAGCAGCATCCTCATGGATAGCTTTGAATACGGCACGGCGCGCAAGGCGCGCGAAAAATATGGACTGGGCGATTATCCGGTGGCGGGAAAGACAGGCACGGAATACAACTACACCGACAACTGGTTCGCCGGGTTCACCTCCGAGGTTACCTGCGTCGCCTGGATCGGCTTCGACCAGCGTCAGAAGATTTTCGATCTCGCCTTCAGTTCCGACACCGTGCTGCCCGTCTGGACGAGGGTCATGAATGCCGCCGCCAGAGTTACCGATCCACAGCCTTTTCGTCCACCCGCCGATGCCGAGGAGGCGGAGATCTGTCTGGAATCAGGCGAATTGGCCTGTGACGACTGCTACCAGACGGTTGAGGGCGAGGACGGCATCAGTTCGCAGGTGCGTAGTACATACGTGGAGTATTTGCGCCCCGGCACCAACCTGACCGCGATATGCCACCTGCACGCAAGAGGAGGAACACTCCGGACATTGAGGAATCTCACCAAGCTGGGCCGGGCACCTATTCAGGCCACGCCGCAAAACCTGATCGCTTCGGCCGAGACTGTCCTTCCAGTGGCCCCCACCATTATCGGGATCGATCCCTATCGGGCAGTGAAACCCGCCATTCGGGCTATGGTCGCGGCGCCGATTCCGGGAAACGAGGAACCCGAAATCGGTAAGAACGGTCTGCCCATCGCTCGACCCAATCTGACCGTCCAAATGTGGGGTGACGATTCTCCCGACCGGGTCGTGCTCTCCCGGCCGCGCCCGATTCAATTCGACTGAACGCGCGGCCGGTTCTCCCCCCGTCAGAGGACCAGCACGCGGTCCATATTGCCCCCTATCTCCCTCAGGCGATCCACGTCGCCCCCTCCGACCTCGGCGGCACACCATCCGCGGTAGTCGATTTCGGTGAGGGCCTTCCTGATATCTTCCCAGTCGATATCGCCTTCGCCAATCCGGGTGAATTTCCCCGACGCGCGGCTGAAACCCTTGATGTCTAGTTTCTTCACTCGCTTTCCCAGGGTGCGAATCCAGTCCCCGGTAGGTCCGTACTTCCAGTGGTTCCCCAGGTCGAACTGCATCGCCACCTGGGGAGAGTCGAATGCATCGCAGAACTTGGCGTAGGCGTCGGCGGTCTGTTCCGGTCCGCCATCGTGGTCGTAGCAGAAGTGGTTCCACACGTTCTCGATGGCGATGGTCACGCCCAATTCCTCGGCCAAAGGCACAGCCTTGGCAATATTCTCCGTGCTTCGTTTCCATACCTCCTCAGCGGTGCCGTCTTTGCCGTGGCCGGGAACGAGAAGGACGGTATCGCCTCCCAGTTCGCGCGTCTCCTGCAACGCGTTTTTCAAGTCCTGCAGGGCTTGCTCCCGGATCGACGAATCGGGGTCGCTGTGTCGAATCGCCCAGTGCCGGGCGCAAACCGAACCGTCGACCGGCAGGCCCGTCGCTTCGATGGCGCGTTTTCCCGCCTCGATGTCGAACCCGGGAGCGTTGATCTCGAGACCGTCGAAGCCGGCTGTCTTTGCTAGCTCGAATTTCGACTCGATTTCGCCGTCCGTCTTTATCATGCCCCACTTAAGCGATTTCCGGATCCGCCCCCGCAGGGGAAAACGCTCTTCGTTGGCGGGGCAAAACGGCGGGGAAACCAGCGACCATAGGGCGACGCCTGCGGTAGCGGTCAATTCTCTTCTGGTGAGGTGTTTCATCAATTCGGTGAGTTGGTATCAGGTCGGAGGGTCCGTTTATCTCTATCCGGTTCTACTTTCTGTTTAGGGAACCGGTGATAGAAACGGGGGAACGTCCGGGACTCAATCGGGACGATCCTAGGGATCGCACGACGAGACGCCAGAACAAAATTAGCCGTGGTTCTGCCATTCTCTGGGGGACACCAAATCTCCGTCCCGCAGAAAACACGAGAGATCCCGGCGTGCGGGAGAGGGCAACTTCCGGTCAAAGCGTCGTGGAGCATCTGCGGAGGGGGCCCAACGCGGCAACCGGTCCTGGAGGGACTCTTGGGTTGTTTATATGGCCCGACGGGGTTAGGCAAAAAGCTAAGAGAATCAAAATATATGCAAATCCTGATTGAGAAAGAAACTGTATTTCCGACGAGTCCCGGGCCCTGCCTTATCTACCGGAGTGGTAGAGTAGAGGAGCGGAAAGATTGTTTATGGGCAGACGCAATAAGCCCTGAAAAATATTTCAGTTTTCCTATACTTTTTTCTTGACCCCCACCAAATCACTTCTATAATGGGCTTCCCAACGAAAGAGTGGGCTTCGCAGAAAGTGCAGAAGATTGTGGATCTTTTAGAGAAAACAGGACGGTCTAAACAGGCAGAATTTCCTTATTGTAAGGTAATGCTGAATTTGTTGAGACTGGAAGAAAAGACTAAATTGTGCGTTGCGCGTTTCGACGAGAGG
>CAZLUZ010000092.1:0-20243 GCA_964562825.1 uncultured Akkermansia sp.
CGACAAAGACCACACGACGATCGTCGACGGTGCTGGCAAGAAAGCTGAAGTCGAAGGCCGCGTGGGTCAGATCCGAAAGCAGATCGAAGAAACCACTTCCGACTACGATCGCGAGAAGCTCCAAGAGCGCCTTGCGAAGCTCGCTGGAGGTGTAGCCGTCATCAACGTGGGTGCGGCCACCGAGACGGAGATGAAGGAGAAGAAGGCTCGCGTCGAAGACGCCCTTCACGCTACCCGCGCCGCCGTCGAAGAGGGTATCGTTCCCGGAGGCGGAACCGCTCTGATCCGCGCCCAGGCCAAGGTCGGAGACCTCGGTCTTGAAGGAGACGAGGCGACCGGTGCCGAGATCGTGGCCCGCGCCATCGAGAGCCCGCTCCGTCAGTTGGCCGCCAACGCCGGCCGCGAGGGTGCGCTCATCGTGGAGAACGTCAAG
The DNA here is from genome assembly GCA_964562825.1 of uncultured Akkermansia sp. Classification (GTDB taxonomy): domain Bacteria; phylum Verrucomicrobiota; class Verrucomicrobiia; order Verrucomicrobiales; family DEV007; genus Arctic95D-9. The sequence continues at coordinate 434 of CAZLUZ010000092.1, forward strand.
GCCCGGAAGGGGAACGAAGGCTACAATGTCGCCACCGACACCTATGAGGATCTCGTCGCCAGCGGCGTGGTCGATCCGACCAAGGTCACCCGGAGCGCGCTGCAGAATGCGGCATCGATCGCGGGTCTCCTCCTCACCACGGAGTGTCTCGTCGCCGACATCCCCGAGCCGGATACCTCTGATGCCCACGGTCATGACCACGGAGGCATGGGCGGCATGATGTGATGCCCCTCACTCCGGTCAAACGACCAGATTCGAGAAAGGCGGGCCCGAGGGTCCGCCTTTTTTCGTTCCCCCCACGATGCGTTGTCGCACCTTGAATTCCGGTCGACCCGCGATAGCATCTCATTCGATGCACAGAGCAATCCCCCCCCACGCGGCCTGCCTCGCCCTGGTCTCTCTCCTGGGCTCACTCCAGCTACTTCACGCGGCAAACTGGCCCGAGTTCCGTGGTTCCCGTCAGGGACACGCCCCCGAAGCGAGTCCTCCCCTCACCTGGTCGCCGGAGGAGAATATCCGATGGAAGACTCCCATCCCGGGCAAGGCCTGGTCCTCCCCCATCGCCGTCGGGGATGCCGCCTACATCACCACAGCGGTGGAGACCGACGACCGGATATCGCTTCGGGCCATGGCACTCGATCTCGAAGAGGGAGCGATCCGATGGGATACCGAGATCTTCCTCCGAGACGCCAGCTATACCCATCAGAAAAACAGTCACGCCTCCCCCACCCCGATCTATGAAGACGGCAGGCTCTACGCCCACTTTGGTCATCTGGGCACGGCATGCCTGGATGCAACTACGGGCGAAGTGATCTGGACCCAGGAATCGCTCGGATACTCTCCAGTGCACGGCAATGGCAGTTCTCCCATCATCGTAGGCCCCCGGTTGATTTATTCCGCCGACGGTGAGACGGACCCATCGCTGATCGCACTGAACAAGTTGGATGGAACGGTATCCTGGGTGACTCGTCGCGAAGTGGACGTGCGACGCCCTTTCTCCTTCTGCACCCCTCTTTTCATCGAGGCGGCGGGGCGAGGACAGGTCATCAGCCCCTGCTCCGGAGCGGTGATCTCGTATGACCCAGAAACGGGCGAAGAGATCTGGCGCGCCCGGTATGGGGAAGGGTTCTCGGTGACTCCGCGCCCCGTGTTCGCCCACGGCATGATCTACGCTTCCTCCGGATTCATGCGGGCCATCGCCTACGCGATCCGACCCGACGGGACAGGCGATGTGACCGGTTCCCATATTGCGTGGACCTATGACAAAACGGTCCCCAGGGAGAGTTCATTTATCGTCGTCGGCGACGAGTTCTACATGAACGACGACAAGGGTGTCCTCACCTGCCTGGATGCCCGGACAGGAGAGGTTCACTACGTCGAGCGGATGAATCCCGAAGGCGGGTATTCCGCTTCTCCCGTCTATGCCGGCGGGCATCTCTACTTCATCAACGGAGAGGGAATCACCACGGTGATCCGACCGGGCAAGACCTATACCCGGGTCGCGGAGAACTCGATCGGAGAATACGGTCTCTCCAGTTTTGCCGTGCTCGGAGACGGTTTCCTGCACCGCACGGAGGACCATCTCATCAGGATCGGCCCGTGATGAGCTTCAGGACGGCCTACCGCACGGTGCTTTCGGGGTGCTCGATGATGGGCGTGACCCGGACGTCGAGATACCCTTTCGAGCGGTAGACATTGAGGATGCGCTCGATGTCATCCTGAAGGTCCCCCTCGGAGAAAGGTTTCCCTGAGGCGGTCTTGAGATGGGGCAGAAGATCCTTTTCCACGGAGAGGGCGTTGACTCCGGATAACTCCAGCGAGGCCACGCGATGTCGCGTTCCTTCATCGATACCGAAGATGAGGTCTTTGCTTTGGGAGTCGACCGCCACCTTCCTCACTGAGACCACTTTGGCGCGGAGAAAACCGCGGTCCCGATACAATTTTTCAATTGCCTGAACATCACGGGTGATCGAATCGGCGTCGGTCTGCCCGCGGGGGCGCAGCAAGTTGCGGATGCCGGGTTCCTTCTGCGACATCGTCTCCTTGAGTTCGTCGTCGGAGATACTGTGATTCCCGGAAAACCAGACTCGATGGAGAAAACTGCCCGAGTTTTCCTCGATCAGAAACTCGACCCGAGCCCGGCCAGCGGAGTCCGGTCGACCGATGCGGTAAGAGATCTCCGCCTCGCCGTATCCTTTCTTGCGGTACATTTCCGCGATCTGGGCGCGCGAGCGGCGCAACTCGCCCTCGTCGATGAGCTCGTCTGCCTCGAGATTCAGGGCACGTCCCAGCCGCTTGTCCGGATAGATCGTGTTCCCCCGGAAACTCACTCCGCCAAAACGGGGTCGGCACTCGACCACGGCGATGAGAGCCACCCCGCCGGGCACATCCTCGAGCAGCATCTTGGCGTTGGTCACCAAACCCGAGGCAAAGAGCCGACGAATGTCTTCATCGATGCGTTGCGGTGCGACGGGTTCGCCGACCTTCGAGGAGAACTGGGCGAGGATGCGTTGAGGCGCCACCGTTCGCGGCCCGACATATCGAACTTCCAACGATCGAACGATCCGATCCACCTCGGCACGGCCCTCGGCGGCGAGGATCGTGAAAACGAAAAAGACGGCGAAACAGCGGAAAGCGACGGACATCCCTTTCTCCAACGATCCTTCCGACGCCTTCTTAAGGGGAACCTCGACGCTTCCCCTCGAAAGACCCGTCGCGCCTGTCGCAAATCCGACCGACAAACTGCTGGCAATTCCGATCCGGCTGCGATAAACGAGAGGGGAACCCTGGGGAGGTGCCACCGGCGACAGGAGTGAGATCACGCGATCGGTTTCCACGAAAACTCCGCTTCACCCGCTGTTGGCGCCCACCCATCCAACCGTCAATCGATCCGAAACATGCCATACGTCAACACCAACGGAATTCAGATGTATTACGAGGAACGCGGTTCGGGCGACCCGCTGCTCCTCATCATGGGAATCACCGCCCGAGGCGAAGTCTGGGAGGCCCATGCCGAAGCGTGGAGCCAGAGGTTTCGTTGTATCATGGCGGACAACCGGGGCGTCGGTTTTTCGGAAAAGCCTGCGGGCGACTACTCCAGTGAGATGATGGCGGATGACTACGCCGGTCTCATGGACAGCCTCGGAATCGGGCGGGCTCGCGTGGTGGGATGCTCCATGGGATCCATCATCGCCCAGCAGCTCTGCCTCCGTCATCCGCAGCGGATCCAGAGCGCCGTGCTCATGTGCCCCTGGGCCCGCTGCGACCGCTATGCCCGGTCGGTCTTCGAGCACATGAAGGCCTGCAAGGCCCATCTGGACAATCGGCAGTTCATGGAGTGGATCCAGTTGCTCATCTTTACCAAGCCTTTCTGGGACAACGACGAGGCCTACGCCGGACTCGTCGAGGGAAGGGGCGACTTTGACGCCAATCCGGTGCCCCAGCCCCTCCACGGATTGCGGGGACAGGCGGCCGCCTGCGTCAACCACGACGTCCGCGACCGTCTCAGCGAAATCTCAGCGCCGTGTCTCGTCATCGGCGGCAGGGATGATATCTTCACGCCGCTCTGGATGGGCGAGGAGGTGGCCGAGGGTATCCCGAACTCGGATCGTCATTTCTACGACGGCGCCGGGCACGCCTTCCACTGGGAGAAGCTCGACGATTTCAATCCCCGGGTGCTATCCTGGCTCGAGCAGCATTGATTCTCATTTTCCGCGATTTCACTCGAACGAAGAATACCATGGCACAAATCAAATTCGGCTCCCAGGTGTATACCTGGTTCATGCAAGGAGGCGGCGAAGCCTACGCGAACAAACTCGACCACATGATCAAGGTCGCCGCCGAGGCGGGATTCACCGGGATCGAACCGATGATCCTGGAGCCCTTCGACGACTATTGGCTGGGAGATTGCAAAGACCCAGCGCGTCTCAAGGAGGCTCTCGCCGAGCACAACATGCAGTTGGTGGGCTTTTCTCTGGTCTGCGGTTGGGATCAACCCAACGAAACCGACTCGGAGAAGAAGGCATGCGACTACGCCATCGAAACTCTTCTCCAGTTTCCCGGGGCCAAATTCGGCACCGTGCCCCTGCCCAGTGACCGCAAGAATCTGCACCAGCGACGCCTGAACCTCGCCAAGAATGTGAACCAGGTCTCCGCCCGCGCCCGGGCCGCCGGTCTGGAGTGTTCCTTTCACCCCAACAGCCCTCCCGGATCCATCGTCCGTACCCAGGAGGACTACGACGTCGTGCTCAACAGTCTCGATCCCCGGTTCACCGGGTGGACTCCTGACGTGGGGCACATTATCCGCGGGAACATGGATGTGATCGAAACGCTGAATAAGTGGGCCCATCTGGTGAACCACATCCACTACAAGGATTTCAGCGGAAACGGACCCGAGCCCTGGGCCCAAATGGGAACGGGCAAACTCGATTTCCACGCCATCACCGAGTGGCTCATTGTGCGCAACTATCACGGGTGGATCGTCTGCGAGGACGAGTGTGAGCGCGCCATCCACGAGCCGGACGCAGTGACCCTGCAGAACGGCAGTTGGTGCCGCGACAATCTGGCACCGATGCTCGAGTCCTGAGGGAGGAGCCCCTAGCCCCGCGGTCTTGCACCCCCACGGACCGCGGCGGCCATTCCACAGGTTCGATACTTCGACACGACAGGGTTTGATGGGAGTGCGACGACCTCTACCATGATCGATAACGTTTCCCAACTGCGCCCCGAAACCAGGTGGGAAGAAACCATCTGGGCCCACACTTCCGAGGAGCGACTGGCCGACCACCACACCCGCAGCCGCCTCTGCGTCGCGGCGCTATTGCCGTTTCTCGACGGCAAGCCGGATTGGGCCGGTTTCGAGCGCAGCATCTCCTGGATGGTCGCCTGCGCCGATCACTACGGCGTCGAAATCGTCTTCGTCCTCAACGCCGATACCGGGTACATCTTTCAACTCGACCTCCCTCTCTACCGGGAGGTTCTCCAGCGGTTTCGCCGGGCTTTTCCCGAGCAGAAGATAATTGGGGGAGTCACCGCCTACGGGGCGGAGGGCGACTCTTTTCGCGCCGAGTGGTACCATCCCCAACTCGATATCCTGCAGGAGCACGACCGATGCGAGGCCATGATCATGACCTCGCGCCAACTGAATGCTCTCGCCGTGGAAGCACGGCGGGACGCCTACTTCGAGATCGCCGAGCACCTCACCGTGCCGGCAGTCGCGCACGCGTTGGAGCCATCCTTCGTCCCCTGGGCCACTCCTTTCGAGCCCTGGCTTCTCGCCGAACTCTCGCGCCACGAGAAATACGTGGGTGGGAAAATCTCGACCCTGGACGAGCCCCATTTCCTCTACTGGGCCGCCCTGTGCCGCGACCAGAAGCTGGATTTCGTCCCGCACAGCGGCGACGACTACGGGATCGCCAGCGCCATCAAGACAGGGTTTCCGCTGCTCATCGGAGCCGGTGTCTCCGCCTGTCCCCTGATCTGCGCGGCAAAACACATCTGGCTGGAGGAATCCTACGATTCCCGGGTCGGCAAACTCTTCGAGGCGCTGCAATCCCTCGAGGACAGTGTCTTCCGTCTCGATGAGCATGGCAGCGCGGCCGCCTACAAGCACTCCACCGCAGCGGTGCTCCGCCTTCTCGGGCTGATCGAGTCCGAAGAGATTCACCCCGACTGTCCCGACCGCCGACCCGATGGCGAGATCGAACGCATGCGGGAGGCACTGCTCCGTCCCTTTCGCATGGCGGAGCGTCTCGGCATTCCCCTTTTCCCCCCGGCATGATGTCCCCATCCGATCTCTCCCGCCTCTGCGTCCACACCATCACGACGAAGCCGTGGGGCATCCGCGAAGCGATGGACCGCTACGCCGAGGCCGGCATCGGGGGAATCACAGTGTGGCGGCAGGCTCTGGAGGGGGAGGATCCCGCATCGATCGGGAAGGACCTGCGCGACCGCGGTCTCGCGATCGTCTCCCTCTGTCGCGGCGGCTTTTTCCCCGGACGAGACACCGCCTCGCGGAAGACTGCGATCGAAGAAAATCGAGAAGTGATTCGTGAGGCGGCGGCTCTGGGTGCTCCGATGATCGTGCTGGTCTGCGGCGCGGTTCCCGGTCAATCGCTGGAGGAAAGCCGCAGCCAGATCGCCGACGGCATCTCCGCCATCCTTCCCTTGGCCGAGGAGCACGGCATCCGCCTCGCCATCGAGCCACTCCATCCCATGTATGCCGACAGCCGCAGTGCCATCAACACCATGGCCTCCGCCAACGAGATCTGCGACCGCATCGATCACCCCCTGGTCGGAATCGCCCTCGATGTCTACCACGTCTGGTGGGATCCCGATCTCGTCGCCGGGATCGAGACAGCGGGCGGGAAAAGCCGCCTCTTCGCCTTTCACCTATGCGATTGGCTGACGCCGACGACCGACCTGCTCAATGACCGCGGGCTCATGGGCGAGGGTTGCATCCCACTTCGCGACATCCGCACCATGGTCGAGCGCAACGGGTTCACCGGATTCCACGAAGTCGAAATCTTCTCCGACCGCTGGTGGTCCCGGGACCAGAAAGATTTCCTCGAAGCCATCACCGGCGCCTATCTGGCGCACTGCTGAATCCATTCCACGGAAAAAGATCGTTTTCTGAGTCATGAAAGAACACCGCATCGGAATCATCCTCAACGGCGTCACCGGACGCATGGGGACCAACCAACACCTCAAGCGTTCCATCCTCGCCATCCGCGAACAGGGCGGGATCCGCCTCTCGCCCGACGAGGTGATCACGGTGGACCCCGTGTTGACCGGGCGAAGCGAGAACAAGTTGCGGGCTCTGGCGGATGAGACCGGAGTGCAGGACTGGACCACCGACCTGGAGGCGGTGTTGTCCGACGATCGGTACCAGGTTTTCTTTGACGCCAGCTCGACCCTGCACCGAGCCCGCTTCGTGGAGATGGCGGCTGCGGCGGGAAAAGCGATCTACTGCGAGAAGCCGACTGCGGTGACCACCTCCGAGGCACTTCGCCTGGCCGAACTCTGCGAGGAAGCGGGCGTGAAAAACGGGGTCGTTCAGGACAAACTCTGGCTCCCCGGGATCCGCAAGGTGAAGACCCTGATCGACCAGGGGTTTTTCGGACGGATTCTATCGGTCCGGGGCGAATTCGGCTACTGGGTTTTTACCGGTCACGACGAGGGCCAACCTGCGCAGCGTCCCAGTTGGAACTACCGCAAGGAGGACGGAGGCGGCATCATCGTCGACATGCTTTGTCACTGGCGGTATCTCCTCGACCACACCTTCGCCCCGGTGCGCGCGGTCTCCTGCCTGGGGGCGACGCACCTCCCGGAGCGGGTCGACGAGTCCGGGCAGACCTATGCCTGCACCGCGGACGACGCCTGCTACGCCACCTTCGAGCTGGATAAGGGCATCATCGCCCACTTCAACAGTTCCTGGGACGTCCGGGTGCGACGCGACGATCTTTTCGTGATGCAGGTCGACGGCACCAATGGCTCGGCGGTAGCCGGTCTGCGCAAATGCTGGATTCAACCGCTCGGGGCGACTCCGAAACCGGTGTGGAACCCGGATATCGAACAGCCCATCGACTTCTTCGCTGGCTGGCAGGAGGTTCCCGACGCCAGGGAATTCGACAACGCTTTCAAGGTGCAATGGGAATTGTTCCTCCGCCACGTGGCACGAGACGAACCCTTCCCCTGGACCTTGCGGGAGGGAGCCAAGGGAGTGGAACTCGCTGAGGCGGGGCTGGCCTCGTGGACCGATCGTTGCTGGAAGAACCTGGATCGGATCCCTGCCTGACAAAGCGTCTCGGTTTATCCGAATGCCCCTCCCTGGTCCCTGGCGAGAAATCCGCGGAATCCGCAGAACAACCTGCCGTCCTCTTCAGGCTCGTCGGGCATCTCGGCGCTTGAATCGAGGTGGTCGCCGCACACTTCCCAAAATTCAACGGCAGTCTGGACCCGCTTGATGCGTTGGGAGAATGCTCCTTCCCCGATGCCCGAGGCGATGTAGTTCATGAACCGTTTCATCCGCTGGATGTGCTTGATTTCCTCAAATCGCCGAGCCGCCCGGGCCGTGCCTTCGTAGAGGTCCTCCACGTAGCGCAACTGATCCGACAGCCTCGGGCGAATCACCTCCTCGCCCCGGTAGCTCTGCCGGATCTGTTGGAAAAGAAACGGGTTGCGGATCGCGCCCCGCCCGATCATGAGCCCGTCCGCTCCGGTGGCGCGATGCATGGCCCGGGCTGTCCTCCGGCTGACGATACTGCCGTTGGCCTGGACCGGTATCCCCAGGGACTGGACCGCCTCCGCGATCGCGCCGACGTGGACCTCGCTCTGGTAGCGCTCCCGGACCGTCCTCCCGTGGATGGCAAGCCCGTCGATGGGTAGCCCGGAAAACAGCTCCAGCAGCTCATCGAATTCCTCTGGGCTCTCGAACCCGAGCCGGGTTTTTACGGTGAGCAGCCCACCAACCACGGGACGAAGGGCTTCCACGATGCGGCGAACCAGCTCGGGCCGCTTGAGCAGCGCCCCCCCGGCGGCCCGGCAGACCCGGGGCGAGGGGCACCCCAGATTCACATCGATACCGGCACACTGGCTCTGCTCCTGGATCTCCCGGGCCGCTCGCGCCATCTGCTCGGGCTCGGCCCCGATCATCTGGGCGAGGATGGGTTTGTCCGTGCCAGTTTCGTTGATCGATGCCAGGATCTTCTTCTCGGGACGGGAATTGAAGTGAACGCGAAAGTACTCGGTGACGTAGACGTCAGGGCCACCCCTAGACTCCATGGCCCGCCAGAAGGCCAGCGTGGAAACATCCTGCATCGGGGCCAGGGCGAGCCGGGGAATCTCCGCCATCGTTCCCCGAATTCAGTCCTCCTCCCGGAGCCGTTCGATCTGGCGTTCGATATCCTGCCGGGTAACCTCTGCGGAGACGAAGGCATCGCCCAAGCCCCGCAGCAGGACGAACCGGATCTGTCCATCCTGAAATTTCTTATCCCGACCCATCGCCTCCAAGATCGCGGATAGGGCCACATCCGAATCCAGTTTTCGGGGCAGTTCCCAAGCGGTCAAGGCGTCGAGAATGAGCCTACCCTCTTCCTGTGATAATCCGCTCTTCTCCATGGAGAGACGCGTCGCCGCGACCAAGCCCAGGCTGATGGCCTCGCCGTGGAGAAAGCGCCCGTAACCACCCGCTGCCTCGATGCCGTGCCCGATGGTGTGACCGAAATTGAGCAGAGCGCGCGCTCCGGAGATCTCTCGCTCGTCCTCCTCCACGACCGCAGCCTTGATGGCCACGTTCCGAAGCATCAATCCCACGAGGTCCCCGCGGGCTTTCACGGGGTCCAGCATCAGTTCCACCAGCGAACGATCCCGGATGGCTCCGTGTTTGATAATCTCGGCACACCCCTCGTTGAACTCTCTCACCGGCAGGGAACCGAGGGTATCGACATCCGCGACGACCAACTCCGGCTGGTGGAAGGCCCCGATCAGATTTTTGCCCTCGGGGGTGTTGACCCCTGTCTTCCCCCCGACCGAACTGTCCACCTGACTCACCACGGTCGTGGGGATCTGGACACAGGGAATCCCCCGTTGAAAAATGGCGGCAGCAAACCCGGCGAGATCGCCGATGACCCCTCCTCCCAGCGCCACGAGAAACGATTTCCGGTCCAGTCCCTGGCGCAGCATTTCGCGGCAGATAGCAGTGACCTGTTCCATGCTTTTCGAGCCCTCGCCCGCGGGCACCACCACCGGGACGACCTCACGTCCGGCGGCACGAAGCGCTTCGGCCACCCTCTCGCCGTAGAGGGGAAACACATTCCTGTCGCTGACCAGGGCAGCTTTGCGCCCGAATCGGTCACCGATCCATTCCGGCAGGCGGCGGAGCAGGTCGTTTCCGACCAGCACATCGTAACGGTCGCGGTTCAGGGTCAGGGCGACTCGGGAGGGTTGTCCGGGGAAAACTTCGGGCATAGGTCGATTTGTTGCGGTGTCAGTAAATCGGCGATCGGGAAAATATCCAGGATTCGATTCACGATTGTAGCTGCGCTGTCCGCGGGACCGCAGCCGACGCGATGGAACTGGTGCTCGCGCCGGAACCACGTTTCCTGGCGCTTGGCGAAGCGCCTCGTCGCCTGCTGGATCGCCGCCACACAACTCTCTTCGTCGATCTCTCCGCGCAGGAGCGCCCGAATCTCGCGCAGACCGATCGCTTTGGCCGCCGTGGCGGAGGGTTCCTGCGCGATTGCCGCCACCTCGGCCACCACCCCCGCGTCGAACATTTGCACGGTGCGCCGTTCGATCCGTTCGTAGATGTCCTCCCGGGCGCGCTCGAGGTACACGGCGCGGATATCGGGGGATGGCCGTTCCCACGATGTCTTCAACTCCGAGGCGGGCCGCCCGGTGATGAGGCAAATCTCGAGATTTCTGGACACGTAGCGGCGATTTTTCAGATTGGTCCGCACCGCGCCGGCGGGGTCGAGGGCTCGATATCGGGCCACCAGTTCATCGAGGCAGAGAGCCTCCAACTGTCTCCTTATCTCCGCGTCACCCGGGGGCGTCGGGCCGAGACCGTGGGTGACCCCCTTCAGATACAACCCGCTACCTCCGACCACAATGGGGACGGCGACCTCGGCCTGTCTCTCGATCTCGGTCCGGGCCAGCGCGGCGAAGCGGGCCGCGTCGCAGGTCTCCCCGATCGGGAGGATCCCGTAGAGCAGGTGGGGGATGTCGCCCCTGTCCCAGGCACTGGGAGCGGCGCTCAGAATCTCGATCCCCCGATAGATCTGAAAAGCATCGGCGTTTATGATAACGGCACGTCCCAGCCGACTCGCCAACTCGACGGCCACCGCAGATTTCCCCGAACCGGTCTGCCCGGCGAGGTAGAAAGGGCGAAATCTCTCCATCCACAAACAGAAAAGGCCGGTTTCTCGAAAAAGAAACCGGCCCCGCTGAGGAATATGATGTTCGGTTCGGATCAGGCGGCCTCAAAGGACCCGTCACCATTCTTGGGACCGTCACTCTTGGCTCCGCTGACGAGCAGTTTGCGGCTCATGAACTCCTGATCATGGAGAACCTCGACGGCGCGTTTGGCCTCCTCGATCGAGCCCATTTCCACAAAGGCAAAGCCTTTCGACTGCTGGGTCCTCGAGTTGGTCACCACCTCGGCGCTGATCACGTTGCCGACTCCCTTGAAGAGGTCTTCGAGGTCGCTTTCGACGGCATCGTAGTCGAGATTGCCGACGTAAAGCCGGGTCGATGTCACTTCGTGGATCTTGGGTGAGCGCGTGCGTTCTTTCCTTTCCGCCGGCTCGGGGGCCGCTTTTTTCGGCTGAGCCACCCGTTCTTTTTTCGGCTGTGGTTTGTTGGGATCGATCGCCCCGAAGGAGATCGCCTTGAGAACCTTCTGCCACAAGGTCAGTTCGACGACCTTGGGTTTGCGGTTTTGACCTCTGCCGCGTCCGCCGCCGGAGCTACCCCGCGAGGAGCCTCGGCCATGCGGGGCGTTGCCCCCACGGCGGTTGCGATTGCGATTGCGTGACCGGTTCCGGTTTTGCGTCCCGGAATGACTTGATTTGTTTTCCATTTCGTTTGGAAGAATGTTTTCGGTGGCCTGCCGGAAAACAGGCCAAGTTGTAGTGCGCGGGGCCCGCATCATCCATCCAGAAAAATCGCTGCATCCGCCGGATCCCTTGGGTATCGCGCGGTGGTTTTGGGACCTGTTGACAGATCGGACGACCGGCCCGTTTCCCGCCTGGCGGGGGGCCATTTCTCGAAGATGAATTTCCGGAGAGCGGAGAGGATCGAAATCCTCCAATCCATGCCGCTCCGAGCCTCCGCAAATGCTCGATTTGCTTGCTCAGTCTGGAAAAAACCCGTTTTTCCAGAAAAAAGGTCTGGCAAAGCAGGTCCAGAACCACGACTGCGAGGTTTTTCGAATCATGCGGAGCCCGGAAGGCGCCCGCCGACGGCTGGACCAGAGTTACCATAGGGCTGATAGAACGAATTCAATCAGACCGTCAAGATACGGGCGCAGGGTCGATCGATCAAGCTGGAAATCCCGACCCGATTCGAGCCACCCTGGTGCACTCCCACATGCCTCAACCGATTCGTGCTGCCACCGGAGCGAAACTTCTGCGGTGGATCGGGCAGGGTCCCAGACTCGCCAAGGCCTCGAGGTGCTCCCGCGTGCCGTAACCCTTGTGGCGCTCGAACCCGTAGCCGGGATACGTCAGGGCGAAATCCCGCATCAAACGGTCCCGCTCCACTTTGGCGATCACGCTCGCAGCCGCGATGGAGAGGCAGCGCCGGTCGCCCCCCACCACGGAACAATAGTTCGCGGGAAAATCGCGAACCGGTTTGCCGTCAATAAGGGCAAAATCCGCTCGCGGAGACAGTCCCAGGAAGGCCTCCGCCATGCCTCTCCAGGTGGCCCGCAGGATATCGCTGCGATCAATTTCTCCCGCATCGAGATGCACCGCGCAGTAGCTCAACCGCTCGTCGCCGACCAGTTGATCGTACATCGCCTCTCGCTGTTTTTCCGTCAGCTTTTTGGAATCGTTGAGCAAGGGATGAGAAAAATCATCGGGCAGCACCACGGCTGCCACCGACAAGGGGCCCGCCAGAGGCCCCCGCCCCGCCTCGTCAATACCGGCCACGCGAACCAGCCCACGATCCCGCCAGAACTGCTCCAGCTCCAGATCGGGCATCCTCGGCGCCCCGTCCGTCCGGCCCATCGAATTCAAAACTCGTTGATCTTGTCAATCAGCTTTCGGAACCGCCCCGCGCAATTCCGCTTGATGGAAAACTTGAGCCGGTGCAGGTCCGCCAGCATCGGTTCGTCACTCTCCTCCGGGAGGGGGTCCGATGCCTCGAAATCACCCTCCTCCAGCAGGTCCTTGAATTCGTGATCGATAATGATGAGCATCTTCTCCGTAACCGGATTCTGCAGGCGAACCACGATCTGGTCCCTGACATAGCGGTAGGAGTGGAAGTTCCGATAGAACCCGGTGATCTCCTCCACCGCCTCGTCGACGTCATCGGTGATCATGAAAAGGCTGAAATCTTCCTCGGAGATCAAACCGAGCCGGAAGAGATGCTCGCGGATGAATTGGAGCCAGGTCTTCCAGTAGGTGCCGCCGGGCGCATCGATGAGCACGACCGGATAGATCAGGGCCTTGCCCGTCTGCATCAGGGTGAGCACCTCGAAAATCTCGTCCATGGTGCCGAAGCCGCCCGGAAAGCACGCGGTGGCGTCGCTCTCCTTCACGAAGGCGAGTTTCCGGGTGAAGAAATAGTTGAAGTTGATCAGCTTGTGATCCCCCAGAATCGTTTCGTTCGGCCCCCCCTCGAAAGGCAGGTGAATTCCCAGTCCGAAACTGTTTTCCCGGCCTGAGCCGGACTGCGCCGCACCCATGATCCCGGGCCCCGCGCCGGTGATTCCCATGAAGCCGTGATCCGCCATCTTCTGCGCGAACCTCTGCGCGGTCTTGTATTCGATCTCGTGGGGCTTGGTGCGGGCACTGCCGAACATTGATACCTTGCGTCGGTCGGCGTAGGGTCCAAAAACCCGGCTGGAGGCGCGGTTCTCCTTGAGGGCGCGGTTGTAGAGTTTCAGGTCGCCGTCGTTGATCCCGTCCTTGCCCATCTTCAGGGCGGTCGTGATCATCTCCCGAATCAGTTTCTCGTTGTCGCACCCCCAGTCCTCGACCAACTGCTTGACCCTATCGTCAAACTCCTTGTCCCCCGTAGTGCCCGGCTTTCGCGGCAGCGCAAGAATTCCGCCGCCGGTGAAGTCCTTGGTGTTTCGGTTGGCCACCCTCTTGTTCTGCTCGTCCCCGGCGCGGTCTTTCTTGCTCATGACACCCGTCGGAGTAAAAGATCGGCCTCGCCTCCCGTCAAGCGCATGGGCCCGCGGGTGTCTGAATTTGCCGTGCTCCCCCTTCCCTTTTCCGCCTGAACCCTGACTTCCGCACGTCTCATCTTTTTTTCCTTTCGGATCGCCCGAACCCGATCCTTATTCGGCACGATGAAAACCGAGACCGATGACCTGAGAATCCACCATCTCAGACAATTGATCGCTCCCATCATCCTGATGGAGAAGATGGCTCTGAGCACCAAGGCCATCCGGCTCATCGCCGATACGAGGCAACGGTGCGAGGACATCCTCCGGGGAACGGATGATCGCCTCCTCGTTGTCGTCGGACCCTGCTCCATCCACGATGTCGACGCCGCTATGGAGTACGCCCAACGACTCCGATGTCTCGCGGAGAAGGTCGCCGACGACCTCGTCCTGGTGATGAGGGTCTATTTCGAGAAGCCCCGCACCACGGTGGGGTGGAAGGGATTGATCAACGACCCCTTCATGGATCAATCCTACCAGATCAACGAGGGACTCACCCTGGCCCGCCGCCTGTTGGTCGATCTGGCTGAGGCCGGGGTCCCCGCGGGCACGGAGTTTCTCGAAACGATCAGCCCCCAGTATATCGCGGACGCGATCACCTGGGGAGCCATCGGGGCGCGGACTACCGAGAGCCAGGTGCACCGCGAATTGGCCTCGGGCCTGAGCATGCCGGTCGGTTTCAAGAACGGGACCGACGGGAACTACCAGATCGCCATCGACGCCGTGCTCGCCGCCCGGCAGCCGCACCGGTTTCTTTCCGTGACCAAGGCGGGCGACACCGCCATCGTGGCGACCAAGGGCAACGACTCCTGCCATATCATTCTCCGCGGAGGAAAGACCACCGGTCCGAACTACGATCCCGAAAGCGTGGCCGAGGTGCGCCGCGCCCTGGAATCGAAGAATCTCGAACCCTGCATCATGATCGATTGCAGCCACGCCAACAGTGGCAAGGACCACCGGAACCAGCCCAAGGTCTGCGCCGACGTGGCCGAGCAGATCGCCGCCGGCGACACCTCGATCCGGGCCGTGATGATCGAGAGCCATCTCAAGGAGGGGAGCCAAGCTTTCTCGCTGGAAAATCCGATGCAGCTGGAGTACGGCGTGAGCGTCACGGACCCCTGTGTCGACTGGGACACCACCGTTCGGATGATCGAGGGACTGGCCAAAGCGGTGCGCCAAAGGCGCGCCACCTTCCTCGCCTGAGCCGCGTCCCCCATGTCCTCGGATACGATCGGCATCCTCGATTCCGGCGTCGGCGGACTCTCCGTCCTCCGCGAGATTCGAGTGCGCCTGCCGGCGATCCGCATTCACTACGTGGGCGATTCGGCCTGGTGCCCCTACGGCACCAAATCTCCGGAGTTGATCCGGGAAAGAACCTCCCGGATTGTTAGCCACCTGGAGAGTTGCGGAGCCGGACTCGTCGTGATTGCCTGCAACTCCGCCACCATCCATGCGGTGGATTGGCTCCGCTCCGTTCACCGTTTTCCCTTTGTCGGAATGGAACCGGGGGTGAAGCCTGCCTGTGCCCTGACCAGAAGCGGCGTGATCGGGGTTCTCGCCACGGAGGCCTCCATCGCAGGGGAGAAGTTCGTCGATCTCGTCCACCGCACCGCTCAGGGGGTCACCGTGGTGACCCGTCCCTGCCCCCGCTTCGTCGAGTTGGTGGAGGAAGGCATCCTGAGCGGGCCAGAGCTGGATGATACCATCGACGAATACCTCGGCCCCATCCTGGCCCGGGGCGCCGATGTCATCGTCCTCGGCTGCACCCACTATCCTTTCCTCCGCCACGCCATCGAGAGCCGGATCCCCCCTGGCATCAGCGTGATCGATACGGGGGAAGCGGTCGCCCGCAGAGTAGAGAGTCTTGTCTCCGCCCCCGCCGGATCGGGCGATACGTTCATCGAAACGACCGCCTCGTTAGAGCGTCTCCGCACCCTGGTTCCCCTGCTCCTGCCGGGGATGCCGGCCGAACTCGGCGAGCTGCGACTTCCCGAATGATCGATCTCGACAGCATCGCTGGCTGGGTCGCGGCCAATCAGACCTGGCTGCGATGGATCGGAGCCGCGTCGTTCCTCACCCTGGTGGGCAGCCTGCTCCTTGTCCCCGTCCTCGTGGTGCGGATGCAACCCGACTACTTTCTGCCCGACCGCGACGAAAAGAAAGCTTTCCGGCGCCGTCATCCCTTCTGGGGTGCGGTCGGCCTGGTCGCGAGGAACCTGGGCGGGGGCCTGCTCGTCGCGGCGGGAATCGTTCTCAGCCTGCCGCTGGTTCCCGGCCAGGGGCTTCTCACCATCCTCATCGGTCTGGGCGTCATGGACTTCCCCGGCAAGCGGCGCATCGAGTACTGGCTGTTCCGGCGGAGACCGGTTGCCTGGGCCATCGACCGACTTCGCCGCAAGGCGGGGCGCCCGCCCCTGCTCATGCCGGGAACCAAGTCACTTTCCGGGCAACTCGAGGATCGGTGAAAAGGCGACCTGCCTTCTTCCCTTGACCAGTTCCTCCGCGATCCGCAGATTCAGCTGCACGCTGGGTCCATCCTCGGGAAATTGTTCCAACACCTCGCTGACCAGGGCGGCGGCACGGGGGAGACGGTTTCGCTCAAACTCCTCCAGGGCGTGCTCGTACTTGCTCGCCAGGGTCAGGCACCAGTCGCCCTCGCAGGAATCGAACAGTTGATGAAGCTGCACGGGTTGTTGGATATTCTGCACCCGGGCCTGAAACAGTCTGCGGGTGAGGAAGCGCTCGCCGAGGTGATCCACGGTGGCTCCAGTGACGAGCAGAGGCGTGTCGAGATACCTGGTGGCTCCCTGCACCCGGCTGGCCAGATTGACCACCGTGCCCAAGGGCCCGTATTTGAACTTCCGCTGGGTGCCGATGTTTCCCACCATGGCCTCGCCCGTGTTGATCCCGATACCGACGCGCGTCTCCTCGCCGATGACGCC
Source organism: uncultured Akkermansia sp. (assembly GCA_964562825.1). Taxonomy (GTDB): domain Bacteria; phylum Verrucomicrobiota; class Verrucomicrobiia; order Verrucomicrobiales; family DEV007; genus Arctic95D-9. The sequence goes on from CAZLUZ010000092.1 coordinate 17,270, forward strand.
CCTCCACACGGCATTCAATTCGTTCAGAGCGCCCAGCATCTCAAGAGCCGCGTCGCAGGCCCGTTCGGCGTGATCGGTCTGCCGGCCCGGCGCTCCCCACATGGCCATTAGCTCGTCCCCCGTGTAGTCGACAAGCACGCCCTCGCGCCGGATCACGATGCCGGAGAACTCCTCCAGAACGGCCCGCAACCACTTCACCGTCTCGTTGGGATCGTCGAGCCGCTCGCTGATGGACGAGAAGCCCCGAATATCGCAAAACAACAACGAAACCGTCTCTTTTCTCGCCTCCAGCTCCAGGGGATCGGGGTGACGCGCCAGTTCCTCGGCGAGGCGAGGCGTGAAATGGCGCTCGAAGACCTGCTCCCGGAGTCGCTTTTTCTCCAGACTGGCGTTGAGGCGAGCCAGGAGCAGAGGCTGCCGAATCGGGCGAGAGAGAAAATCCTCCGCCCCGATCTCGATGCAACGGACCGCGTCCATCTCCCCCTGCAGGCCCGTCACCACAATCACTGGGGTGATTCTCAAGCGCCCCGCCTTGCTAAGGCGGTCCAGCACCTCGAATCCGTCCATCTCCGGCATCTGGATATCGAGGAGCACGGCGTCATACCCGGTCTCCATGATCTTGCGGATGGCCTCGCACCCGTTCACCGCGTGATCGATCTCCAGCCCCATGGGCTCGAGCAGCCGCGCGAGGAGGACCCGATTCTCCTCCCGGTCGTCGACAATCAGGATTCGCCCGGGGCGAGGCCTGCCCTCTGTCCCGGTCTGGATGGCGCCCTCGACCACCGCTTCCTCGGCGAGGTGCGCGTCCTCTCGACCTTCGAGGCCCACGCGGCACTTTTCCGCGAAGTCGAGCACCTCTTGGAGGGCGCTCTCCATTCTGGGGTAATCCCGCGAAATCTGCAGCACCTGGGCCAGGCCGAAAACGGAGTTCAGCAGGTTCCTGGCATCGTGCCGCGACTCACGCAACCCTCTGGCGGCACTGCCTGCGCCGCCGTGGTCGGGGAAAAGCACCTCGATCTCGGCACGAAAACGCTCCGCACTGCGCCGGATCGCCTCCAGATCGAGCCGCGTCTGTTCCTCGAAGTCCGGGCTCCGGGGCAACCTCCCGGTCGCCTCCCCGAGACTGTCGGCGCAGGGGATCAGGACACGCCGGACCCGACGAAACTCCTCTGCCAGTTCGATTCCCATCGCTCAATCTCGCTCCGCCCGAAAAAATGCAAAGGCCGAGTTGCGCCCGGGCCCCGGGGCTCGGTCCTCCACGATTGATCACTGGCGTTCAGAATCCCTTTTGCTATGCTTTCCCATCGATTCCTCCCCCGTCCAGTTGCCCCATATCCCCAATTTCACCATCCTGGGAAGGATCGGCGGGGGTTCCTATGGAGAGGTCTACCTCGCCCGAACGGTCACGGGCCTCTTCCGCGCGGTCAAGGTGGTAAACCGCGGGGATTTCGACCTGGAGCGCACCTTCGAACGGGAGTTCGAAGGCATCCAGAGGTATGAACGGGTCTCCAAGGGGCACGCCGGACTGGTCGATGTGCTGCACGTGGGTCGAGAGCCGGAAGCCGACTTTTACTTCTACGTGATGGAGCTGGCCGATGACGAATCGGGCGACCCCATCGAAAAAATCGATGTCGAAACCTACCGGCCCCGCACCCTGGCTTCGGACCTGCGCCTGAACCCGGCGCGAAGCATCGAGGAGTGTATCGCCGTCGGCCGCACCATCGCCGAGGCCCTGGCCCACCTCCACTCCGCGGGCCTCATCCATCGCGACGTCAAGCCCTCCAACATCATCTTCGTCCACGGAGAAGCCCGCCTGGCCGACATCGGGCTCGTCGCCCACAGCGGGCAACGCACTTTTGTCGGCACCGAAGGCTATGTCCCCCCGGAAGGCCCGGGGACCAGTTCGGCGGACCTCTACTCCCTCGCCATGGTGCTTTACGAGATGCACACGGGCAAGGACCGGCTCGCCTTTCCCGAGCTCCCCACCAATCACGAGCTGAGTCCTACGATCAACCGGGACGAATGGCGCGCCCTCAATGCGGTGATCTGCCGCGCCGGTTCTCCCGACCCGCGAAAGCGCTTCGAGACTGGCCTGGCCTTTTCCGAGGCGCTTCGTCGCATTCGGCCGGACGAGTTCGCCCCTCCCGGTTCTCCCCCGCCCGGGCCAAAACGCCGGCTGCGCAACATGGCCGCACTGGGCCTCGGAGTCGTGGCCTTTCACGTCGTCCTCGTCGCTATCCTCTACCTCGGCAGTGGGTGGCTGCTCAATCCCCCCGGGAAGAAGTCCGAGCATTCTGGCACGTCGGCCGATTCCGCCGCAGAGAATCCGCTCGCCAGGGTGTCCCCGGCCGGCACCCGCCACTCTCGACCGACCCGGGTGCCCCCCTTACCCGAGGAGGAGCCGGACCCGGAAACCGACTGGTCCGAAGCGGTTCCCGGAGAGAGCGTGGAGGATTCCACCGCCCTTCTGGACGAGCCCCCGCCCTACCCCGATTCCCCCATCGTGGCAGTCCCCGTCGAGATTCCAAAGAGGCTCGTCAAGCTCGACAGTTTCCCCAGCGGAGCCACCGTTTTTGCGGGTGAACGCGAGATCGGTCGAACCCCGACGCCCTTTCGCGAGTATGAGATCGGCGAAGTCGAGTTTCTCTTCCGCAAACTCGGTTACCACGACAAGACGGTCACCCGGGTCTTTGGCGTAGGGCCGCCCACCACCGTGAGTGTGGAACTGATCAACGACTTCCGTCCCATGCCGGGGCTACCCTGGACCAACAGCAGCGGCCTGCAGTTCCTTCCCACGGCCGGAGAAGGGGACTTCCAGGCCAGGGTAACCGGCTCGGCCTATGAAGCTTTTCTCCGCTCCACGGGACGTCCGCTCGCCGTGGTTGAGATATCCGGTGTGGTTCAGCTCAAAGACGACGTGGTCTAATGGGCGATCTGTGACTGGATGACTGCAAACGACCGAAGGCAGGGTAAC
>CAZLUZ010000093.1:0-19887 GCA_964562825.1 uncultured Akkermansia sp.
AAGCCCGCACCTTTTTGGACGGGGTGTCGATATAAAACATGGTGCGCCCATCCTGGGACCAGCAGAGTCCGTTGGAGTTGGTCACCCCGGGATATTTGAGGGCGAGACTGAGATCGGTATCGAGACAGTAGAGCGCGGCATCGCCCTCCTTTTTTACCGTGCTGATGGTTCCCGCCCAGATCCGGCCGGCGGGATCGCATTTGGCGTCGTTGAATCGGTTGTCCGGCTTGTCCGGCTCGGGATCGACGATGGGTGATTTCGCGCCGGATTCGGGATCGAAGAAATGGAGACCGTTGTCCCCTCCGATGACGAATCCGCCCCGCTCGCGCGGCAGGATGAACCCGACTCGTTCGCCCACATCCCAAGTCCGTTCCTCCCCCGTGGCGGGATCGAAAGAGCAGATGAGGTGTCCCTCGATATCGACGTAGAAGAGCTGATCCCTCCACCAGAGGGGGCCTTCTCCCCATTGCGACACCTGCGTTCCGACAGTTTCCATGGTTGAATGGATTGAATCCTCCGGCAATGGAATCCGCATTTGCAGGAAAGCAACAATCAGATAACTTGCGCGCCCCGAAAATCTGGACGACCGGGGAAGGGGACCGACCTCATCGATGAATCAGGAATCCCTAGACGGCGTGCTGTTGGTGGACAAAGGGCAGGACATGACGTCCCACGACGTCGTGGCGGTGGCCCGCCGCACCCTGAACTTGAAGAAGATCGGCCACTGTGGCACCCTCGATCCCATGGCCACGGGGTTGCTCATTCTGGTGGTGGGAAAGGCGACCAAGTTGTCGGAACTGCTCATGTCCGAAGACAAGGAATACTCCGGCACCCTGGAGCTGGGCAAGACGACGAACACCCAGGACGCCGACGGAGAGATTCTGGAGGAGAAGGAGGTGCCGGAGTTCAGCGACGACGAGATCCGGGCGGTTTTCGCCAAGTTCCAGGGCGATTTTTACCAGACCCCGCCGATGGTTTCGGCCATCAAGAAAGATGGCGTGCCTCTCTACAAACTGGCCCGGAAGGGAAAGGAGGTGGAGCGGGAACCCCGCTTCGTGCACGTCTACACCCACCGCGTGGACGACATCCGCCTGCCCCTGGTCGATTTCACGGTGAAATGCACCAAGGGCTTCTATGTCCGGACCTATGCTCACGATATCGGGCAGGACCTCGGCTGCGGCGCCCACCTCAAGCAATTGCGCCGCACGCGCTCCGGTCGATTCGATCTGAAACGGTCCGTCACCTTCGAGGAATTGAAGCATGGCGACCGCGAAGAGATCATCGAGAAGATGCTCTCCCTTCCCGAGGTGTCCCGAATCCGGGGAGCGTAAACTTCCCCGCATGGACGTGCTCAGGGATATCGCCAGCCTGGAACGCTTCGACGTTCCGGTCCATCTCGCCATCGGCGTTTTCGACGGCGTGCACCTGGGGCACCAGGCGGTGATCCGGCGAGCCCTGGAGTCGCGCCAGGAGCGGGGCGGAGCCGTGGTGGTGGTCACCTTCGATCCCCATCCAGTGACCGTGCTCTGTCCCCAGCATGCGCCGCGTCTCCTGACCGCGACCCCGCACAAGGCCGCCATCCTCTCCCGGCTCCTCCGCATTCCCTGCCTGCTGGCGGTGCCTTTCGACCGGGAAATATCGGAGTGGACAGGGGAAGAATTCATCCGCGAACTGGCCAGGCACGCCGAGATCGGGAGCATATCGGTCGGGGAAGATTTCCGCTTTGGCAGGGGCCGGTCCGGCACCGTGGAGATGCTGCGATCGCTGGCGCAGGAGTTCGGGTTCGCCCTGAACGCCACGGGGATCGTCGAGGTCGACGGCATCGTGGTGAGCAGCACCCGGATTCGGGAGGCCGTCGCGGCGGGCGATTTCGGCGTGGCGAGATCCCTGCTGGGGCGCAACTACACCGTTCTCGGCACCGTGATCGAGGGGCGCCAGATCGGGCGGACCATCGGCTTTCCCACGGCGAATCTGACGGTCCACAGCGAGCAGTTGCCTCCCACGGGCGTCTACGCGGTCAAGGTCTGGGGCCTGGGGGATTCCTGGAACGGGGTGGGCAATCTGGGCTACCGCCCCACCATCGCGGGGGGAGACGTCAAACGGATTCTCGAGGTGCACCTGCTCGGCCTCGACGAGGAGATCTACGGCCAGGACCTGGAGGTCGAATTCGTGCGTTTCCTCCGGGGTGAAATCCGATTCGACAGCGTGGAGGCATTGAAGGAACGAATCGCGGCCGATGTCGCCGAGGCCCGGGAGATCCTGGAGGCTTGATCGGCGCGTCCCTCACGGCTCCGGATTCGGAGCGATCGAGGGCAGGATCGCCTCGAGACCCAGTCCTCCGCAGATGGCGATGGTGATGAAGGCGAGCAGCCAGAGCAGACCGAGCCGGACGTGACCCCGGACAAAGAAGTAAATGAGCCCGGGCAGAACGAAGGCGAGGGCGAGGAGGCCCCAGAGCGGATCTCTCGAGGAAAAGGCCCGGTAGAGTGAGATCAGCCAGAGCAGGAAAAAGGCGCCAAAAGAAATCACGGCGGCGACGACCAGCAGCGAATCCATGAGAGAACGTGGAATGCGATCGCACCCGAAGCCACCGATTTTTGGTGAATCCGGGTCCAGTTCGGCTATGTTAAACCTCTTGGCAACGTTGAGATTTACAGGAACGGCTGTGAACTCCCGCTTATTCAAGGTCCTGACTTGTGCGGTGGTGACCGTGGGACTCATGCCCGTGGCCCGGACGCAATTCCCGTTTCCGACGATTACGCCGGAGGGTGAGGAGATTCGCGAATTGCCCGAGAGTGTGCCCACCGATTTGATCGAACCGACGATCAAGCCGAGGGAAACGGCGGCGGACAAGTTGGCCCGTATCTTCAACCGGGAGCTTCGTGATATCGAGGAGGATCAGACCGAGATCCTGGCCGAACTGGGGGCGCTGCCCGAGAACGCGATCGAGAGTTTTCTGCCCCAGACCTTCGGCTACCACAGCGGGATGTCCCGGTCGCGCCCGAAGTGGATCCAGATCGATTTTGGCGAACGCATCGAGCCGGATGCCATCGCGCTGTTTCCGGTCACGGTGCAGGTGAAGGGGGAGACCATTTTCGGGTATGGATTTCCCCGCGGATTTCGGGTCGATATCTCCGACGACGCGGAGTTTTCGAGTTACGAGACGATCGTCGAGGCCAGGAGTCGCGAGGAATCAGGAGCTACGCGCTGGCCTTTCTTCAAGCAGTTTGGCGGTTTCGGCGGGCGTTACATCCGGGTGACGGCGACGGCGCTGTGGAAGCCGGATGACGGACGGGGCAATCCCGCCTTCGCTCTCAGTGAGATCATGGTGATCAAGGGGGAGCGGAATCTCGCCGTAGGCAAGCCGGTGCGGGCCCTCGATACCTCGGAGCGGGGCAATCGCTGGTCGAGAAGGTTCGTCAACGATGGCGTCACCGCGTTCGGCATCCCCCAGGGGGGAGAGAGCAGTCCCACGGTCGGATTTCGCTCGGCGAGCAAGGCCGAGGTGAGAAGCAGTTGGGTGCAGATCGATCTGACGGAACCCCGGCGCATCGAAGAGGTGCGCATCATCCTGGCCGATTATATCGGCGACGTTCCCGATCCCACGGTGCGATTTCCCTATCCGATCAAAGTGGAGGTGTCCGAGTATCCCGACATGCGTCGGGCCGATTTCCTCGGGAGGATCACTCCGACACAGATCGCGAATACGGGCAACAACCCGCTGATCATACCCGTGGACGACGGATACGGGCAGTATCTGCGGCTGACCGTTCTGCAGGACGAACTTCGGCCCATGTCGTTCAGTTTTTCCGAGGTTCAGGTGTTCTCCGAGAACCGCAACATCGCGCTGGGCAAGTCGGTGGTGGCCTCGCATCCCCTGTTGGGAAAGGGGTTGGCTCCCGCCTATCTCGTCGACGGTTTCAGCAGTCGCCGATCGCTCATCAGCTACCAGTCGTGGTTGTCCAATCTGGTGCGAAGGAATCAGCTCGTTCGAGAGTGGTACGACAAGGAGGAGCAGCGCCTCGTGCTGGTGGATCGCACCTTCACCCGCGGGGTTGTCAGCATCGTCACCGCGGTGGTCGCCGGCGTCGGGCTATCTCTCATCATCTTCGCCCAGGGCCGGGTAAAACGGAGAAAGGAGCTGGAGGCCCTGCGGCAGCGGATCGCCAGCGATCTGCACGACGACATCGGGAGCAACCTGAGCAGTATCGCCCTGCTCGCCGAGCTGGGCAAGACCGAGGCCGGGGAACCGGCGCTGGTTCAGGAGGAGTTCAGCGAGATCAAGACCACGGCGGACAAGACGATCGAGTCGATGCGGGATATCGTCTGGCTGATCCGCCCGGGCGAGGAGACCTGGAAACAGATGATGGCTCGTTTCCGCGAGACGGCGGCGAATCTGCTGCGGGCGCACGACTATTCCTTCGTGGAGAAGGGGGCCATGCAGGACGACCGATTGCCCCTGGAGTTCAAGAGAGATTTCTTTCTCATCTACAAGGAGGTGCTCAACAATATCGTGCGTCATGCGGAGGCCGACCGCGTGCTCATCGAAGTGGAGGCGGGGAAGAATCGGCTCGAGTTGACCGTGCAGGACGACGGCAAGGGGTTCGACAATCTGGATCAGGACTTTCGCGAGGGTAACGGTTTGCGCAATTTGAGAATGAGAGCCCAGGCGATCGGCGGTCAACTCAAGGTGAAAAGTGCGGTCGATACGGGAACGTTGGTGCATCTCACCGCGCCCATGCCCTGAACCGGCCCGTCCCGAGGCCTGTTTTACGATTTCTAATGAAAAATCCCCGGAAAAGGAATACTATGGCTTCGGGGGTTGAGTAACCATCCAAGAATCGAATGAGCGAGAAAAAGGAAACGGAAGAGCAGACCCCGAAGAAGCCGACCCGCGTCTGGGTGGTGGAGGACAACGAGGTATTGAGGCGGACGGTGGCCAGAGTCTTGACGCGCCAGGAGGACATGGATTGTGTTCACCAGTTCGAGCGCTGCGAGGAGGCGATCGAGGCCCTGGTGGCGGGGGAGAGACCCGACGTCATGCTCTTCGACATTCAGTTGCCCGGGATGAGCGGTATCGAGGGGATCCGGAGAATCAAGACGGCCCTTCCCGAGATCGAGATTCTGGTTTTCTCCGTTTTCGACGACAACGAGAAAGTGTTCAGCGCCATCTGTGCGGGTGCCTCGGGGTATCTGCTGAAGACCTCGAACATGGACGAGATCCCGAAGGCGATTCGCGAGACGCTGGAGGGCGGGGCCCCCATCAACGCCCAGATCGCCCGACGCGTGCTCGACATGTTCAGCCAACTCGCTCCGCAGAGCCGGGACTACGGTCTCACGGAGAGAGAGAAGGAGGTTCTCGAGCAGATGGTCGAGGGATTGACCAAGAAAGAGATCGCCGATCAACTCGACCTCAGCTTCCACACCGTGGACAAGCACATTCGCGGTATCTACAGCAAGCTGCACGTGAATACGATGACGGGTGCCGTGGCCAAGGCCCTGAAGGAGGGTCTCCTCCCCAAAGGCTGATTGCCGAGACGGACGCCTCCACCGTCGGCCGATTGCGGAATCGGTGAGGGGCGGGGAACGCTTACCGGCTCCTCTCCCGCTACCGAACGTTGGGCAACCACTTCCGGAGGTCGGCGCGAACTTCTTCGTGGTCGGGGTCGGATGCGAGATTGTTCCATTCTCCGGGATCTTGCCGGTGATCGTAGAGCTCCTCGGATCCATCGGGATAGGAAATCCAGCGCCAGTGCTCCGAGCGAACGCCGAACTCCCCGGGGCGATACTCCGTGAGCGCGGGACGCTCCCATGGCGTATCCGGGTCGCGCAGTAGAGAAAGGAGGCTCGTGCCTTCCAGGTGGGGAAGGGGGGCGAGCCCGGCGAGATCGCACAGCGTGGGGTAGAGATCGATCAAACCCACGGGCCTGGGGCAGGAGCGGTTCTCCGCAATCCCGGGGCCAGCGATGATGAGCGGCACCCGGGTCGTCTCCTCCCAGAGCGTCCGCTTGGCCCAATGCTGTTTTTCCCCCAGGTGAAAGCCGTGATCGCTGAAGAGGATGACGATCGTGTTGTCCCGGTTCGGACCCTCGTCGACTGCCTGCAAAAGGACGCCGACACAATCGTCGACAAAGCGGATCGAGGCGAGATAGGCCCGCACGAGGCTTTTCCACAGATCTTTCGCCACGATGTCGGAGTGCTTCGGGGCGGCGTGATTCTCCCATCCGATCTCGGGATGAGGCACGTCATCCAGGTCGTCCGCGGGTGCTTCCGGCAGAATAACCTCCTCCAGGGGGTGGCGGTCGAAATAGGGTTTCGGCACGTGGAGGGGAACGTGGGGAAGGCGTAGGCCAACGGTGAGCAGGAGCGGAGAATCGTGAGGGGTGGAGAGCACCTCCGCCCCCGCGAGAGCCAGATTGTAGTCGCCCATCTCTTGGTTGGTCACGTCCATGGGGCCCCAGTCCCAGATCCTCTTGGGCCAGTGGAGGGGTTCTTTCGGGCGCGGATTTTTCCGATCGGGCAAAACCACCTCCCAGCATTCCGCGGTCCAACCCTCCCCCGTGCCATGGTGGAAGATCTTTCCGCCGCCAACGGTGTGGTAACCGTTCCGGCGGAGGTGGAGAGGAAAGGGCGGCCGTTCGCGGAGGGCATCCACTTCGCTGTAGCGCTCGAAGCCATAGCATCCCGAAGTATGCGGTTGCAGGCCCGAGAGAAAACTGATGCGCGAGGGCCCGCAGTAGGTGGCCTGGACGTGGGCGTTGTGGAAATTCACGCCGCGAGCTGCCAGCGCATCGATGTGGGGCGTCTCAATCTGGGGATGCCCGCCGAGACATCCGATCCAGTCATTGAGGTCGTCCACGATGATGACGAGGAAATTCGGGGCCTCTCCGGCGAGCGAACGAGGCGCGACCGTCAGGGAGAGAATCAGGGCGAGGAAAAAGCCGGATCTCATGGAGGGCAGTGTAGGGGAGGGAAGCACGATGCCGAAACAAAAAACCCCGGGATTTCCCCGAACCGGGGTCCCGAATCGCGCAGGCAGTCATCCCGAGTCCCGAATCGGCGAGACCTCAGGGATTGACGCGCGGATCGTAGAGCGCCGCCTCTATGGCGTGGAGGCCCTGCATCATGCGGGACTCGCTACAACCGAAATTGAAGCGGACGCAGCCAGGACATCCGAAGGCCACCCCATCGGAGAGAAAGAGGCCGGCCTGCTCGAGATGCCGGGCCGGATCCTCGAGGCCCAGGGCGTTGCAATCCATCCATGCCAGGTAGGTCGCCTCGATGTCCGGTATCCGGATACCGGGAAGCTTTGCGGCGGCGAACTCGAGGAGGCGATTGCGATTGGAGGTCAGGGCGGAGATCAGATCCCGGCGCCACGATTCGGCAAAGCGATAGGCGGCCTCCGCGGCATAGAAAGCGAGGCAGTTGATCTCCGCCATGGTATGCCCCCTGGCGGACTGAAAGCGGCGGCGCAGGTCGGCATTCTCGATCACGGCAAAGGCGTAGCCCATCCCGGCGATGTTGTAGGTTTTCGAGGGAGAATGGAGGACGATGGTGTGTTGCCGGAGATCATGCGGTAGCCGCAAGGCGCTGAAGAAGGGGGTCTTCTCCTCATCGAGGACGAGATCGCAGTGAACCTCGTCGGCGACGAGGATCAGTCCGTGCTCCTGACAGAGCCGCGCGAGGCGGGTGATCTCGGCCTCGCCGAAACAGCGCCCGAGGGGATTCTGGGGACTGCAGAGGAGGAAAACCCGCGAGCGGGGCCCGATGGCACGCTCCAGAGCCTCCCAATCGAAAGTCCAGATCCCGCTCTCCGAGCGACGGTGCGGCACCCGGATCGTCTCCATGCCCGCATCCCGTGCCACCCCGAGAAACGGAGGGTAGACCGGCGTGCAAGTCACCAACTCATCACCCGATTCTCCGAAAGCGCGGGCGGCGAGCGAAAGCGCCGGGACCAACCCGCCGAGGTGCACCAGGCTGTCCTCCGACGCGGCGTAGCCATGTCGCTCTGCCAGGTAGGAGAGGATGGCCTCCACCAGTCCGGCATGAGCCATGGAATAACCGAAGACCCCGTGCCGGGTCCGCTCCACGATCGCATCGAGGATCGCCGGAGCCGACTCGAAATCCATGTCGGCCACCCAGTAAGGGTCCAACTCCGGCCGCCGATCCCACTTGATCGATCCGGTTCCGCGGCGGTTGCTGCTGGGGCGAAGAGACATCGATCAAAAAAAGAGCGATCCGGGTCGGGAGCAAGACTTATTCCGACCATTTCTCTTGCGCTTTTCCAAAAACTTCGGCCGAAGCCCGACTCAAGGGAAAACGCTTGATGGGATAAAAACAAGAGTTACAATAAATTTCAGTATATCCGAAACCTCTCCCTCCGATGTTCCGACGACCGTCACTCGCCTTTGCCCTCTTGGGCACGAGTCTTGTCGTGATGTTTTTCGGCGCGGTCTTCGGGCTGGGGATCACGTACCTGCAGAGGTTGAAACAGGCCAAGACCGAGATCGAGATCGAGTTGGTTTCTCGGACAGTGAGGCTGGCAACGACTGCTCGGGAATGGGGGAGTGGGGGCGAACCTGACGAGTTGGAGGAGCGATGTCGGCTTCTGGTGGAGGAAAAGAGGTTCATCGGCTATCCGGTGGCGCATCGTCGAGTGGTGGTGGCGGTGGAACGTGCCGGGGAATTGCTGCCTCTCGTGACGGTCGAGCATCCCGCGCGGGAGGACACGGACGCGGGCGAACTGCTCGACCAGATCGGGTCGGTGTCTGCCGGGGGGCCCCTGGTCCAGGGTTTTTCGGAAGCGCTGCCGCCCCGCTCGATCCTGCAAGGTTTCCTCGGTCGTGAGGAACCGGGAGAGATCGTGGCGGTCGCCCAGGTCAACGACATGAAGAGCGGGGCCCGTTATTTCGTCGCCGAAGAGATCGGGCTCGGCTCCGGAGCGTTTGCCGCCGTTTCCCTGCTTCGGAAGCAGCACTTTCTTCCCTTGCTGGCACTCTTTCCCTTGTTTTTCTCGCTGGTGATCATGATCGCGTGGTTCACCCGACTGCTGCGCGACATCTCCGAGGGGCTGCACACCGTGGCCGAGGGGCGCTACGATCTGCGTCTGCCCGAGCGGGGGGCACCTGAGATCGCGCGGATTCACGCTCAGTTCAACCGGATGGCGCGGAACCTCCAGGCCACCTCGGACGACTATCGCGAGTCGATCAAGGAACTCCAGGTGGCGCAGAAGCAGGCCGAGGTGGCGCGGGAGGCAAAATCGGACTTTCTCGCCAACATCAGCCACGAGATCCGGACCCCAATGAACGGGATTATCGGCACGGCGAGCCTGCTGAAGGAGACCCCTCTCTCCTCCGAACAGAAAGAACTGGTCCAGATCATCGCGAGCAGCGGTCATAGCCTGGTTCACCTGATCAACGACGTTCTCGATTTTTCGAAGCTCGAATCCGAGAAGATGGTTCTGGAGAACCGGCCTTTCGATCTCGTGGAACTGGTCGAGGAGACCGTCGACCTGTTCAGCTATCAGGTCGCCGAGCGGGGGATCGACCTGATCTATCACCTCGACCGGTCCGCCCCGACGTCGATCTTCGGCGATCGGGAGCGCATCAAGCAGGTACTGGTAAATCTGGTGGGCAATGCGGTGAAATTCACCCCCGAGGGCGAGATCATCGTCTCGGTCCGTCTCGCTGCTGCCGAACGGGATGACCGGTCCAGTCAGCCGCTACTTCTCATCAGTGTGCGGGACAGCGGGATCGGAATTGCGGAAGAGAATTTGGAAAGAATCTTCGATGCGTTCACCCAGGCCGATGCCTCCACGACTCGAAAATTCGGAGGGACTGGCCTGGGTCTTTCCATCAGCCGAAAACTCTGCCGACTCATGGGAGGGGACCTCGTCGCCGAGAGCCAGATTGGAGTGGGTACCGAGTTTCGTATCGAGTTGCCCTTCCGCGAGGTTCCCCAGCAGGGGAACAAAAGGCACCACGAAGATCCCGAGGCGTGGGAACCCTTGAAAGGGCGGAAGGCGATCGTGCTCTGCCACAATCGGCCATTCGCCGAACTGATCCGACTCTACTGCCGGCAGTGGGAAATGCAGGCAATCCTCGCTCCCGAATTTTCTCCGGAACTCGCCGGACATATCGTTCGATTCCGGCCGGATGTCTTCATCTTCGATCTGAAGGGCACCCGACACGACCGCAACGCCATCGGCCTGCTCGAGGCGATGTACCGCAGTCGAATTCCGACCATGATTTTGAAGCACGTTGGAGAGAAAACCCGCGTCAACGACGACAAACTCCCCCCCTTCATGCTGACGGTCTACAAGCCGCTTTCGGAAGGCAAACTCTTCCAGGCCTTAATCGGGCTTTTCGATTCGGGCGAGGGAAGCGCCAATCATCATCTCCCGGAGCGACCGGACCAGGAGGCATCGGGAAAAAGGGCGGAGAGCGATCCGGACGAGGGCTTCGCCGCCACCTACCCCGCCCGGATTCTCATCGTGGAGGACGTCGCCCTCAATCGCAAGATCGGGTCCATGGTGCTGCGGAAACTGGGCTACGAGAACGTCGAGTTCGCCGAAAACGGCAGGGAGGGGGTCGAGAGAACGCTCCAGGGCGGGATCGACCTGATCTTCATGGACCTCCAGATGCCGGTGCTCGGGGGCATGGATGCCTGTGCCGAGATCCGGAAAAGTTTTCATCTGGAGAGGCAGCCCGTGATCATCGCGATGACGGGCCACGCCCTCGCCGGAGTCAAGGAATCCTGCCTCCGGGGTGGCATGGATGGCTTCATCACCAAACCCATCACGGTCAACGACGTGAAAGCCAGCATTCACGAAAGCTACCGGAAGGGGAAGGCCGCCGCGGAGAAGTCGGCTGGGTGATGTGCTATCCGCCGATCTCCGCCAAGGGCAGGGGGCCGAGCATCTCGAGATCGAAGGACCACTCCAGCAGCTTCTGGCTGTCGCTCCAGATCGCCGCATTGTTGCTCTTGATGACCACGGCGATGCGGTGCTGATCTCCCACATTGGCGCTGGAGACCAGGCAGCGCCCGGCGGCATAGGTGAAGCCCGTCTTCATGCCGTTGCAGGCATCCCACGTGCGCAACACCCGGTTGGTGTTGGACAGGGGATACTCCCTGCCGTCGTTGAAGACAAAGGTATAATTTTTCAGGGCGACGATCTCCCGGATGTCCGGTATTTGATAGGCCTCGAAAGCCACGATCCCGATATCCCGGGCGCAGGAGTATTGTCCGTCGGCGGGGAGGCCGTGCGGGGTTTTGAAATTCGAGTTGACCAGGCCGATCTGTCTTCCCACCTCGTTCATCCGGTCGGCGAAGGCTTCCACGCTGCCGGCGTTGTCGATGGCGAGGGCCGCAGCGATATCGTTGCCGCTCCGCACGAGCAGCGCGCTGAGCAGTTCGCGTCTGGTGTACTGTTCGCCAGTCTTCACACCGATTACCGTCGGCTCGACCTGGGTGGCGGCCCGGGGAATCTCGATACGCTCGTCCAGCCGGCCCCGCTGGCAGACGATCAGGGCGGTCAGCAATTTCTGGGTGCTGGCCACCGGGGTGGGGTCGATCCCGTTTTTCTGGTGGTAGAACTGCATCGATGTTCCGTCCAGGACCACGGCGTAACGGGCGTCCACCGACGGGGGGTCGTCTCCGGTCCAGGCCTGGGGCGGGGGCAGCTGCTCCCTGCGGCGCACCACCTCCTCACGCTCGATGAGCGATTCCTCAATCTCGCTGATGACCTCCTCCCGTTCGGCGGCCCGGCTTTCTCTTTCCTGCACCGCCGCTTCGCGCTCCTCCAAGGCTTTCTCCCGGGCCCGCAGCATGCGCATGCGCAACGAAAGCTGGTCGGCCACCTTTTCCAGCATCTCCGCTCTCGCCTCGGACGCCGGCTTCTTCTCCGGTGGGGACGGCGTGATTGCGGGGGCCGCGGGGAGCCGGACGGGTGCGATGGAGCCTTCTTCGACAGGCAATTCTCCCGGTGTCTCGGCCTCGGGCGGGGCCGACGTCTCGGTCTCGAGGCGAGCCGGCATCTCGGTCTCGAGGCGAGCCGGCGTGCCGCTATCGGGGAGGGGGGTCAGCGATTCGAGAGGACGGACCGGCTGGAGGGGCTTCAGACCCGTGCCCGTAGCGGGGACCTGGGTAGTCCGGGGCGAAGTGCCCGGATTCGAGAAGCTCGGCGTGGGCACTTCCAGGCCGGAGTCCGCCTCCTGGCCGTCGAGCCTCGCCCCGTGCGCCGGAAGGAGCAGGAAGAGGGCAATCCATCTGAGTGCGGAAGACTTCATGAGGAGAGGGAAACTGGGCAAATCTTACTACAGTTTACAGTTGGGTGACGGTGGAAAAACCGGGAAACGAAAAAACTCCGCTGGCCACCTTTCCGGGAGTTTCCCGCTTTTGCAACCGCCTCTGGAACGCCTTGACGTGGGCAGAACTTAGTCAGGGAAACCTGACGTTCAAGAGCCGGAAAGAAAAGACGCGACCCTACCGGGGATAATGATGTTTGAAATTGATGAAAATTCTTATCGCGACTGACTTGTTTACTCGCTTTAGTCATTTGCCGATACAATGCGGAGATTCTCCTTTCCCCGGGCGAACTCTTTGGCAGATTGGACGCATCGGTCAATCAACCCCGTTAGCACTCAAACTATCCCATCCATGAAAGTTGTTGCCATTGCCAACCAAAAAGGTGGAGTCGGCAAGACCACCACGTCGGTGAACCTCGGTGCCGCCCTCGCCGAAAAGGGCGTCAGGGTGATCGTCATGGACATGGACCCGCAGGCGAACTCGACCAGTGCGCTTGGATTTCGACCTGGCGATTACCCGAGTGTCTACCAGCATCTCATGGACGGAAACTCCAATCTCGGAGAACTCGTTCTCGGCACCAACGCCGACGACAATCTCTTTCTCATTCCTTCGGAGAGGGATCTCGCCGGGATCCAGATCGAGCTGGCGGGCAAGGAAGATCAGTTGCTGCGGCTCCGGAATGTGCTGCAGCCCTTCAAGGAGACCCACCCAGCCGACTATCTCTTCATGGACTGCCCGCCCTCGCTGGGGGTCATCATGACTTCAGCGTTGGCTGCGGCCGATGAGCTGATGATTCCGCTTCAGTGCGAGTATTTCGGTCTCGAGGGACTCTCCCAGATCGTGGAAGTCCACCAGGAGATCCGAAATTCCGGGGCCAACCCCGACGTGATCCTGGAGGGCATCGTCATGACCATGGAGGACAAGCGCACCCGCCTCTCATCCCTCGTCATCAGCGACGTGCGCACCCACTTCCCCGAGGTGACCTACAAGACGGTCGTCCCGCGGAACATCCGGCTCGGAGAGGCGCCGAGTTACGGGCAATCCATCCTCGAGTACGCACCCTCATGTTCGGGGGCGGTGGCATACCGCGAATTGGCCGAAGAATTTCTTCAACGCCATTCCGTAGGCGCCGTCTAAGGGGTTCGTTCCTCTGCTACCCGCGGGTTGCGCGGTCGGCGAGTGGATGGAAGAAGGGCAAAAGGTGCAGAAACTCTGCCGCGGAGGCGGCAGGGGTGTGGAAAAGTGTGCCAGCCTGTAGTATGCTCAATTTTTCAGGAAACTTCAGTTTTTCAAGATTTCAGACGCGGGGGAAACATGGTCAAGTGGATACTTAAGACGATTGTCGGCAACAAGAACAACCGGGAGCTGAAAAAGATTCAGCCCCTCGTCGAGCGGATCAAGGAGATCGAGGAGCAGCTCCAGGAGGAGCCGGAGGAGGTGCTTCTGCAGAAGACAAAGGCCTGGCAGGAGGAATTGGAGAAATACAGGATCGAGCTTGATTTTTACAGCCCGCGGAAATTGAAGGCTCACGATGAGGAAACCAATCGGGAGATTCTTCGGGGCTGGGCGAAGCGGTTTGAGCGGCTGGGCGACGAGTTTGCGGCGGCACGGGTCTTTCTCAAGCCCGAGGAGGTGGGAGACATCGACGAGGAGGGCTTGGTGGATCACATTCTTCAGGCCCAGACGAGCTTCAACCAGATGAAGGAACGTTTCCCCGAGGCGAGAAAGAGGTATCTCGATGAGATCCTGCCGGAGGCTTTCGCCGTGGTGAAAAACGCGGCTCGTCGTCTCTGCGGGACAGAGTGGGTCGTTTGCGACCACCCCGTGAAATGGGAGATGGTCCATTTCGACGTTCAGCTGATCGGAGGGATCGGCCTCCATCGTGGGGTCATCGCCGAGATGGCCACCGGTGAAGGCAAGACCCTGGTGGCGACCCTGCCGGTATACCTGAACGCGCTGACCGGACTCGGGGTCCACGTGGTCACGGTGAACGATTATCTGGCGCGTCGGGACGCGGAGTGGATGGGGCATCTTTTCCGGTATCTCGGTCTGACCGTGGGCTGCATCCAGAACGACCAGGAGAAAACGGTGCGCCGGGAGCAGTACCGGCAGGACATCACGTATGGCACTGCCAGTGAATTCGGTTTCGACTATCTCCGGGACAACGGCATGGCGCAGAGCCGCTTCGAGCAGGTTCAGCGCTCTCACTACTACGCTCTGATCGATGAGGCCGACTCGGTCCTGATCGACGAGGCGCGGACGCCGTTGATCATATCCGGCCCGGTGGTCCAGCGGGGGGAGCAGCAATTCGACCGCTACAAGAGCGCCATCCAGACCCTTTTCCGCAAGCAGTCCTCGATGTGCAACGAGCTTGCCTCGGAGGCGAAAAAATTGCTCGAAGACGGGAAGCAGATCGAGGCGGGGAACGTGTATTACAAGATCAAGCTGGGGCAGCCCCGGAACCGGGCACTGCTTCGGGCGATGGAGGATCCGGAGATTCGTCGGATCATCGACAAGGCCGAGTTGGAGTTCTATCGCGATCCGCAGAAGAAGGCGTTGTTCGAGTTGAAGGAGGAACTCTTTTTCACCGTGGATGAGAAGCAGCACGAGGCGGAGTTGACCGAAAAGGGCCGGGAATTTCTCAGTCCGGGCGACCCCGAGGCCTTTGTCCTGCCCGATCTGGCCTCCGCTTTCTCGGCCATCGAGGGGCAGGAGAGCCTCTCGGAGAAAGAGATCGCGGCGAAGAAGGCGGAGATTCAGGAGAACATGAATCAGCAGGCGGAAAAGATGCACACCATCTCCCAGCTGCTCAAGGCCTTCACCCTCTACGAAAAAGACAAGCACTATGTCGTCGAGGAGAACAAGGTGATGATCGTCGACGAGAATACCGGGCGGAAGATGCCGGGACGCCGGTGGTCGGACGGTTTGCACCAGGCCGTAGAGGCGAAGGAGGGTGTCACCATCGAGGGGGAAACCCAGACCTACGCGACCATCACGATCCAGAACTATTTCCGGCTCTACGAGAAGATCGGCGGCATGACCGGCACCGCGGAGACGGAAGCGGCGGAGTTTCACGACATCTACAAAACCGACGTTCTCGTGATCCCCACCAATCGGCCGATCGCCCGGATCGACCAGAATGACAAGATCTTCAAGACGCAGCGCGAGAAATACAAGGTGGTCATCGATACCGTCCGGGATTCCCATGTCCGCGGGCAACCGGTTCTTCTCGGAACGGCGAGTGTGGAGTCCTCGGAGATTCTTTCCCGGATGTTGAAGCGTGAGAAAATCCCGCACAGCGTGCTGAACGCGAAATACCACATGCAGGAGGCGGAGATCGTGGCCCGGGCCGGACAGAAGGGGTCGGTCACCGTCGCGACGAACATGGCGGGCCGGGGAACCGACATCAAGCTGGCCGAAGAGGTCAAGGAACTCGGCGGTCTCTACGTCATCGGGACCGAGCGGCACCAGAGCCGCAGGATCGATCGCCAGCTCCGGGGGCGTTGCTCCCGTCAGGGAGACCCGGGCACCTCCATCTTCTTTGTGAGTTTCGAGGACGAACTGATGATGCAGTTCGGCGCATCTGAGCGGATGACCAAGATGATGGAAAGGTTCGGTCTCGAGGAAGGCCAGGACCTGGAGCATCCCTGGTTGAATAAGTCGGTGGAGAATGCCCAGAAAAAAGTCGAGCAACGCAATTATCTGGCGCGGAAAAATATTCTCGAATATGACGACGTGATGAACAGTCAGCGTTCGGTGGTCTACGGATACCGGAACGATGTGATGAATACCGAGGATCCGCACGCGCTGATCATCGATGTGATCGAGGAGACGATACCCAACCGGATCGAGGCGGATTTTTACGACGCGGAGACGGGAGATGTGGACTGGGCGGCAGCGCTGAACTGGCTCAACACGGTGATGCCGCTGGGGCTGAGCCCCGAGGGAGCGGGTTTCGATACGAGGAACACCGAGGAAAACGTCAACTTCATGGTGGAACGGGCCAAGGCCGCCTACAATCTGAAGTGTGCTCACGAGGACGCCGAGATTCTTGAGGACATGGAGCGGTTCGTCATCCTCAACAGCGTGGATCACCTCTGGCAGGAGCACCTTTACGAGATGGACGGTCTCCGAGACGGCATCTCCAACTACCGGCACGCGCAGAAAGACCCGCTGGTGGAATACAAACTGGCCGCCTACGATCTGTTCGTGGGGCTGATGAACGAGATCAAGGGCGAGGTGTTTCAGAACCTCTTCCGCACGACGACACTGCGTTCCCAGCAGGACTACAGCCGTATCCTCAGCAGTATGCATCAGACATTGAGCCGGCCCGATATTCTGGCCGATCTGGCCTCGGGGAATCGCCAGCGTGCCGCCGATATCGCGGCGGAATCGGAAGCGAGCCGGACGCCACAGATCGAGGTGCCGAAGACGGTGCGTCGCGAGCAACCCAAGGTGGGACGAAATTCGCCCTGCCCCTGCGGCAGCGGAAAAAAATTCAAACAGTGTTGTGGTAGGGTATGACCGCCATCATCATCCTCGCGATTCTGGGGATCGTCTTTGTTCTGCTCGAACTCGTGCTTCCCGGTGCGATCCTCGGCATCGGCGGGGTCCTCTGCCTGATTGCGGCGGTCGTGCTGACCTTTGTCGATTATGGGCCGATGGCGGGAATGATCGCGGTGGGGGCGCTCCTCGTTTTCGGGTTTTTCAGTTTCGGGCTCTGGATGCGGTTTTTTCACCGCTTGCCTTTCGCCCGCAATCTCATCCTCGAGAAATCGATCTCGGACCCGTCCAAGAAAGCCGGGGGAAATCCCCTGCTCGGGCAGGAAGGGCTCGCCCTGACGCCGATCTCCCCGTCCGGCTTCGTCGATCTCTCCGGAGAGAAGCGCGACGTGATCTCCGAGTCCGGTAGGATCGAAAAAGGGGCCAGGGTTCGGGTTGTGGACGTCAGAGGTCCCAGCCTCTTCGTGGAGGAAATTCTTTCGGGAGAAGAATCGAGTTGATCTCGTCTACTCCTCGATGATGACTCCGCCCGTTCCTCGGTTGTATCCCTCGAACTCGCTTTCGTTCAGGTCGTAATTCGCGTTCTGCACACCGTTCTTGATGACTTTCTGGAGGTCCCGGAGCGGGTTGTCGAAGAGTGCTCCATAGGCGCTGCCCGGGGTGAGCACGTCAGACCTCGGGATGATCGGGGTCACGCCGGGGACGGAGAAGGTCCGATCCGGTGTGTTCGCTCCACCCGGGCCATCGCTCCAGCGCGGCGAGGTGACTTCCACCTCGATGCTGAAGGGGCCGTCTTCCGGGCTGAATCCAGGGAAGCTGGCGAAGATCAGGCCATTTTCACCCGCGACCATGGTCACCTCACCGTTGGCGGAAACCGTGCCGCCGGGGCCGACGAGACGAATCGTGACCACGTCGCCCGGATGGAAAATCGCGGCAAAGAAAGGGATCTCGATCAGGTCTGTCGAAACGAGCAACTCCGCATCCTCGATCGGGTTCCCGAAGATGTCGGTCTCCCCGTCGGCGCCGAAGGAGTCGATCAGCCGGAATCCCGTGAGGATGCGTGATCCACCGCTGAGCAGGTCGGAAATGTTGTCCAAGTCCACGTCGACGACGCCCTGAACCGATGCGGAGGCCTCGTCGTCCTCGTCCGGAGTGAGGGTGCCGCCGTCATTGCCGGGAGTCGAATCGGGGTCGAATTCATCGGCCGAGACGACCGAGGCGAAGTTGGTGAGCACACCCGGTTGATCGATTCTGGTGGTCACAAGCAGGGTAACCACCTCACCTGCGGCCACCTCCCCGACGGTCCAGATTCCAGTCGAGGGATCGAAGATTCCCTTCGAAGGGATCGCCGAGACGAACGTCACCCCGGAGGGCAGGATGTCCTCGACGGCGACTCCGGTCGCGGTGGTGTTGGCCACGGAGGCGTTGTTCACCAGCGTCAGGGTCGAGGTAACGGTTTCCCCCACTTGGGCCGTGGGCCGGTCGATCGTCTTGACCAGTTCAAGGTCAATCCGGGCCGTTTCGACGGCAAAAGTTGCGGTTTCCGGTTCCGTCTGATCGGATTCGACCGTCACGAGATTGTCGATGTCGCCATCCCCGTCGGGGGCGCCATTCTCGTCGATTCCGCCGCTGGCGAGATCGCTCTCTTGAACCGTGTAGGAACCGGTGAAAATCCAGGTTTCCCCGACGTCGAGTTCGTTGTCGCCATCGCCATCATCGTCCAGGGTGAGCGCAGCGCCCAGCAGCGGATCGTTCACGGTGAGGTTGGTCAGCGTCTGGTTGCCAGTGTTGGTGATGACCACCTGGTAGTTGATTACGTCACCGGCTTCGTCGGCCAGGGAGCCGCCGTCTGCCAGGGTGGCGGTTTTCATCACCGTGAGGTCCGGGTTCAGCACGATGGGAACGGCGGCCGAACTGGTCAGGGTGCCGGCGATGGTGTCGCTGGTCAGGCTGGCCGTGTTGTCGATGTCGCCATCGCCCCCGCCATTGTCGTCGAGGTCGGCCTGCGACACCGTGTAGGAGCCGGTGAAGGTCCAGGTTTCGTTCACCTCGAGAAGGCCATCGCCGTCGTCGCCGCCGATCAGGGACAGGGTGCCGCCCAGAAGAGGGTCGCTGACCACAACGTTGCTGATGGTCCGATTACCCGTGTTTTCCACCACGATGCTGTAGTTGATGACGTCACCCGCGGCGGTGACCTCGCTATCCGGGCCCCCCGAGTTCACTCCGGTGACACTCTTGACGATGGTGTAGGACGGATTGTCGATGGGCACAGCGGCGCTGGCCGTCAAGGTTCCGCCGATCGTCGTGCTGGTCAGCGTTGCGGTGTTGTCGATATCCCCGTCGCCGTCCGGAGTTCCCGTGGCATCGATTCCGTTGGCATCGATGTCGTTTTGCGTGGCCGCGTAGGTGCCAGTGAAGACCCAGGTTTCGCCGACATCGAGACGACCGTCGCCGTCGCCATCTCCACCGGTAATGGTGAGTGCTCCCCCGAGAAGAGGATCGTTCACCGCGACACCCTCGATGGCCTGGTTGCCCGTGTTCTGCACCTCGATCCGGTAGGAGATCAGGTCGCCGTCCTCGTCCACGCTTCCCGTCGCGCCGTCGCCGCCGACATCGGTCACCTCCTTGGAGATCGTGTAGTTCGGAGCGAGCCGGATGTTCGCGGAGGCGCTCGCCGTCCGTTCTCCGGCAATGGTGTCGCTGGTCAGGGTGACGGTGTTGTCGATGTCGCCGTCTCCTCCCCCGTTGTCATCCAGATCGTCCTGGGTGACGGTGTAGGTTCCGGTGAAGATCCAGGTCTCCCCGACATCGAGCACATCGTTGCCGTCATCCCCTCCGGACAGGGTCAGGTTCCCGCCGAGTAGGGGATCGTTCACCACGATCCCGGTCACGGCCTGGGTACCGGTGTTCTGCACTTCGATGCGGTAGGTGATCACGTCGCCGGCCTCGTCGATATCGCTCGTTCCGGTGCCGTCTCCGTCGATATCGGTGATCTCCTTGGAGATGGTGTAGTTCGCATTGACGATCTCGACGTTGGCGTCATCGGAGAGAGTGGCGGCCGCATCGCCTCCCGTGCCG
>CAZLUZ010000094.1:0-19781 GCA_964562825.1 uncultured Akkermansia sp.
GGGGTCTTACGATTTTCGGGTGAACTCCCTGGCTACCAGCATCTCATTTTCCCTGATCACCTGCGTGGGGATGATCGCGCTCGCTTTCGGAGACGGCTATTCCTGGCTCGTCGCGGGGGGAACGATACTTGTCACGGGCACGGCATTCGTCACGCTGGTGCTCTCGAGTTTGAAGCCGAAATCTCGTCTTGTCACCCTGGCGAGGGTGGCTGCGATGCCTCTGCCGAAAAAGCTGTCTCCGGTCCGCTGGTTTCTCCAATTGATTCTCGGGTTGGCGGTGCTGGTCGGTCTGCATTTACTGGCGCGGCGTTTTGGTTTCGACAACTCGATGGTTCGCGGGGTCATCGATACCGCCGCCATCGTGTGGGGAGCCTTCCTCATCTATCTGGTTCTTTTCGGCTCGGCCCGCTATCTTCTGCGTGCGGAAAAGGAGGAGCGGGACGAACCTGGAGGGCAACAAAAGCCGCCCCCTCCCGAGGCGGAGTTCATGGAATACTGAGGATTACCACTTCCCCACCCGAAAGGTGTGTTCTCGCGGCGCGCCTTTTGGTAGAATGGGGATGCCATGAATGCGAAATCCGATCCTCTGAGCCAGATGGAAATCTATCTCGGGGGATACCTCAAACAGGGGGAACCTTCCCGGGAACCTGCTCACGGTTTCGTTCCTTCGGTCACAGTGTCACGGCAGGCCGGATCGCGGGGTGAGCGCATCGTGTCTCTCCTTGCAGAGGAACTCGACGGGCGCGACAAATCGTCCCGGCACGGTTGGGCCTACTTCGACAGGGATCTGGTCAAGCGCGTGCTCGACGATCACGAACTGCCGGAGTCGATCCAGGAATTCATGCCGGAGGACGCCAAATCGCCGATCACGGCCGCCATCGAGGAGATGTTGTCCCTCCATCCCTCGGAGTGGACCCTGTTCCAACACACCGCTGATACCATTCGGAAGCTTTGCAGGATGGGTGGAGCCATCATTGTGGGGCGTGGAGGCAATTTCATCGCCGCCGACCTGCCCAATACCTACCACGTTCGAGTGATCGGTTCCCTGTCGCGCCGGGTTCGCTACCTGCGGGAGAGGGATGGGCTCGACGCCGCCGGTGCCCGGGCTCACATCCGCGAGGTGGATCGGGGTCGGGAACGTTTCGTGAAAAAGCATCTGTTTGCCGACATCAACGACCCGGCCGGCTATCACGTGGTGATCAATACGGACGACCTTTCCGATGAATTGGCCGCGGAGATGTTGGCTCAGCTCGTGCTGCGGTGGTCCGCCGCGGCCGAGAAGAATCTCACCGGGACCAGCTTGCGGTGAGGGTGGCGCCGCCGGGATGCCGGGAAGTTGTCTGTTCTCCGGGCGCACCCTTCGAGCTATCTGATGAGAGCAGAGAATTTTCTGCGGCTGCCCCTGTGTTTTTCGGGTGAGTTTTCGCTTGGTTCGGTGTTGGGTATGGTGACTGGCACCAAGCCTCTCGAGCCGTTTGGAGATGAAAACGATTGTGCCCCCGGCCTCATGGCTCCTTCTGATTTTCGTGCCATTGTGCCTATGGGCCGGGGATTCTGATCCTCTCCCTCACCGGCTGTCCCTCGACGGGACCTGGCAGATCGTCTTCGACCCTGGCAACGAAGGACGAGAGGCCGGCTGGTATCGACCTGAGGTTTTCGCCGGACTGGAGCAATCGCGCCCCATCGAGGTGCCATCCTGCTGGGAGGAAATCGAAAAGGATTATGAGGGTGTCGCTTTCTACCGGCGGACCTTCGAGGTCCCCGAAACCTTCCATGGAAGGATCGTCTACCTGCGGTTTGGCGCGGTCAATTACCTCACCGAAGTCTGGCTCAACGGTGAGGTGGTTGGCAGCCACGAAGGAGGCTTTACGCCCTTCGAGTTCCGGATCGATACCCTCCTCGATCCAGGGGGGCGGAATACCCTGACCTTGCGCGTGGTGGGTCCCATCATTCTCCAGGACAAGATGGTCGATGGCGTGGGGCCCTTGGAGACTCCGCAGTGGCGAGGTGGCATCACGGGAGGAATCTGGCAGTCGGTGGCGCTGATTGCTACTGCCGAGACAAGGGTGCGGGACGTGTTCATCCAACCGTCGATCGAGGATGATACCGCCACGTTTCGCCTCGAGTTGGAAAACACCGCGGAGCGGAATCGCGTTGTCAGCCTGGAGACAATGATTCGTACGGTGACAGATCCCCCGGAGATCGTGGTCAGGAAAGTCCAAGAGGTCAGACTCCGTCCCGGAGTCAGCGAGTCCGAAGAAACGCTGACCCTGCCCGGAGCCCGACGCTGGTCTCCGCAGGATCCCCATCTCTACCGAGCCGAAGTCCGCTTGGCCGGTTCGGACGTCTGGAGCTCTCGTTTCGGTATGCGTGAGTTCACCATCAGCAACGAGCAGTTTTACCTGAACGGCGAGCCCATCTATCTCAAGGCAACTTTTTTGGAAGGGCTCTATCCGAACCGGATCGCCTACCCCGACAGTCGCGAGATGGCCGAGCGAGAGATCCGTCTGGCCAAAGAGGCGGGATTCAACATGATTCGCCCCTGGCGCAGGCCCCCCGCGCCGATGTGGTTGGACCTTGCCGACGAGATGGGAATTCTGGTGGTGGGAGCCCCGGTGCTCGAATGCATGCGTCTGCCTCTGTCGACCCCCTACCTCCCCTCGATGGTGGAACGCGAGATTCGACAGACGGTGTTGCGCGATCGCAACCGTGCCTGCGTGGTCAAGTGGGAACTCTTCAACGAACTGCACCGTCCCATTCTCAAGCAGATGATGCGACCCATGGCCCTGTTGACGCGGGAGCTCGACCCGACCCGACTGATTCTGGACGAATCCGGTGGGTGGGCCTACGGGGCGAGGATCTACCTGCCTCACGATTTCGAGCCCACCCGCTTCAACGACATCCACACTTATCCCGGTCCGTTTATCAAACGCCACATCTACGACGGTTTTCTCAGCATCGGCTTAACCGAGGAGGAGAAAAAGGCACGGGGTTTGTCCGCGAGGACGCCGGGGCGCAATGTCGTCCCGGGTCTCATGTCGTTCGTCTCAGAACTCGGCTACGGCAGTCTGCCCAATCTGGTCGAAAACAACCGGCGATTCCGAGCAGAGGGAAACCCCTTGACCCCCGCCTACCGATATCACCGTCGGCTTGCGGAAGAGCAGAGGCGGGCGCTGGAGGAGAGTGGTTTCGCCTATCTGTATCCGGACCTGGAGTCGTTTTGCCTGGAGCAGCAGGCGATTCATGGAGCGGCCAATCGCCGGATGATCGAGGCGGTGCGAGCCAACCCGAAAGTCAACGGGTATTGCATCCATGCGCTCACGGCGGGCGACTGGATTCTGGGGGCGGGACTCGTCGACCTCTGGCGTCAGCCGAAAATGCCGGTCTACGAGGCAACTCGTGCGGCCAATCAGCCGCGCATTCTCTCCCTGCGAATGACGCCACGCAACATCTACGCAGCGCGGGGAAGCGAGTTGGAGGTCATCGGGATCAACGAACTGGGCGACCTCGATGCAACCCTGTCGGTCCGGGTTCTCTCCCCTGCAGGGGAGGTCGTATTTACCAGGGAGATGGGGATCTCCTGGGAAAAGGGGGTCTCGCAGCTGTTCTCCCTTCGACTCGACACGGAGGACTTGAGGGGAACCCATCGGCTGTCGGCCATCGTGACCGGGGCGGACGGATCGGAGCTCGCCCGCAGTACCCTGGAGTTCGACGTCTTTGGTGAGGAGGAGTTGAAACTACCTCAGGCCTCCGTGGCGCTGCTGGATCTGGGGGGTGAGTTGCAGCGGTTTTTCGAGAATCGGGAATGGGGCGTGATGAAGTTCGAACCTGACACAGCTCCATCCACACCGGTTTTTGTGGACCAGGTGAATCCGGAGACCGAGCAAGATCGGCATCGGTTTTCCGCCCTCCTGGATTTTGTCGAGCGGGGTGGAATTGCGGTCTACATCAGCGGAGTGGGGCGCATCTACAAAGTGCAATCCACGAACGAGGTTCAATCGGAGACCGTTCCCTTCAAAGCGAAGGTGCAGGCGGCCCGGGGTCTTTGGACCTGCATTCCGCATCTGGTGAGAGATCATCCCATCTTCGAGGGGCTTCCCGTCGACGGCATGATGCGTGATATCTACGAGAACGTTTGGGCCGGACAGACCCTGCTGGGGTTGGACGTGGAACCAGTCGTCGCCTCCATCGGATACGAGTGGTTTTCCTGGGACCACGAGTTGCACTACTCCGGACCCGGCGACTCCTGGTGGGGTGCCGATGTCGCCGTGGTGCCGCATGGGGAGGGGGATTTGATTGTCTCCCAGCTGAGGATCGTGGAGAACCTGGGGAAAGATCCCGTGGCCGACAAGCTGTTGGGGAATCTGATGCGGTATGCGGCGACTCGGGCTCGGCGGAGTGCGGTAGACCCTCGGGTCCCGTGAGGAGCAAGCCTGCCGGGCCTTGATCGGGGCCGTCGCGGAGGTCAATGGCCGATGATGGGGCGCTTCGGGTTCGGGAGCTTGATCAATCGGGTCGATTCCATGTCCTCACGCACCTGGCGAGCCACCGCCGCTGCCACCGGATTGATGTCGGGATCGTCCTCGATCTCCTCCACCGGCTCGGGCACCTCCATTTCTTTCAGGGGCAGGCAATAGAGTCGCACCACCTTGCCCAGGAGAATCTCGTCGCCGGCATGCACGGGAACGTAGTCCGAACTCACCAGATCGCCGTTGAGGCGCGATCCGTTGGTCGATTCCAGATCGCGAAACTGCCAAAGACCGGTCTCCTGATCCCGGGAGAGTTCGCAGTGAATCTTGGATACGGCTTCCTCCTCCAGCCTTACGTGGTTGTTCCGACCGCGCCCGATGAGAATCGTGTCACCCTCCAGCCGATAACAGAACAGTGGCCGATTCGTGATGGTGACAACGAGGACAAAGTTTGAACCGTAACTCATCGGAAGGTCAACCATACCACGGGGCAGGACCTGTGCAATCCCCCGGACGCCCGTTCGCTCCTGGTTCCGCCGCCGCTCACTCCTGCCTCGCCAGAT
Organism: uncultured Akkermansia sp.; assembly: GCA_964562825.1. Lineage (GTDB taxonomy): Bacteria > Verrucomicrobiota > Verrucomicrobiia > Verrucomicrobiales > DEV007 > Arctic95D-9. Next base: position 5,033 of record CAZLUZ010000094.1, read on the forward strand.
TCCAGGCACAGATCAGGGCCTTGAGGCCCGCCATTTCGATCGAGGGATCCACGCCGCAGCCCCAGATCAAACGGTCGCCCCGATGGATCTGAACATAAGCCGCCGAGTCGGCATCCGAGCCTCCCTGCAGCGCCTGGCTCCGGTAGTCGGTGACCTTGAAATCCTTGTAGCCCAGATTCTCCAGGCAGTGGACGAAAGCATTGATGGGACCGTTCCCGGTGCCCTTCTCGCAGTAGATCTTGCCGTCGACCTCGATAGTCGCCTCACATTCGTTGGTCCGGTGATTCAGCTCGAAGGCGGTCAGCTTCATGGGGGTCTCCCTGTTGACGAAATGCTGGAAGAACAGATCGCGGATCTCGTGGTTCAACAGCTCCCGGCCCTCCGCGTCGGCAACTCCATAGACGAGCTGCCCCACCTGCGGGTGCATCGTCTTGGGCAGATCGAAACCGTGCTCCTCGTCGAGCACATAGGCCACGCCCCCTTTTCCGCTCTGGCTGTTGATCCGGATGATCGCCTCGTAGCTCCGCCCGATGTCCTGCGGATCGATGGTCAGGTAGGGCACCGCCCACTCCAGGTTCGCCCCTCTTTTTTCGCGCAGCTCTTTCTTGCGTCGATCGAAGCCCTTCTTGATCGCATCCTGATGGCTACCGGAAAAGGCGGTGAACACCAATTCGCCACCATAGGGCTGGCGCTCCGGCACGGTCAGGCGGGTGCACTCCTCGTACACCTTCCGGATCGACGGCAGATCGGAAAAATCGAGTCCGGTGTCGATCCCGTGGCTGTTCATGTTCAGCGCCACGGTGACGATGTCGAGGTTGCCGGTCCGTTCCCCGTTGCCAAACAGGGTTCCCTCGACGCGATCGGCGCCCGCCAGGAGCCCCAGCTCCGTCGCCGCCGTCCCGGTGCCGCGGTCGTTGTGGGTGTGCAGGCTGATCACGACGTGTTCGCGGAGGTGAACATGGCGGCAGAACCACTCGATCTGGTCGGCGTGCACATTCGGCGTGGTCCACTCGACTGTCGCGGGGAGATTCAAAATCACCTTGCGGTCCTCGTCGGGCGCCCAGATCTCGGTCACGGCGTTGCAGACTTCCAGGGCGAAATCCGGTTCCGTATCGGAAAAACTCTCGGGGGAATACTGCAAATCGATTCGGGTATTCGGGACGGTGGAAACCAGATCGCGGATGTGCCGGGTGGCCCGCAGGGCGATATCACGAATCTTTTCGCGGGAAGCGTCTCCAAAGGTGACCCGCCTCTGCAATGGCGAGGTGGAGTTGTAGACATGGACGATGGCGCGGCGCACCCCGTCCAGGCTCTCGAAGGTGCGGTCGATCAGTTCCTCCCGCGCCTGCACCAGCACCTGCACGGTGACGTCCTCGGGGATGCGGTCCTGCTCCACCAGGGCCCGGAGAAAGTTGAACTCCGTCATCGCCGCCGAGGGAAAACCCACCTCGATCTGTTTGAAACCGATATCCACGAGGAGATCGAAGTACCGGAGTTTTTCCTCCACGCTCATCGGAACGGGCAGGGCCTGGTTGCCGTCGCGGAGGTCGACGCTGCACCAGATGGGAGCTTGCGTGATGGTTCGATCCGGCCATTTCCGATCCGGCAGCGGCACGGAGGGAAAAGGCCTGTATTTCTTGATGGATTCCGGTTTCATGGGTGAGAGAGAGAAAGCGATGGTGCGGAGTCACGACCCGGTGGGCGGAGGTTTCGACGGGATCGCGAAAGAAGGTCCGATCGACTAGGCGGATAGCGCGAGCCCGGACCGCAGTCCGAGGAGAAAAAGGGCGCTGGAGTCGGGTCGTTCCATGAAGATCGATTTCGAGGATACCGGAAAATTTCAGCCTGTCGAGTCGGGAATTTTTCGCAGGTGAAGGGCGCGAAATGCCCAGGAAGCCTCGATTTCCGCGGGCGACGTGGCGGTGTGATCGGGGAGTTCCGCCTGGTTTCGCAGGGAGACCGTCGTCCAGCCCGATGACTCCGCCCAACGAACGAGATCGCCGAAGTTGACATCGCAGGTCAGGTCCTGCCGTCCGATTCGCGCATAGACGCCCGCGCCCTCGACCCGCTGGTGCCGGAAATACCCCCTCATGGTTCCGCCGGGTCTCCGGGCGTAGATCGCCTCGTCGATGTCGCCGTAATCCAGGGTAAGGAGCGAGCCCTGAGCGAGGCGGGGAGACCAGCCGGTGAACCAGCGCCTATAGGAGTCGTGGATCTCCACGCGCTGACCGGTGCGAGGACGAGCCAACCAGGCGGGCCCCGAGGGGATGGGGCGGAATTCTTCGCCGAGGCCGCGCTCCGGTTCGAGGCGGACGAAAATCTCCTCCCATGCCGTGCCGTTCCACCTCAACCAGCGGGCGGGGAAGGCGTCGACCAACTCGTTGAAGAAGAGGATCGCTCGGCCGTCCGCCGCATCGAGCGCCTCCTCCACGGTCTCGTGCCAGTTCACCGGCAGACCGCGCAGCCGCTGACCTTGTCTTTTTCGCAGGGGTCCCGAGATCTCGACGAGATGATAGCGGATGCGACGCCAGGGCCAGCGGTGCAGCCGCCGGAGCAAGCCGCGAGCCAGGGTCCCGTCGCCTCCGCCCACCTCGATCAGGCTGACCGTTCTCCCTTTCCAGGCCCAATGATCGATTTCCGCGCGGATCCAGTGGCTCAGAGGCCGACTCAGGTCGGATCGGGTGGCCCAGGTGCCAAAATCGGCGCGGGACCCTCCCACCGTCTCGATGTGGTGAGAATAATAGCCAAAATCCTCGTCGTAGAGCGCCAGCTCCATGAAACGCTCGAAGGATAGACATCCCCCTTCCGCGGCAAATCTGTCGTGGAGAAGGGAGGCGAGATCGCGATGGCCATCCATGGTTGAGAGAGTTACGGCATATCCCCGATTCACCCGAGAAGAATTTGCATGCCCAGCCTGACAGGTTAACCTGAAGCGGTGCGGGTCTGACTGCTCTCCGGGGTGCGATGGTCGAATGGCTCTCCCGGCAAATGTGAAGGTCTAATCCGGTATGGTTCGGCTCCTTTTTCCTCTCCTCCTCTCTTTTCTGACCCTGTTGTCCTGCCACCAGTCCGAGCCCGAGATGGCTCAGGGAGATTATTCGCCCTACACCGCGATACCCGAGGCCGAGTTTATCGGAGCCGCGGAGTGCCGCAAATGTCACGAGCAGGATTTCCAGGACTGGCTGCTGAGCGATCACCACCAGGCGATGCTGCCGGCCAATGACGAGACCGTGCTGGGGAATTTCGACGACGTGACCTTCGAACACTTTGGACGCGAAACCCGTTTCTACCGCAAGGGGGAGGAGTTCTGGGTCAACGCCGAGGATCAGAATGGAGAACGCGTCAATTGGAGGGTCGAATATACCTTCGGGTATTACCCCCTGCAGCAATACCTGATCCCCTTTCCCGGTGGTAGATACCAGGCGCTCCAAGTGTGTTGGGACAGTCGACCCGAGGAGGAGGGTGGGCAACGTTGGTATCACCTATACCCCGACGAGGAGATTCCCCCGGATGACATCCTCCACTGGAGTCGGCGGCACTTCAACTGGAACTACATGTGCGCTGATTGCCACTCCACCCACCTGCGCAAGAATTTCGATCCCGAGACGGATGTCTACCACACGGACTGGAAGGAGATCAACGTGAGTTGTGAGGCCTGTCACGGTCCCGGCTCGGTGCACGCGGACTGGGCGAGATCGGCCGCCGGTGAACCGGTGGCGGACCTCGCCCGGGTCAGGCAATACATGGAATCGAAAGGGCTGGTGGTGCGGCTGAAGGAACCCGAGCCGGGAGGCTGGATGATCGACCCCGAGACGGAGCAGCCGGTGCGGACGAAGGAACTGGCTTCGGATGTGCAACTCGATACCTGCGCCCGGTGTCACTCCCACCGCCAGCTCCTGGAGCCGGTCTTTGCCCATGGTTCGTCGTTTCACGATACCCACAGCCCCTCGGTGTTGACCGACCAGCTCTACCACCACGACGGCCAGATCGACGAGGAGGTCTACGTCTACGGGTCGTGGGTGCAGAGCCGGATGTATCACTCGGGGGTGCGCTGCACCGACTGTCATCATCACCATACGATGAAGCTCCACGCCACCGGAAACGCCCTCTGTGCGATGTGTCACCAGCCCAACAAATACGACACGCCCGCCCACCATTTTCACCCGGTGGGCTCGACCGGCGCCCAGTGTGTGGAGTGCCACATGCCGGAGCAGAACTACATGGTGGTCGACCCGAGGCGGGATCACAGCATGCGGGTCCCCCGCCCGGATCTGGCGAAAAAACTGGGCAGTCCCGATGCCTGCACCCAGTGCCACGAGGATAAGGATATCGACTGGGCGGTGGAGTTCTTCCACGCCTGGTGGGGCAAAGGCCCGCGCAACGCGCATTACGGGGAAATACTTGCTTCGGCCCGGGCCGGAGAGCCGGGATCGCTCGATTCGCTGATCGCCCTGGCGGCGGATCGGGACCGGCCCGGTATCGTGAGGGCCACCGCAGTACTGGAGTTGGGATATCAGGGAGACGCCACGGAGGTATTCGAGGCGATCCGGCGGGGACTCGAGGATCCCGATCCCGCGGTGCGCGAGCAGGCGGTTCTCGGCTTGCTGCCCTATCCTCCGGCACAGCGTGCGGTCTGGGTCGGTCCCCTCCTCGCCGATCCCGCCCGAGCGGTGCGTTCCTCCGCGGCCCGGGTGGTTGCGGGAGCTCTGCCTCACCTCGACGAGACGCTGATGGAGGATTTTCAGCGCGCCCGCGAAGAATTTTTCGTGAGGCAGGAGGCCGTGTCGGACCGAGCCGCCGGCCACATGGGCCGGGCTCTCTTCTTTTCCGATCTCGGCGAGACGGATAAAGCCATCGCCGCCTACCGGGACGCCGCTCGGATCGAACCCGAATTCATTCCTTCCCGAATCAATCTGGCGGAATTGCTTTATCAGCTCAATCGGCCCAGGGAGGCGGAGAGCGAGTTTCGGGCCGCCGTCGAGGCCGCTGCCATGGCGGAGAACGAAGGCCAGGCGAGGGATGCGCTGGCGCGATTTCTCATCCGATTGAAACGTTACGATGAAGGCATTGCGGAACTGAAGCGGGCCACGGAACTCCTCCCCCGGCACGCCGAGACCCTGTATTTCTACGCGGTGGCCCTGCATTCGACCGGGCGGACGGGCGAGGCCCTCTCCTACCTCGACCGGGTGGTTCAGTTGGCCCCGCGCAACGTTTCCTACCTCGTCGGGGCGGCCACCATCAGTCGCGACGGCGGTCAGCAGGAACTGGCCTATCGCTACGCGCGGAAGGCCCTGGCGCAGCGCCCGGAAGACCCGCAGCTGCAACAACTCGTCCAGTCCCTGCGGTGAGGTGCCGCCCCGCGAGGCGTATCCTTCCCCGAATCTCGCGCATTTCGGTTGATCGGACTGCCTGAGACTCTAGGATACGTCGCCGTTCCCGTTTTCCATGAATCAGGCCAGACTTCAATCTCTGAACCCCTTTCTCTGGGGAAACACGATCGCCCTATCCTGGATGTGGGGGCTGGGGCTGTTTTTTTCGGTGCAATTCACCATCCAGTTCGGACTCCTCGGATTGCTCTGTTTCTCCGTGCCCAACGCTCTCGGCTTGTTTCTTTTCGGCTTCATCACCCAACGGGTCGCCGATCGCGATGAGTCCCGGGAATCGCTCGCCAGCTTTTTTGAAAAATGGTCCAAACCCTTCCGCCTGCCCCTCTTGCTCTATCAGCTGACGGCGCTGGCCCTGACCATCTTCGCCATCGTCCGCTACCTGTGGCAGCCGTTGGGGCTGACACCCGGATTCATTTACCTGCCCCTCGGCGTCCTGATCGTGCTTGCCGCGGCGTTTCTCTTTGGTGAGGAGTTCAGCATCAAGAGGATCAAGTGGAGCCACACGACACTGTTGCTCATCGCCCTCGTCGCTATCGGAGTGATCCTTTTCGGGGCCAAACCCGATTTTCTGACCTCAGCGCGACCCTTCGCGGGGACGGAATCCTTTTCCCGTCCGGACTTCCTGGGCTTTCTCATTCCCATCTGCGTGGGACTGCTCGTCGGGCCCTGGATGGACCTGCAGCAATGGCAGCGTGCCATCCAGATCCGAAGAGAGGGGCGATCCATCACCCGGGCCTACGGGGCGGGGTCTTCGCTCTTTCTTCTGCTGTTGCTCTTCCACGGGGGGCTCACCCACTGGGCCATGACGCAGGGCGCCGCCGAATACGTCCGGACGGGTCTCCTCGAGTTTTCCTACGGACATCACGTCCTCACGCAGTGGTTCTACGGGCAGATCGCGGAGAGTCCCCACCTGTTTGGTGCCTACGCCGTGTTTGTCTGCGTCTGCATCCTGACCACGCTGGACAGTGGCTACATCGCGTTGCGTTGGTTTTTTACTTCCTGGGCGGCCAAGAACCAGAACCTCCTGTTTACCCTGATTCCGGCGAATCTGCTCACCTCCCCCATTCCGGCCTTCCTGTTTGCCACCGTCATCGTGGTAGCGGCTCTTCTCGTTCCCCTCGAACTGGAATACTTCATGATCTTCTTCGCCACCTTCTTCGTGGCCTATGCCGCGCTCGGCATGTTGAGGGCGATCCGGGGCAAGACGGACCTGCCATTGGCTCAGGTGAAAATGTTCTGTGTCGGGGCGTTGTCCGTGGTCATCTTCTCTTTCGGGTATCTTCGCGAGGTTCCCTTTTTTCTCGTCACCGGTTCCCTTATCCCCCTGACCTACATTCTCTGGCTGCTGATCAAGAGCCAGACTCCGCCCGACACCCGGGAAGAACTGGTGGAGAGTCGCGCCAGGATCACGGTCGAGGCCGACAGTTTGACTCCCGACCCCATCGCGGGCAGCCCTGTGGCACCCGTGCCGGTGGAGGGCGCTCCTCCGGGGGAACCGAGCACGGGGCATTTCGAGGGCAAACGCTTCGTCCACACCTTCCTCAGCACCTATGCCGATACCAATTCGGTGGGCAATGTCTACTTCGGCATGTATGCGATGTGGGTGGGGCGGGCCCGCGAGTTGTTCTTCAACAAGGTGCTTCCCGAATTCGATCTCGATACGACTCCCTACTACATCCTGACCCGCTCCTTTGAGCACAAATTCGTGCGCGAGGCCAAGGAGTTCGAGAAGATTCGAGTGGAACTGTCGCTCGGTGAATACAACCGGAAGTTCGTCACCATGGAGCACAAGATTCTCGATGGGGCGAACAAGGTGCTGGGCAAGGGCAAACAGAGCCTCATGTTCGTGGCTTCGAACGACTATTCCTTGATCGATATTCCGGCGGAGTTGCACACCGCCTTCGTTCCTTATGCATCGTCCTAGTCGAAATACGCGGTGCCGGATCTAGGGAAAGGAAACCGTCTGCAAAAAGCCCAACCGGCGGCGCATGTTGGCGACCCGGATTCCTCAAATCACTCCACAAAAGCCTCGATGGCGCGACGATGCGCCGCGATGCGCACATCCAGAGCCATCTCGCTCGGGGTTTCGAAGGTGAGGCTGGGAGCGCCCATCTCGAGAAAAAGATAGAGCGCCTCGGGATAGCCCCCGCCGAGGTGGTGCTCCACGATCTCGCCGTAGTCGAGGTCGCCACGCTGGGCGATTCCCCGGGAGAACTCGTTTCCGTCGATCTGTTCGCTCAGGTCGCGGGGGATCACGGTTTCCGCCGCTCGCAGAACGTTTTCCGCGACCGAAATCGAATCGCTCACTTCGTAGACGTAGATGCCGACGGCATCGTAGTCCTCGTGGAGCACGAGGCAGCGGGAAAAGCTCCGGCCCGCAATCCAGGACTGCCAGGCGCCGATCACGGGAATCGATCCATCCTGAAACTTCCGGTTCAGGTCGATGTCCGCTTCGTTGACCCGGCGGTTCTCCACGAGACCGTAGGGGTTCAGGCAGGGCAGGAGAAAAAAGGGCCGTTCGCGGATTTTTTCCCCCAGGGTTTCCGCCCACTGCAGCAGGGCCCAGACGGGAGCACACTCGTCTCCATGAACTCCGGCGCTGAGATAGATCGCGGGATGGCCGGCGTGGACGGGTGGACTCGATATCGCCAGGACCGGTCCCTGCGGATCGCGGCCGAATTCCTGAACCCCGAGCCCGCACGATTCGGCGAGCTTCCTCCAACGCTCGAGGAGGAGAGCGTAATCGTGTCCGGAATGGGGAAGGGGAAATGCGGTTGCCATGGAACGGTGCTGTGGATAAGCTACCGCCAGTTCTCGTCAAAGAAACCGGCTTCGACGATACGGCCGGGAGCCAGGGCGTCGGGCATGGTGTCCAGCCCGATCACGGCCCAGTCGGGCAGCTTCGGGTTCTGCAGCGAGTTGGTCCGGTCGTGTCCCTCGCGAAAGGTCAGTCCGCTGTTGATCACCACGGAGCGCTTGGGGTTCAGCGGATTGGGAAAAACAAAGACGGGAACGTAGTCCTTCGCGTCGTAGGTCGTACCCCGGAAAGTGAATCGGTTCACCCCCCACTCGATGGGGAGCCGCTCGACGATCTCTGCGATCATCGGGTTGGACACGGGATCGCCCCAGAGGATCAGGTTGGCGTCGTCGATGTCGCGGGAGTCGAGCTGGTGGGCCGGGTATTCGAGAAGACGACCCCGCATCAGAGCGGTCCAGCGCGAACGAAAGTGTTCGAGTTCAAAATTCACCCAGCGGCGGAGTTTTGGGTGAAGGATCTCGACGTCCGGAGGGACCACAACGAAGCGTCCGAGAAAGGCGTCGTCGATGGGCCCCTGGATGCCGGGACGCTTCCGCAACTCTTCCCATTCTCCCCACTCCCAGCCCGTGGCTGCCCTGCGGAGGGCGAAGGCCCCGACGGGGAAACCGGGCGATTTGGACCCGAGTTCCTGTCCATCGATCTCGATGGTGAACTCGCCGATGTCCGCACCATCGGGTGAGGCGATCCTCAGGGAGGTCGTGTTTTTTGTTCGTAACCGGATGCGGGCTTGGTCCCGGTTCCAGCTGCCCTCGACCCTGGTGTCGTCCCAGTGTTTTTCCAGCCCGGTGACCCGGATCCAGTGCTGTGATGGGTAACGCAGGGTGCGCGTCTGGAGATGGACCGTGCTCGCCGCCGGATCCCGGCCGCGGTCCCAGCAGGCCTTCATCCATTCCCAGATTTGGGCGACGGCGTCGGGATGGTATTTGTGGCCCGTCCCCTCGCCGATGATGTGCCTCACTGCCAGCCCCTCGGGGGCCAGCGCTTCGACCATGATATCGGCGGCCGCTCTCTGTTTGTCGTTTTCACCCGAGTAGACGAGGAGGGGACCGTTGAGAAAATTGCGCCGGTATAGGGGAACATCGTAGAGCTGCCACAGGATTTGCTCGTGGACCGGAGGGTAGATCTCCGGAGTGAGCCGGTTGTAGCGGGCCGTGTCGACGAATCCGGCTCCCGCGTGGACCGCGCAGAAAAGCTCACGGTAGTGCGCTCCGATGTGCCAGGCGCCGGCTCCTCCCATGGAGAACCCGGCCAGGATGATGCGGTCGGGGTCGATGGGATAATCCCGGCGCACCGCCTCGATGGCCTCGAGCACGTCGATTTCCCCGGCATGTTTCCAACCCACGCTGTGCCGGCCAAAAGGGTGCAGCACGATGGCCCTGTCCTGCTCGCCGAGTTGTCCGCCGAAGGCCTGATGGAGGCGGCGGCAACGGTCCAGGAAATGGAGATCGGTAACCTGGTCGCCCCGCCCATGGAGCCAGACGAGGAGTGGGACCGGCCGATCCAGGGCCAGCTCCGGCGATATCTCCAATCCGTAGGGTTGGCACGACTCGTCGATCGACGAGCGGTATCCCCGGATGATCCGTCCGCGGTCCTTGGTCCACGATGGCGGACCACCGTCCTCAATCTCGCGATACCGCGCCCGGGCCAAATCGAGAAACTCCGCCGGGAGTTTCACGTCTTTCTCCGCGTAGAATTCTCCGTGGATCAGTGCCAAGTCCACCGCCTTGACCAGGACCTCCACGTCTGCCGAATAGGGTTCTGTGCCGATCTCCCAGAGGGGGTCCCTCCATTCGCGCAGGCGAGTCTCGAGTTCGGCGCGGAGGTCGTGCGGGAGCGAGACGCTCCCCGGCGGTGGAAGTTTCCGCGCGATCGGCGGGATCGGGGGCTGGGTGCCGTCCTGACCGTCACTGGCGGCCAGGGGCAGGCCGAGAAGAAACCCGGCGGCGATCCGCTGGAGTGTCTGCTTCAACGAGTGATTCGCTCCTCGGTGATGGGATCGATCCACCCGACGACCTGTCCGCCGTTCAGCAGGCATTTGTATTCGGTGGGAAACTTGCCGAAGATGGTCTGCACCTCGAACCGGACGGAGACCGTGTCATAGGTGCCGCGCAACTCTCCGCCAATTCTCTCGGAACCATTCCAGCTGAAGGAGACGGCCTCATCGAGCGATGCCGGGTGCGCCTCGCCCCGGTTGATGCTGGCCTTTACCGGCCCGAAACGCGGATCGTTGCTCGGGTCGCTGGGACCGGTGCGGCGGAGGGATGCCACCCGATCCGGTTGGGCGAGCAGGGCCTGTTTGGCCTTGGCCCGTTTTTCCCGGAGGTCATTTTGGGTTCTGGCCACGAAATCGTTGTACCGTTTTTCGATGGATTGCCGGAAGTTGGTCTGTCCCACATCAATTTGGGCACGCATCGAAGGGTTGGCCGGGTTGGCCACGGTGAGGCGGTCGCCGGAGAGCTGCAGTGGCTTCAGCGGGGTTCCCGGGGGAAAACGGGTTTCGCCGGCTTTCTGACCGTTGATGATGAGGTCGAGGGGCACCGGCACGCTCGCGGTCACCTCGGCGGGGAAGGCCCGCTGAGGCACGGCGGTCCAGTTCTGCGTGATCTGGGCCAGGGGAATGATCTGTGGCATCGGATAGCGTTGCTCGACGATCCGGTCGATTTCGCTTTTCGGTTCGCTCTGCGGCTTCGCGGACGGACTCGACGGGGTCTCCCTCGCGGGGAGAGACGAATCCGCCGGGGCGGACCCTTTCGCCTTCTCACCCTGGGACGGGGCTGGGGCCACCGCTGCACCGTTCGCGGTGGCCATGGAGCTTTCGTCCTCTTTCAGCGGACCGGCCGCGTCTCGCTCCTGGTAGACGAAAAAATAGTATCCCGCCCCTCCCAGTGCGGCGATGACCAGAATGATGAGAAATGCTTTCATGACGCTTCGACTAGCTATACCGAGCTGCCTCTGCAATGCAAGCCAGCCGTGAGGCCGCATCCGGATTCGGGCGGGGAGGGAGCGAGCGACATTTCCATTGAATCTTCGCCGTCGATGGCGGTGGGTGAGGACATGCGCATCGTCTTCATGGGAACCGGCGAGATTTCGCTGCCCTCTCTGGGCTGGCTCTTCGACGCGACGGGGATCGAAGTGATCGGCGTGTTTACTCAGCCGGATAAGCCGGTGGGCCGCCGGCAGGTCATGACACCGCCGACGGTCAAAGTCCTGGCGCGGGAGCGGGACATTCCGGTCTTCCAGCCGGTCTCCTTACGTAAGGAACCCGACGCGGTGGAGGCGCTGCGTCAACTCCGGGCCGATTTGTTCGTGGTCATGGCCTACGGACAGATTCTGCCCGAGAGCGTGATCAGCGCCCCGAAGCTCGCCTGTGTCAATCTTCACGCTTCTCTGCTGCCGAGGCACCGCGGGGCCTCGCCGATCCAGGCGGCCATCCGCGAGGGCGACGCGGAGAGCGGGATCACCTTGATGCATGTCGTGCCCCGGCTGGATGCGGGGGACATGATCCGGAAAGAGACCCTGAAACTCGGTCCCGAAGACACCGGGGGGATCCTTCACGACCGGCTCGCCGACCTGGGGCCCACGATCCTGGAGGTGGGGCTGCCCGCCCTGTTTCGCGGCGAGGCCGAGGCGGTTCCCCAGGAGGAGCGCCAGGCAACCTATGCGGGCAAGTTGACGCGGGAGGATGCCCTCATCGACTGGCACCAACCCGCGGAGCGCATCGAGCGGATCATCCGCGCCTACGATCCCTGGCCCGGCACCTGGACCCGGCTGAGGGACGGGAAACAGGATCGGAAACTGAAGATCTTTCCCTACGGCGAGGTGGAGTCCTGCTCCGGCGGCGAGCCGGGAACCGTTCTGGAGTCGGGCGGAGATCTCCTCGTCGCCTGCGGCGGAGACACGGCGATACGGCTGAAGGGCGACATGCAGTTCGAGGGGAAAAAACGCCTGCCGATGGGAGATTTTCTCAAGGGCCGAAGCGTGGGCGAAGGGGCAAAACTCGGCTGACATTCTCCTTTCAAAACCGTCGCATTGGTTCATGGTGCCCGGACCGTTTTCCAAATCGCCACCATCCATGTCGAGAGAGTTCAAGAGAGTCGTGCTGAAGTTGAGCGGGGAAGCCCTCCGGGAACCTGGAAGCCAGGACAACATCTCTCCAGAGATTGTCGAGGGGATCGCCCGGCAGATCCGCGGTGCCCATCAGAGCGGGACGGAAATCGCCATCGTGGTGGGTGGCGGCAACTTCTGGCGGGGTGCCTCGGCCGCGGGGCGCGGCATGGATCGGTCCACCGCGGACTACGTCGGCATGCTGGCCACGGTGATGAATTCATTGGCCCTCCAGAGCGGACTGGAGGCGAACGACGTGCCCACCAGGGTCCTCACCGCGATCGAGATGAAGGACGTGGCCGAACCCTTCATCCGTCGGCGAGCCATCCGGCACCTGGAGAAGGGGCGGGTCGTGATCTTCGGGGCGGGCACGGGGAATCCCTTTTTCTCCACCGATACCACCGCTGCCTTGCGCGCCAACGAGATCGGGGCGGACGTCATCTTCAAGGGCACCAAGGTCGACGGTGTTTACGATCAGGATCCCGTGGGCAACCCCGAGGCCAGGCTCTTCTCCTCGGTGAGCTATCGCGATTGCCTCAATCTCGGGCTCAAGGTCATGGACAGCACCGCCTTTTCGCTGTGCCGCGACAACGACCTTCCCATCGTCGTGTTCGATATGATGACGCCCGGCAACATCAGCAAAGTGTTGACTGGCGAATATCTGGGAACCGTGGTTAGTTCTCGTCCCTCCGCCTTCGCCTGAGGGTGGGGAGGACCAACCCTAAGACGTAGCGATGCCATGGATGTAGAAGAATTTATGCTGGAAACCGAAGAGGCCATGCAGAAGGCGGCGGATTTTGTCTCCCAGGAGATGACCGGAATTCGCACGGGCAAGGCAAGTCCCGCCCTGGTGGACAACATCAATGTCCACGTCGAATCCTACGGATCGACCATGCCACTCAAGCAGATCGCCCTGATCTCCACACCGGAGCCCCGCCTCCTCACTGTCCAGGCGCACGATCCCTCGGTCGTTCCCGATATCGAGAAGGCACTCAAGGAGTCGAAGATCGGCATCACTCCCATGAACGATGGCCGGCTCATCCGTCTGCCCATCCCCGAACTCACCGAGGAACGGCGCAAGGACCTGGTGAAGGTCATTCGCGACATGGCCGAACAGGGCCGTGTCCGGGTGCGCGGGGCACGAAAGGACGCCATGGACAAGCTGAAGGCGGCGCTCAAGGAAAAAGAGATTACCGAGGACACCTTTCACGACAACGAGGCCGAGGTCCAGAAGCTGACCGATAGATACGTCAAGGTGATCGACGAACACCTCGAGACCAAGGAAAAAGACGTGATGACCGTCTGATCACGGGCCCCGGCATGGATGTATCACCGCAGGCGTTTCTCGATCTCGAGCAGTGCGAGCACGCCAGCCTCTTCGAGGGAATCGATGAGGTCTGGGCAGTGCTTCCTCGCATCCGGGAATACCTCGCGCAACGGTTTCGCGATTTCGATCCCGACCAGGTGCGCCAGCAGGGAGTCGTGCACGAGCGAGCCGTGGTCGGTCCCGACGTCTTCGTCGCTTCCGGAGCGGTGGTGGAGGCCAACGCAGTGATCAAGGGGCCCGCCTGGATCGGGGGCGGGACGACGGTTCGGTCGGGAGCCTACCTCAGGGAAAACGTCATCGTCGGCGACGATTGCACCCTGGGGAACTCCTCGGAGTTCAAGAATTGTCTCCTCTTCAACCGCTGTGAGGTCCCGCACTTCAACTACGTGGGGGATACCGTTCTCGGCTATCGGGCCCACCTCGGGGCCGGGGTGATCTGTTCCAATGTCCGTCTCGACCGCGCCACGGTCAGGGTGCAGGCCGAAGGTTTGAGCAGGATTGACACGGGACTGCGGAAGTTCGGTGCCATCGTGGGAGACCGCACCGAGGTGGGGTGCAACGCGGTGCTCAATCCGGGCTCCCTGCTCGGCAGGGACTGTATCCTCTTTCCCGGCTGTGCCTGGTCCGGGGTTCTCCCCGACAACAGCATCGCCCGGGTTCGCACCGAGACACAACTGGCCGAGCGCAGGTCAAAAGAAGCATAGCGTAGCCCTCCAATTTTCCTGTGAGTTATGATCGCTACGTTCAATTGACTCGTGGATAATTCTATCTGGGTCTTGAGAGGAACCTGGTTATGCAGTTCCTTCTAGTAATAACAGAATCAAGAAAAATTTCCTAGAATTCCGAAATTTACATTTTTATTGTATTTTATAACAATTTTATCGCGTTCTCGATCAACCGCTGAAAACCTAGGCCGCGCCCCTTCGAGGTTCGGCGGTTGAATCGGAAAGTGAATTCGTCGGGATAATAGCCGAGATTCTCATCGCTGATACCTCCTTGTAGTGTGCCCATAAGCCGCCGTTTGGGCCGTCCGGGTTGCAACGAATGCAATCGGGGAGCCACCGGATTGCAAGTCAGCCCGATAGCTCGCGCGGCCACCTCCGCTCGCTTGGT
>CAZLUZ010000095.1:0-19755 GCA_964562825.1 uncultured Akkermansia sp.
TGGTGATGTCCATGAACAATGCTTTCGCGGGTCCACCGGATCAGTTTTTCTCCCTCCTCTTCGGAGAGATGCTTCTTCATCTCGAAAAAATGGCGCAGGGTGGCTCTCTGCAGGTCTCCTTGGGCGCGATTCAACCTGGCGAGGGCATCCTCCACCTCGGAGGACTCGAAGGAGGATTCCCGGATGGCGCCGGCCAAGTCCCTTCCGGCCTCCTCGATGCGGCGGTGGTAGCGCGTGCGTTCGCCCTCGAAGGCCTCCTCGATGGGGTGGAGGGCCTCCCACTGAGTGCCGCTGATGTCGAGATTCCGGTGGAGCCAGAGATGAAAATCCGTCTCGCCCGGTTCCGGCACGGGGACAGGTGCGGCGACCTGTCTGGCCACGAGGAAAGAAACCGTTGCCGCGATCGCCACGGAACACCCGTTCCAGAGAAGCGCCGTTTGCCAGTTCATCGGACGGGGAGGACCGGACCCGCGCCGGGGGTTTGGAAAAGGGTGAGGGCCGGCGGGGAGTCCGATGGCGGGGAAAGGTGCGCGAAGGTCCAGCACACCGATACCGCGGCGGCGAGAATGAGCATGCTGCCGGCCTGGAAAGCGCGCAGGGCTCGTCGCTTTGCTCCGGCGCGCAGGGCTCGCTCCGTCGTATCGCGGGCGAAGGAGGGCGGCAGGGGCTGCGGCCGTGCCTGATCGGCGAGGCGCAGCAACTCGTCTAGTAGTTCGGGGTTCATGCCAGGGGGACGGTAGGATGGGTTTGTCTTCTTGCAAGGACTGTGCTGGCTTGCGGTTGCGACGGTTGCTTCGCGGAGAGAGGAAAGTTCCCCTCGCCTCCCTTGTAAGGACCCTGCCCGGCGATCGACAGAACCGGCACCGGACGATGGCACCCGAAGATCCTTCCCCCCGCCCACCTTCCCTGCGTGAACAGATCGACGCATGGTCCCGTGAGCACGCCGCCGACTTTCCTCCCGAGGTGACGCGGCTCTTCGCGGAAAAGACCGAGGAACTGCTCCAGTCCGACATCCTCTCCCAGGTCAGGAAGGTGGGGGATTTTTCTCCCTCTTTCGAGTTGCCCGACACCGCGGGACGGGTGGTCGGCCTCGACGGTCAGTTGCAAAAGGGACCGGTGATTCTCAGTTTTTACCGCGGCACCTGGTGTCCCTACTGCAACATCGAGTTTCAGGCCCTGTTGCGCACCATGCCCGGGTTTCAGGTGCGCCATGCTTCGGTTCTGGCCATCAGCCCCCAGGTGAGGGAGCGCCATACCGATCCCCGGGTCGACGGCTTCCTCGATCTCGCCGACCGCGGGAACCTGGTGGCCCGGGAGTTCGGGCTGGTCTATCCGCTCGGCGATCGGATACGGAAGGTCTACCGGCAGTTCGGCATTTTTCTGGAGCACCTGCACGAGGACGAAAGCTACGAGGTGCCCATCCCGGCGACGTTCATCGTCGACCGCGACCGGCGCATCCGTTACGCCCACGCCAGCGGAGACATCACCGAGCGGGCGGAACCCGGGGAACTCCTGGAGAATCTGACGCAGTTGGCGGCCTGAAAACAGTTCGCTCTTCTCCACGGGGCGATTCCTCTTCGGCGGTGCCGGTTCTTCCTTGCCCGGCAGGGTTGGCTTGTTATGGGTAAGCCATGGTGAACGGCAAACTTCAGGCGACTCTGCGCCGGCTCGCGGCGGCGCTCATCGATCAGGAGAAGGCGGAGATTCTCGTGGAACCGCACGAACCGAAAGAGGGTTTCTGGTTCGGCGGGGGCAACGTGATCCGGGATCGGGATGGATCGCTGCTGCTCTGCGGCAGGTACCAGGACGGGAAAGATCGGGGGCTGGAGTTGGCCATCTTTCGTGCCGAGGAACCGCTCGGCCCCTACCAACGGGTGAGGTCGTTTTCCCGGTCCGACCTCGCCTACAACGGTCTCAACGTGCTCTCGATCGAGGGCGCCGCGCTGCACCTCGCCGATTTCGGGTTGGAGGTGTTCGTGTCCACGGAGAAGGATTCCTCCTACCCGGACAGGATCGCCCCCTACCAGAAAGCCGGGGCCGGGGTCTGGAGCATCGACGGTTTTTCGGCCGAAAGTGTCGACGATCTCGATCCCTCCAGCATCGACGAGGTGGTTCCGGACCGTCCGGACGACATCGGTCGCTTGCACTGCAAGGACCCCTGGGTGGCGGACCTGTCCGGCGGCGATCTGCTCCTCGGATTCTGCACCCATCCCTTCAGCTGGTCCAGCAGCGGAACGGCAGCCTGGGTGCGACGCGCCGGTTTCACCTCGGCCTACGAGGAATTGTCCAATGACATGCTGCGGAGGGGACCGGTCTGGGACATCGCGGCCGCCCGGATCACGGATCGGCTGCCGGTCCCCAGGATGGGCCTCTTTCGCGGTCTGCCCGCTCTCTCCCTCTATTTTTACGACAGCTGCGAAAGCCTCCGCAAGCTTTCCGAAAGTCCCGACGCCGTGTCGCGACCCCGGGGATGGTCCTGCGAGGAGATCGGAGGCCTCGCCGTCGGGATCGATGCGGAGCTGCCCGCGATCGAGAGCATCACCGTGGAGGAACCGCTCTTCGTTTCCCCCCACGGCACGGGTTGCTCCCGCTATGTTTCGACCCTGGTCCTGCCCCAGGGCATTCTCGCCACCTGGCAGCAGAGCCAGCCCGGCGGCTCCCAGGCACTGGTGGGGCGGTTTCTCGCCCACGACGAACTGGAGGCCCTGCTCGCGTAAAATCGGTCGCCCGACCGGATCGCTTTCGACAAGCCCGATTGCTCACTCGGGCGAGAGCGTCTAGGTTCCTGACATGGTCGAAGTGCGCGTTACTTACCAGGGAGATCTCCACACCACGGCAATCCACGGGCCCTCGGGCGCGAAATTGGAAACGGATGCCCCGGTCGACAATCACGGCAAGGGCGAGGAATTCTCCCCCACCGATCTCGTGGGAACGGCGATGGGCACCTGCATGCTGACCATCATGGGCATTTTCGCGAAGCAGAAAAACATCGACATCGGGGGTGCCACCGCGGTGGTGCGCAAGGAGATGACCTCGCAACATCCGCGCGTGATCGCCCGCCTCTCCACCGTGATCGAGGTGCCGCTGCCGGCAGACCATCCCGAGGTCGAGGGGCTCAAGGCGGCCGCCCTGGGCTGCCCGGTTCACCGCAGCCTCCATCCCGACGTGGAGAAACCGGTGGAATTCCACTGGTTGGGCTGAGGCCCTCAGCGCTTGTCGGGGTAGTGGATGGCCAGCTCCTCGAACCCGGGCGGCTCCCAGCCGTTGCGGGCGAAGATCGGGGTGAGGAAGGCGCCCTCCCAGGGAACGGAGTCCCGCGTCACGCGGCCGCCGGTCTTTTCGGTCTCTCCGGTGAAGCGGTGTCCCCCGGCGAATGGTTCGGCGGTGCGGTAGAGGGCCAGCCGGTTTTTCGTCCGTCCCACGCTCTCGATGCGGGAAATGACCTCCTGCCCCAGGTAGCAGCCTTTGGCGAAGTCCACCGCCCAGCGGTCCAGACCGAGTTCCGAGGGAAACTCCTCCCCTGTGATCTCACAGCCGGACCGGGGTATGCCGTGACGAACGGTGAGCCGTGCGATCTCTGCCTCGCCGATCTCGGCGGCGCCCTCCGGCGCTTGATCCGTGTCGAGATCGAAGCCGCGCACCCCGAAGCGCCAGCACTCCCGGGCGCCCGCTGCCGGCGGCTCGTCCCCGATCAGGTGAATTCGCGGGGTCCGATCCCCGAGGAGGCTCAGTTCGCAATCGTCGGCGATAAGGTAGCGGTCGATGCGGTCGTGCACCGCTTCCGCCTGGGTGGCCTCGGTCTCGATGAGGAGCGCATCCTCGCCGGGGCCCGCGGTGATCCAGACCAGTGCTTCCACCCTGCCCTTGATGCTGCAGAGGCAGGCGGGAACGACGCGGTCGCCGAGGTCGACGTCGATGCGGTTGGAGACCTGTCCGTTGAGAAAGCGGACCGCATCGGGTCCCCGGAGTTGGAGAAAGGCCCGGTCGAGCGGGCGAGCCCAGGCGCGTTCCATCAGGCGTGGTCGGGTTGGCCGGGTTGCTGGTAATTGAGCGCGAGTGCGGAAAAATCCCTCTCCCCGTGGCCTTTCTGCACCGCACGGAACATGACGTTGGCGGTGGTCGAGAGCACGGGAACCTCCATGCCGAATCCGTTGGCGAGGTCCAGGGCGAATTTGGAGTCTTTGAACATGTTTTTCAGGGAGAAATGGGGGTCGTAATCGCCCGAGATGATGGCGGGAAGTTTCATCGAGGTCAGGGTCGAACTGCAGGCGTTGTTCTCGATGGCCCGTTGCAGCACCCTGGGATCGATCCCCGCCGCCGTGGTCAGGCCGTAGGCCTCGCTGAGCACCTCCACCGTCGCGGCGGAAATCATGTTGGTCGCGATTTTGATCACGGTGGCTTCGCCGACCCGGCCGACGTGGAGGATTTCCCTGGCGCTGTGCTCCAGGACGGGGCGCGCCGCCTCGAGGAGGGCGGGATCTCCTCCCACGTAGTAGACCAGGGAACCCGCCGCCGCGGCCTCCTTGCTTCCGGTGAATGGGGCGTCGAGGAATCCGGCCCTTCGTTCGGTGGCGATGCGAAAGGCCTCCACCGTGGCCTGGGGTTCGACGGTGGAGTGGTTGAGAATGAGATGATCCGGCGTCAGCTTGTCCCGCATCGCATCCATCACCGAGAGAAGGGCGTCGCCGTCGGTGACGAAAATCTGAATGAGGTCGGCGATCTGCGCCAGCTCGGCGGGTGAACCGAGGAAGTTCGGCTCCGATTTCGGGGTGCGATTCCACACGTAAATGTCCAGGTCCGACCGCCGCAACACGTCTGCGACCCGTTTTCCGATGATGCCCAGTCCAATCACTCCTACCCGTTCGTGTGGTCCCTTACCGCCTTTCATGAGGTTTCGAGCCTACTCGTTGTCGGGAAAAAGATCAATCTCCCCGGGGATCTGAGCCGGGCCCTGACGCCCATCCAGCCAACTCTGAAGGATCTCGACGGCGGCGGCCTGGTCGATGACATCTCCAATCGATTCCTTTTTTCTTCCCGACTGGAGCAGCTTGTCCCGGGCGATTTTCGTGGTCATCAGCTCGTCGACGAGGTGAACGGTAATCTGCTCGCCGAATCGGTCGCGCAGTTTTTCCGCGAATCGGTCCGCTTCTTTCGACATGGTACTCTCCCTCCCGTCGGCGTGTCGGGGGGAGCCGACGATGATGTCGCGGATCTTTCGTTCGGCGACGATGGTGGCGATCGCCTCGATCGGCTTCCCTTCGGGCCGTCCCGAGATGGTGCGGAAGGGGTGGGCGAGCATACCCAGATCGTCGCTCACGGCCAGGCCGATGCGGACCGTGCCGTAATCGATGCCCAGCGCCCTGACCCAATCGTCGGACATCAGGTCAGCTCTGGCGGGAGTTGGTCCACCAGTTTCTTGATCGCGTCCGCCCGGGTCCGGTCCGCCACGAGAATGGCGTCCTCGGTCTCGACGACGATGAGGTCCCGCACCCCGAGCAGGGCGATCCGTTTGCCTCCGGCGGAGAGACCGATATTGCCGGACGCGTCGAGCACGGTGCTCTCGCCCCGGATGGTGTTGCCGGAGTCGTCCTCGGGGAAATATTTCGCCACCGAGGGCCAGCCGCCCACGTCGTCCCAGCCCACGTCGGCCTCGATGTTGAGCACCTGCGAGGCCTTCTCCATGAGGGCGAAATCGATCGATATTTTGGCGAGAGACGGGAAATGGGTGGCGACATGGGCCGCGAAGTCGGGGGCCGCGGCCAGGGCGTCGACGAAGGCGGAGAGTTCCGGAGTGTGGGTGGCCAGTTCCGCCCGCAGGGTGGGAACCGACCAGACGAAGATGCCGGCGTTCCAGGAGAAATTTCCCGCGGCGAGGTACTCCGCGGCGATTTCCGGGGTGGGTTTTTCCCGAAACCGCGATACCCGGTAGATCGGGTGCGGAGTGTCCACGTCCTCGACGGAGATGGCGTCGCCCCGTTCGATGTAACCGAAGCTGGGGCAGGGCCAGTCGGGACGGATGCCCAGGGTGACGATCGAGGGCGTAGCGGCGGCGACCGACGCCGCCGTGGCGAGGATGGACCGGAAGCCATCCGTGTCCACCACGAGCTGGTCCGCGGGGAGGACCATCATGACCGCCTCGGGATTGCGGGCTGCCACCCAGGCGGCGGCGAGGGCGACGGCGGGACCGGTGTCGCGCCGGGCCGGTTCGGCGATGATGTTCTCCTCGGGCAGATCTGGCAGGGCCTCCCGGATTCCGGGAACCTGGGACTGGTTCGTCAGCACCACGATCTTCTCCTGAGGCACGATGCCCTTCAGGCGGTTCACTGTCTTTTCGATGAGGGTTTCGTCGTCGAAAAGCTTGAGCAACTGCTTCGGCTTCTCGTTGCGGCTCAGCGGCCAGAACCGAGTTCCGCTGCCGCCGGCGAGGATCAGGGCGTAGGTATCGGGTGTCATGATCGGGGAGCTTGAGGTGGGCGGGCTACCGGCTGCTAGTGAATCCTTCTTCGGGGAAAAAACGAGTGCTTTTTGGCGAATTTCCTCCTAGGGTCGCGGTCCGAAGGATCAAACGATTTCACCAGTTCTCCCTGGATGCCCCGGTCACTGCGGTGACTTGGTGGCTGCTGCTCGACGAGGCCTTTCCCGCGGGTCCGGCCCACTCTCCGGCGGTGCCCGCGACCCTGGGCCTGGTCGTCTGGGCGATTTACCTGTGGGACCGCGCGATCGAACCGCCGCTGGAGCCGGGGGCGGTGCTGGAGATACCGGACCGCAAACGCTTCGCCCGCGACCACCGCGGAGTCGTCGTCGGATTGGCGGCCGCCGTCCTGGTGGGAGCTGCCGGGGCGGCCGCCTCTCTGCCGTCCAGCATCTGGCTCCAGGGAGGGATCATCGGACTGTTCACCGTGGGGTATTTTTTCTTGTTTCGCCGCCTGGACGGTGCCGGAGTCCTGCCCTACAAGGAAACGCTCATCGGTGGCTGTTTTGCCGCGGGGGTGGGCCTGCCCTACTCCGCGCCGGACTGGCGCGAGGTCGCCGTGCTCATCGTTTTCGGCGGGCTGTGCACAGGGAATTGCCTCCTGATCTCCCTGGCGGAGCGCGATTACGACCGCAGGACCGACCGGACGGCCTGGTTTGTTCGACGGGAGCGGCGCAGCGGTCTCGGCGGGTATTGGATCGCTGCGATGATGGCGGTGGCGCTGTTGCCTTTCATCGGAACGCCCGCTCTGATCTGGGTGCCGTTGGCCGCCGCGGTTGCCGGGCTCTGGGGCATCGAGAAGAATCTGGCCCGATTGGGCGAGGGCGTGCCCGCCATGGCCGATGCGGCTCTCTGGTTGCCGGCCGCCGCGGGCCTCATTATCGCCCATGCGGTGCGATGACAGGGTGACACGGGTGCGCTCGCCGATGAGAGCCCCCCCGCGACTGCCACTGGTGCGGGATCAGAGTTCCCGGATCTTCAGATGGCGAAACCAGACCCGGTGGCCGTGGTCCTGCAGGACGATGTGCCCTTTCGGGAGGGACGCGTAGTCTTTCCACTTGTGGAATTTTGAATTGGCCACCTGTTCTTTCCACCTGGGACTCTGCAATTCGTATTCCGCGGTCTTCTCCCCGTTCAACCAGTATTCGATGTGGTTGCCCTTGGCGACGATTCGTCCCTCGTTCCATTCGCCAACCGGTCTGGTGTGGTCTGCCGGGGCGGCTTCGATGGCGTAGTGGGAGGCGGACTGTTCTTTCGGTCCGACCGGCTCACCTTTGCGCGTGCGGAAGCCCTCGTTGTCGAGGATCTGGTACTCGGGCCCGGTCAGGTAGGGTTGTTTCGGCCCCTCTCCGACGCGGAATATCACTCCGGAATTCGTCCCTTCCTCGACCTTCCACTCGAAGCGCAACTCAAAGTCGCCGTATTGTCCCTCGGTGATGAGGTTGGCCCGCGATCCATCCTCCGGAGGCGAGGCGAGGTGCAGCACCCCGCCCGGCTCCACCGTCCAGATTCCCTGGACCTCGACTCCGTTGTAACCCCGCCAACCGTCCAGACTGGTGCCGTCGAAGAGAGAAACCCATTCACCGGCGTTTTCCTCTTCCGCACCCTCGGTGCGCGCCCAAAGGGCGGGAATCAGCGCGGCGCAGGCAAAAACCAGAATTCTGTGCATGCTCCACCCCTATCCGGCAGCGACAGCCTGTCAAAGGACGGGCTCGCGGTTTCCCGCCTTCACCTGCCCATCAACTCGTAGACCAACACGCTCACCGCGTAGATGGCGGCGGTCTCGGCCCGGAGAATGATGGGTCCGAGCGAGAGAGGGCGAAAATCGGCCGCTCTCGCCGTGGCCACCTCCGCGGCGGTGAAGTCTCCTTCCGGTCCGATGAGCAGGGTCGCGGCCTCCGGTCGCGAGGGGTGCTCGGCGTCCCACTGGGCCAGGATCTCCCTCAGGGTGAGCGATTCGGGATCGATTGCGGCCACGATGCGGCATTCATCCCTGACCGATGCGATGAAATCGCCGATCGCTTGGGGCTCGGCTACCCGGGGCAGCCAGTTCTGGCCGCACTGCTTGCAGGCCTCCACGGCGACGCGCTGCCATTTCTCCCGCTTTTTCTCCCGTTCCCCCGACTTCAACTGGACGACGGTGTTCTCCGTGAGCAGGGGAACGATCTCGGCCACGCCCAGTTCCGTCGCCTTCTGGATGATCAGTTCCATGTTTTTTCCCTTGGGAATGGCCTGTCCCAGGGTGATCCGGGCGGGCAGCGGTGCGGTGATTCGGCGCGATATCACCGCGAGTTCAACGGCGCGCCTCGAAACCGAGAGAATCTCCGCCTCCATCTCCCGCCCGGCACCATCGAAAACGAGGAGCCGATCGCCGGTGCCGCAGCGCATCACGTCCCGGCAGTGATGGGCCTCGTCGCCCTCGAGGGCCGGCGTTTCCATATCCCACTGGTCCGGGGGCAGGTAGAAACGGTGTTTCGTCATGGGCCGACATCCTCCGCGATGATTCGGGAGTCTGTCCAACGGGTTTTGGTGCCCCGTCTCCCCCGAAAAGCACCCGTGACCGGGGAGATCGCGAATGGGGCAAAGTTGTCAGAAAGAAATCGGCTGCCATCCCGTAGTAAACGATGGGGCCAGAAGATCCCGAGACCGCTCGAGGTCGCGCTCGCTACCGCGCCCCCACCATCCACCCTCCACCGCCCTGGCCCTTCATGGCCCGTCCCGTCGTTACCGTCTTTCTCAGTGCGGTCACCGCCGAACTCGGTTCCTACCGGGCGGAGGTGGCCCGGGCGCTGCGGGAAAAGGGCTGTCACGTGCGGGTGCAGGAGGACTTCAACACGGGCCCGGGAACGCTCCTGCAGAAACTGGATGCCCAGATCCAGCAGTGTGATGCGGTTGTCTGCCTGATCGGCGAACGTTTTGGGGCAGAACCGGCGGCGGAAGAGGGAGGGCACGGCGCCGAACGGCATTCCTACACCCAGTGGGAATACCTCATCGCCCGCAGGCGGAACAAGCCGGTCTTCGTCTTCTACCCCGATCCCGCCCACCGGCCCTCGGATCCGGAGCATCGCGCCGAACCCGAGTCGGTCGAACGCCAACTTCTCCAGCGCAATTTTTTCCAGACCCACATCCGCGAGCGCGGCGTCGACCGGACCAGGTTCCGCAGTCACGACGATCTCGTGCGCAAGGTCCTCGTCTGCGATCTCTCCGGCTCCGCGGATTCCTGCGAGGGGGAAACGCCGGCCTCGCTCGATACCTCGTGTCCCTACGTGGGCCTGCGCCGATTCGAGGAGAGAGACCGGGCCTATTTCTACGGTCGGACGGCGAAGATTGCGGACCTGCTCGACCGGATGGATGAGGCCCCGCTGCTCCTCGTCACGGGGAACAGTGGCTCGGGAAAGTCGAGCCTGATCCGGGCCGGAGTGATTCCGCGCTGGCGAATCGAGACCGAATCGGACGGACGCGAGGCGATCGCGGTGGTCTGCACCCCCAACGATCAACCCTTCGAGGGGCTCTGGGCGGGCCTGCTCGCCGCGGGAATCGACGCGAGCGAGATCGACTTCGTCCGCGAACCGAGCCCCGCAGTCTTGGCACGGCTCGGCGAAACCCTCCGCCGCGAGCATCCGGAGGCGGGTTTGCTCTTTTTCATCGACCAGTTCGAGGAAGTGTTTACCCGAATCCCCCAGCGGGACCGGGAGTTGCGCGAGATTTTTATCGCCGCCCTCGTCGAGGCCGCGAAACAGGGAGGGGAGGACCCGAGCTTTCGGGTGGTTCTGGCCCTGAGGGATGATTTTTTCGGGGCGCTGCGCGAATACGAGAGCCTCTTTCGCATCACCGATCGGCAGTTGGAACGAATCGTGTCGGTCCGGGGCGAGGAATTGCGCGAGATCATCGAGGAGCCGGCCCGGAGCCACGGGGTACGGTTGGAAAGCGGTCTGGTCGATCGAATCGTCCGTGCGGTCGAGGGCCGCGACGGGATGCTCCCCCTGCTGCAGTATACCCTGGAAGCCCTCTGGAGGGAGGAGAGACGCTCCCGTCGCGCCGTTCGGGAAGCGCCGCTCGAACGGGGCGGGTTGGAGGATCGATTGCTCACCACGCGGTCCTATTTCCGGATCGGAGGGGTGGAGGGAGCCCTGAACCGGAGGGTGTCGAGGTATTACCGGTCCAAAACGGAGCGCGGCAGGAGAGCGGTGCGCAACATTCTGCTGAGCCTGGTGGAGATCGACGAGACCACCGCGGATTCCCCTCCCGTGTCCCGATCGGCCTCGCGGGAGACGCTGGTCGCGGCGGGCAGCGAGGAGGTCCTGGAGGAACTGCTCACCCGGGAGCGTCTTCTCGTCACCGGCCGGGGCGAGGATCAGGAGGCCCGGGTGGAGTTGGCCCACGAGGCGCTCATCGGGGAATGGGAGGAGTTCGGCCGCTGGATCCGGGAATCGAGAGAGGCCATCCGCCAACGCAACGCCTTGATCGATGGGGCCAAGATGTGGAACGCGGTGCGCCGGGTCAGCGGCGGTCGCGGCCGTGCCTCCGACGAACTGTGGCGCGGGTCGAAGCTGGAACGGGCCCTCGAGCTGAACGCGGTGGCCGACGGGGCACGACAAAGCGAGTTCGACAAGATCGGGGGGCTCGGTGATCTGGAACGGGAGTTTCTCGAGGTCTCCCGGCGGGAGAAACGACAGCAGGTGCGCCGGCTGCGAATCGCGGCGGGGTTCGCCTCCCTGATCGCCTGTCTCGCCATCGCGTCGACCTACCTGGCCTTCCATCTCAAGGGAATCGCGGACGGAAGACTGAGGACGGTGGAGAAACAGCAGTTCGCCTCCGAGGAGCAGAAGCGGGAACTCGAACGAAAAAAGCTCGAGGCGGAACGGCAGCGCGCCGTGGCGATCCGGCAGAAGGAGGAGGCGCAGTGGCAGGCGGGAAAAGGCTGGCTGCTCCGTTCCGACGTGGCGAGGGGGAGGGGACGGGACGTCGACGCCCTCTTCTATGCGGCCCGGGCCCTGGGGTTCCGCGATCTGGGCAAGCCGCCGGGGGCCGATCCCGAACTCTTTCCCGCCCTGCTCACCGCGAACGGTGTTCGGCGGGAGCGAGCCCTCGCGATGAACCGGGTGGAACTCTCTGCGGCACGTCCGTTTCTCTGGAGTTCTCCGATCGCCTCCCATCACTCGGCGCCCATTCTCGCCCTGGCACTCAGCCCGGACGGCGGCATCCTCGCCTCGGGGGCGGCGGATCACCGGATACGGCTCTGGGACGTGGATTCGGGCCGTGAGATCGCGGTTCTGAACGGGCACACCGCGGCGGTTCATTCCCTCAGTTTCGCCCCGGCGGGCGATCTCCTGGCCAGCGGTTCCTCCGACGGCACGGTCAGGCTGTGGGATGTCTCGCGGGAGGCGCTGTGGAAAACGATCGCGGCGCTGACCGAATCCGTCTGGACGGTGGAGTTTCACCCCTCAGGAAAGATGGTGGCGGCAAACACGGGAGAGAAAGCCGTGGGGCTCTGGAACATCTTCACCGGTGAGCTGGTGGGCAAGCCCCTGGAGGTACGGGCTGGCCCGGTCTGGAGCGCCACTTTTTCCCCCGATGGTTCGCGCCTCGCCACCGCTTCACTGGACGGCGCGGTGCGACTGTGGACGGTGGATGGCGGCGGGCCTCCGATCCGTCTGGCGGATCATTCCGGTCCGGTCCGTTGCGTGGCCTTTTCCCCGGATGGCGCCACCCTCGCAGGCGGTGGGGAGGACGGCACGGTGCGGCTCTGGCCGCAGGAGAACAGTGGCGAACCGGTCATCCTCCGGGGGCACGACGGAGCGGTGCGCCGCCTCGCCTTCAGTCGCGACGGTGCCTGGATCGCCTCGGGAGGAGAGGATCGGATGGTGCGAATCTGGAATGCGGCCACCGGACGGCTCGAGGCGACGCATCCCGGACACGGCGGCTGGGTCAATGATCTCGTCTTCGACGCGGGCGGAGCCATGATCATCAGTGCGTCCGAGGACAAAACCATCCGCTTCCGGGAGAGGAGTTCGGGCCGGAGGAGGGGGAACCTCGCCGGGCACGCCGACTACGTTCGATGTGCCGTCTTCGATCCGGACGGAGAACACCTGGCCACGGCATCGGACGATGATTCGGTGCGTCTCTGGGACTTGCGGACGGGGAGAGAATCGCAACGTATCACCGGGCACACGGACGATGTCTGGGAGGTGGTTTTCCATCCCGGCGGGGACCTGCTGGCCAGTGCCTCCTCGGATCAGACCGTCAGGTGGTGGAACCTCCGCACCGGAGAAAACGAAGCCACCCTGCGCGGACATGGAGACATCGTGCGCAGCCTGGCGGTGAGTCCGGACGGGCGGCTCCTGGCGAGCGGTTCCGACGACAAGACGATTCGGCTCTGGGCGGAAGGCTCCAACCGGGAACACTCCATCTTCCGGGGCCACGGTGCTTGGATCAACGGTCTCGCCTTTCATCCCAACGGCAGGATCCTGGCAAGCGGTTCGGCGGACCAGACGATTCGGCTCTGGGATGTGGTCGGGCGCGAGGAACTCGCGGCTTGGGAGGGCCACGAAGATGCCGTCACCGCGGTGGCGTTCCACCCCGGTGGAATGATGCTGGCCAGCGGATCCTGGGACGGCACGGTCCGGCTCTGGGAGGTGATATCGGGGAAGGAACTTGCGAGCTTTTCCGGGCACCAGGACTACGTGCTCGACGTCGCCTTCAGCCCCGATGGCCGCAGCCTCGCTTCGGGATCGATGGACGGGGAGATAAGGGTCTGGGAGATCGCCTTGGATGGTGCATCGATCAACCTCACCGGGCACGCCTCTTCGGTGAGTGGGATCGCCTTCAGCCCGGACGGGGAACTGCTCGCCTCGGCGTCTTACGATCACACGGCAAAGCTGTGGGAAATGGGGCGGGGCCGGGAGCAGCTCACCGTAGAGGGCGGGGGAGGCCCCCTCCGTGCGGTGGTTTTTGCTCCTGAGGGTGAGGATTTTTTGACCGGCGCGGCCGACGGCGCGGTCCGGATCTGGTCGGCGCGGACGGGACGGGAGAAAGCCACTTGGACAGGCGAGGCGGAGGCGTCCGCCATCGAGGCGGTGGCGACGGATCCGGCAGGGCGTTTCCGGGCCTGGGCCAGCGATGAAGCAGTGACCCTCTGGGACGCCGCGGCGGGTCGCGTGCTGCGGCATCTGCCGGGAGAGCGGGCCCCCGGGTTCCACCCGGGAGGGAAACTTCTCGCGACCTGCTGCGGCGAGGGTGGCATCCGCCTGCGGCGTATCCCGGAAGGTGACGAGGTGCGTCACCTGTCGCGGGGGGATGAGACGGCGGAGGTGGTCGCGTTCGGGCCGGGAGGGGAATGGCTGGTCTCCCTGTCGCCCGGGGGAACCCTGCGCCGCTGGGAGGTGGCGACGGGACGGGAACTGGGGTGCCTCGTCGGGCATACCGGGATGATCGAATGTCTCGCGGTGCATCCGGCAGAGGGCTGGATCGCGTGCGGAACCGAGGAGGGCCCGATCTGGCTCTGGGAACCGTCGGGGCAATCACCTCCCTCTGTCTTGGAGGGGCACGAAGGCGGAGTCCGGGCGCTGGAATTCGCCCCCTTCGATGCGGTGCTGGCCAGCGCGGGAGAGGACGACACGGTTCGACTCTGGGACGCGGCTGGGGGTATCGGCAAAGCGGTTCTCCGGGGACACACGGACGATGTGCTGGCCGTGGATTTCCGACCCGACGGCGCCGCGATGGTCAGCGTTTCCTGGGACGGAACGGCGCGGCTTTGGACGGTGGGCGATTCTCCCGATCTGTTCTCCTACCTCGAGGAAAAGTGGTGCCGCTTTGACGAAGAAAGCGGCGAACTGAGGTGGCACGAACCGGTTCGTCACCTCTACGCGCCGGGAGCCATCTCCTTTCGGAATCTGCCCGCGCATTCCTTCCTCCACATCCTGCAGTCGTCGGATTCCAACAACCCGGAAGAGCGGTCCCACCTGGATCTGCTCCGCTATCTCAAGACCCTGCGCGTAGAGAACTGGGCGGCGGCGGAGCGTCACCATGGCCGTTTGAACGCCGAGCAGGCCTCGGCCCACCACGGCACGGTGTCCGTGGCCTTGGGCGTTCTCGAGAAGGAAATCGTCGCGGCCTTGGAGCGGGGCGATGTCTTCCAGGCGAGGGAGGGGACCCGCCGGGCTCTCCTCTTCACCTCCCGCCTCCGCTCCTCGACGAGGAAGGCTCTTTTTGCCCGGCTGGGCAGACGCATCGTCGATGTGGGTATCTCCCGCGATCGTGCCGACGGGGTGCTCTCCGCTTTTCCCAACGATGCCTCGCGGCACCTGCTGGTCAGCGCATCGATCGGCGCGATTCATCGCGGGCTTGCCGAGGCCAACGATTTCGGGGAAGCCCTCGACGTCTGGCGAGTGGGGCGGAGTTGGCTCGCCGACGCGGTCTCCGCCTTCGCCGATTCCGATCGACGGCGCCTCTTCGAGGTGATGCAGGGTGCCGCGAGCTCCACCGATCCCGCGGCCGGTGAAATCTGGAACGCGGCCCGCGAAGAGCTCAGGCGGAGGACGGAGGCGGCCCGGCGCGACGCCTCTCCGGAGGCTCGGGACGCTCTCTCGAAATCCCTGGTGGGATTGGCCTGGGTCCTCGCCACCTCGCCCGGGACCCGACCGGAGTTGCGCGGTGAATCGCTCGCCGTCGCGGAGGCGGCCCACGAACTGGCCGGTCGACCCGGGTATGAACTGTTCGAGACGATGGCCGCGGCCTGCGCCGCCACAGGTCGGTTCGCCGAGGCCGAAAACTGGCAACTCGCGGCGCTGGAGATGGCTCCGGCCGAGGAGAGACCAGCGCTGGAAAGTCGCCTTGATTCCTATCGCCGCGGTCGCCCCCACGAGGCCGAGGACAGGTGATGAGAGAAATGGGGGAGACGGAGTTCTCCGGGCCCGGCGCGGCGGAGGCTCCCGGGGAGATTACCGGCTTGTCCCCCGCGTTTTTTGCGGGAAGGTCCCCCATGCCGCATCCCGTCCCCCCCGATGATCTGCAGCCAATTGACCGGCTCCGCGCCATCATGCACATCCTGCGGGCGCCGGGAGGTTGCCCCTGGGATGCCGAGCAGACGCACGAATCCCTCGCTCCGCATCTGGTCGAGGAGTCCTACGAGGTCGCTGCGGCGATTCGAGCGGGGAATGTGGACGATCTGGTGGAGGAGTTGGGCGATGTCCTGCTTCAGCCCGTCTTTCACGCCGAAATCGCCTCGGAAACGGACGCCTTCGATTTCGACGACGTGGCCCACGCCATCTGCGAAAAGCTGATTCGACGGCATCCCCACGTCTTTGGAGAGTCCGAACTGGAGCATCCCGAGGAGGTCCTGCGACAGTGGGAGGAGATCAAGTCACAGGAGAAATCGGGACCAGAGGGTCACCTCGCGGCCGCGGCGAAGCCGGCGACAGACGCCCACGATTCGGCCGGGCTTCAGGCATCGCTGATCAAATCCGCCAACGAGGGCATCCCCGCGCTGATGGCGGCGCAGAAGATCCAGAAGAAGGCGGCCCGGGTCGGTTTCGACTGGCCCGAGATCGGTCCGGTGCTGGACAAGGTCGCCGAGGAGTTGAATGAGGTGGCGCGCGCCGTGGACGAGGGACACCCGGAGGCGATCGCCGAAGAGGTGGGAGACCTGCTCTTCGCCGTGGTCAACCTGGCCCGCAAGACGGGAAACCAGGCCGAATTGCTGATGGACGGAGCCAACCGTAAGTTCGTCGACCGCTTCCGGAGGATGGAGGCCCGGCTCGTGGCAGAGGGCCGGTCCCTGGAACAGGCTTCGCTCGAAGAGATGGACCGGGCCTGGGAAAACGCCAAGGCCGAGACCCGCTAAACCACTCCAGCCGGGTCCGATCCGGGCTCGCGGAAATCCGGCACGACCACCCTGCGACTGAGTCTCAGTCCTGTTATTTGGAATGATTCTAAAACAGCTTGCTAGGGGGTTCCGGGAACGTGATCTTGCCGCGGTTCTGTGCGCATGGATCCCCCCGTCTCATCGAGTGGAGAATCGGTCTCCTGGGTTGATCTATTGGCCGCCTTCATCGCGGAGGAGGTCGAGATCGAAGCGATCCTGGTGGACCGGGGGGCGCACCGGATATCCGTGGCCACTCTGGGACGGGTCGAAATCTCAGCCCTGGAAGAGCGGTTGTCCGCCCTGTTGCGGCGACTCGACGAAACCGCTCTCGATTCGCCGGGACACGCCGCGGGCCGCGGCCTTAGGTCGCCGGTGGAGGTCCGCGAACTGCCTTCCCGTTCGACCCTGCTGGAGAAACCCAGCTGTCCCACCGCTCCGCTTTTCTGGCAGTGGCGCGAGTTCGCCTGGCCCGATGCGAACGAACCCCGAGACAGGGTGCGCGAAGAATGGCGTTGGCTCGGGCTGCAGGCCGGGATATGCGGCATCGCGCTGGTGGCGGCCTGGGTGCTCGCTCGTGTCCCGGCGGTCCCCGAATGGATCAGCCTGATCTTCTATGGCATTTCTCTCATCTCCGGCGCCTGGGACGCCTCGATCGACGCCTGGCAGAAGCTCCGTCGCGGCGGCCTCGACATCCACTTCCTCATGCTGGCCGTGGCGGCGGGCGCGACCTCGATCGGGGCCTGGACTGAAGGAGCCTTGCTCCTGTTCCTTTTTTCCCTGTCGGGCGCCCTGGAGCATTACGCCCTGCACCGCACCCATCGGGAGATCCGATCTCTGACCGATGCGGCTCCCCGAACGGGCCGCGTCGTCGGGGAGGACGGTCGGGTTCGCGAGGTCGATGTCGGCCGGATTCGGATGGGGGAACGGTTGTCGGTTCGTCCGGACGAATCGTTTCCCCTGGACGGGGTCGTGGTCGAGGGTTCGACCTCTGTCGACGAATCCAATCTGACCGGTGAATCTGATCCCGTGGCCAAGGACCGGGGAGACGCCGTTTTCGGCGGAACCCTCAACCTCTGGGGCGTCGTCACCATCGAGGCCACGCAGCCGGCCTCGGACAGTGCCCTGCAGAGAATCATCGACCTCATCGAAAAGTCTCAGCATCGCCGGGCGCCGAGCCAGCGGTTCACCGACCGCTTCGGCACGAAATACACCTACGCGATTCTCGGCCTGGTCACGGTGATGTTTTTCGTCTGGTGGCTCGTCCTGGATATCCCGGCCGTGACCACCACGGAGGAAACGGGTTTCTCCGCGCTTTACCGGGCCATGACCCTGCTCGTGGTGGCCAGCCCCTGCGCCCTGGTGCTCTCCATACCCTCGGCCATCCTGGCGGCGATCGCCTGGTCCGCTCGCAAAGGAGTGCTCTTCCGGGGCGGTGCCGCCATCGAAAAACTCTCGGAGGTGGACACCGTCGCCCTGGACAAGACCGGAACGCTCACCGAGGGCCAACTCACCGTCGAGGCGGTGGAAAGTTTCCCTCCGGGAAACGAAACGAGGGTGCTGGAACTGGCCTACGCCCTCGAGGCGAACTCGAATCACCCGATCGCCCGAACCCTCTGTCGCCACGCGGAAGCACTGGGGTTGCAACGGGTTGCGGTCGAGGAGTTTCGCAGCCTGACCGGCAAAGGACTGCGCGGGCGCATCGGGGAAAAGGCCTGTTACCTCGGGCGCCGGGAGCTGATGGACACGGGGGATTGGGGAAAGTTTCTCGCGGACGCACCCGATCCGCCGGTGGGGTGTTCCGAGGTCTGGGTGATCCATGAGGAGGTGGTGGGCAGGATCCTGCTCCGCGATAAGGTTCGGGAAAAAAGCAGGGAGGTTCTCGAATGGTTGGCCGGCCGCGGCCTTCACCTCCTCATGCTCACCGGCGATCAACGAGGCGCGGCGGAAGCGGTGGCCCACCGCCTCGGCGTTCGGGACGTGCGTGCCGGTCTCCATCCCGCGGAGAAAGTCGAGGTCATCGAGGGGCTCACCCGCGAGGGACGGAAGGTGGCCATGGTCGGCGACGGCGTCAACGACGCCCCCAGCCTCGCCGCGGCCCATGTCTCCGTGGCCATGGGAGGGCACGGCAGCGACGCGGCGATGGAGCAGAGCGATATCGTGCTGATGAAAGACCGCATCGAAAAGCTGGTCACTGCGATCCGCGTGAGCGAACGGGCTCGGCGGATCATCCACCAGAATTTGGCCATTTCCCTCGGCACCATCGCTGTCATGGTGACGGTGACTCTCGCCGGAGAGGTTCACCTGACCCATGGGGTTCTCGCTCACGAGGGCAGCACCGTGCTCGTCTGCCTGAACAGCCTGCGATTGCTTTTCGCTTCCGATTCGGATTGAGCGTCTATTTCGCGTGAGGGGTATCGAGG
Organism: uncultured Akkermansia sp.; assembly: GCA_964562825.1. Taxonomy (GTDB): domain Bacteria; phylum Verrucomicrobiota; class Verrucomicrobiia; order Verrucomicrobiales; family DEV007; genus Arctic95D-9. The sequence goes on from CAZLUZ010000095.1 coordinate 18,755, forward strand.
GGAGGGGCTGGCTCTGTCGGCATCGGGCGCATTCTTCTGACGATGAGACCCTCGGAGGGGCTGAAGAGCCAGGCGAGGACAAAGAGCAATCCCGTGATGGTTGCCATCGAGGCGGAGGTGCTGGTATCCTCGAAACCGAAGAGTCGGGGAACGGTGATGGCCGCGAGATGTCCGAGGCATGCTGCCAGGATTCCGACGAGGGAAGCGATGATCAGCATGGGCACCAGCCTGCGGGTCAGCAGCAGCGCGGTCGCGGGGGGAACGATGAGCATGGCGATCACGATGATGCTTCCCACCGCCTCGAAGGCGGCCACCGTCGTCATGGCGACCAGCGCCATGAGGAGGTAGTGGAGGAATCGGGAGGAAAAACCGAGGGTATCGGAGAGACTGGCGTCGAAGGAACTGAGGCGGAACTCCTTGAATAGCGCGATCAGGACGAGGAGATTGACCAGCAGCATGGCGCCGATGCTGATGACGGTGGGGGGGAGATCGAAACCGGCAACGGTGATACGGTCGAAGGCGGCCAGTTCGAGGGCGCCGTAGAGGACGCAACCCGGGTCCAGGTCGACGTGATCTGCGGCCTGGACGATGAGGATCAGGCCGATGGCGAAGAGGGTGGTAAACACGATGCCCATGGCGGCGCCCTGGTCGACCCTGCCGAATCGCGAGATCCACTGGGTGAACAGGGCGGTGAGGATACCGGCGACGGCGGCACCGAGGAACATGGGAACACTGGCCCGCGAATCGGTGAGGAGAAAACCGATGGCGATACCGGGGAGCATGGCGTGACTGATGGCGTCTCCCATCATGCTCATCTTCCGCAGCACGAGGAAGCAACCCGGCAGGGCACAGGCGACCGCGGTGAGGGAGCCGATGATGATGACCCAGGTGTCAGTCATTTTCAGTAAACAGTAAACAGTAAACAGTAAACAGTAATCAGTAATCAGTGATCAGTAGTCATTGGTCAGTGGTCAGTTGTCAGTGTTCAGTGGTCAGTGGTC
>CAZLUZ010000096.1:0-19380 GCA_964562825.1 uncultured Akkermansia sp.
CGGACGGGGCCTCCATTCCCCTTCCCAACGCGGTGAATTTCGGCGCCACGGCCAGTGATCCGGACGGAGTCGTCGTCAAGGTGGAGTTCTACCGCGATGGCATCCTGGTGGGGGAAGACACCACATCTCCCTACGCATTCTCCTGGGCTGCACCGCCCGGGACCTACAGCCTGACGGCCATTGCCCAGGACGAGGACGGCGCCCGCACCACGTCATCTGCAGTTTCGGTCACCGTGACCAATCTCGCTCCCTCGGTGACGCTGACCAGTCCCGCCCCCGGCAGCACCATTACCCAACCGGACCTCGTGCAATTCAGCGCGAATGCCAGTGACCTCGACGGTTCTGTCGCCAGGGTCGAGTTTTACCAGGGAGCGGTCAAGCTTGGCGAAGACACCACTGCTCCCTACACCTTCAGCTGGCCCGCCGCACCCGGGTCCTACAGCCTGACCGCTGTAGCCGAGGATACGCACGGCGCCCGCACCACATCCGGCGCGGTAGCGGTGACGGTGGTAAACCCTCTCCCTGTCGTCACCCTGACGGCACCCGGGGCAGGCAGCGAAATCGAGTATCCCGAGGTGGTGAGCTTCGCCGCCACCGCCAGCGATCCGAATGGGTCCGTGGTGAAAGTCGAATTCTATGGAAACGGTCAGAAAGTGGGCGAGGACACGACCGGTCCCTACGCCTACTCCTGGAATGCTCCGGTGGGGAACCACACGCTCACAGCAATCGCGGAGGACGATGCAGGCGGGCGCACGACCTCGAGTCCGATAGCGATCTCCGTGGTGAACGAGATCAACGATCTGCCCACCGTGGTCATCAGCTCACCGGCAAATGGCGCATCCGTTCCGGAGGGGACGGTCGACCTCGCCGCCTCCGCGTCGGACGTGGACGGCTCCATTGCGAAGGTCGAGTTCTTTCGGAATGGAGCAAAGCTCGGAGAAGACACCACGGCCCCCTACATCTGGAGCTGGAACGGTGCCACTGCTGGCACCTACATCATCACCGCAGTGGCGATGGACAATGACGGCGGTTCGACCACGTCCGCTCCCGTTTCTCTGACCATTCTGGAAAACGTGCCGCCGAGCGTGGCCCTGACGTCCCCCAACGACGGAGCCTCCCTGCCCGAGGGAACCGTTGAATTGGTGGCAAGCGCTTCTGACGGGGACGGAACCGTTACGAGAGTCGAGTTTTTCCAGGGAAGCACGAAGCTTGGCGAGGACACTTCTGCGCCATTCACCTGGTCCTGGTCGGGCGTGACCGCTGGCAGCTATGCTCTGACGGCAGTGGCCACGGATGACGACGGGGATTCGACGACGTCTGCCGCGGTAGCTCTGACCATCCTCGAGAACGTGCCACCGGTCGTCACCATCGCGTCTCCAGGCGACGGCGCTTCCCTGCCCGAAGGCGACATACAGGTCACCGCCAGCGCCACCGATAGCGACGGAACGGTCGCCTTGGTCGAGTTCTTCGGGAACGGGGAGAAATTCGGGGAAGACACCTCCTCCCCCTTCACCCGCTCCTGGACGGGCGTCACCAGTGGGACTCACACCATCACCGTGGTGGCCACGGATGACGACGGGGAACAGACCACCTCGGCGCCGATTTCCATCACGGTCCTGGAGAATGTTCCCCCAACCATCACCCTCGTTTCTCCCACGAACGGGGCGACCTTGAGCGGGGGAACCGTCGAAATGGTCGCCAGCGCTTCCGATGAAGATGGCAGCGTGGTGAAGGTCGAGTTCTTCGCGGGAACCACCAAGTTGGGCGAGGACACCACCTCGCCGTTCTCCTACACTTGGTCGGGCGTTCCCGAAGGGACCCACGCGGTGAGTGCCAGGGCGATCGACGACGATGGAGCGGGCACGGCGACGGCGGAGGTTACCGTTTTCATGACGCGGCCCACCCAACTGACTTTTCAGGAGGGCGTGGGCGGTTACGCCGGAACCCACGACACCTATCTCCGTTCTGCCTCCAGTGGCACGTCCTATGGATCGATTACCCTCATCAGCATCGACGCGGATGACGGATCCGGTACCGCCCCGAATCACGGCTTGATTCGGTTCGAGAACATCGTCGGAGCTGCCGCCAATCAGGTGCCTCCTGGCAGCACCATCACCAGCGCAACGCTGACCTTGAATGTCTTCAACTCCGGCAGCGGGTTCCGGGCGCATCGCATGCTGCAATCCTGGCAGGAATCCAGCACCTGGAATTCCCTGGGCAACGGTATCCAGACCAACAATGTGGAAGCCTCTGCCGCCGCACTCGATTCGATCGGCGCGAACAACAGCAACGCCAACGTCTCGACCGGGGCTCGCTCCCTGGATCTCACCGATGCCATGCAGGCCTGGGTGGACGGTGAGGCCAACCATGGAGTCGCTCTGATGCCCTGGTCAAACGGCACGAACGGGGTCGACTTCTATACCAGCGAGTGGTTTACCGCATCGCAGCGCCCCAGGCTTGTCGTGAGTTTCGTGCCGCCTTCCCCCACCATGGTGACGATCGTGGTGACCGACGATTCCGCGGGAGAATACGGCCAGGATCAGACGCTCGAGTTCAGCCTGACTCGGACGGGTGACACGGGCAGCGCGTTGATGGTCCCGCTTCTGGCCGGGGGCGATGCGACTCCGGATGTCGACTACACGGGTTTCGAGTCCAGCCTGGAGATTCCCGCCGGCGCGAACTCCGCCTCCCTGGTGTGCACCGTCATGACCGACTCGGAGAACGAGGGAGACGAGTCCTTGATCGTGACTCTGGGAAGCGATCCCGCCTTTGTGCCGGGTTCGCCCTCCTCGGCCCAAGGGATGATTCGTGATCATCCCATGCAGGGTTGGCTTCGCGGAGAACTGCCCGGTTCTCCCCGGAGTGGTCCCTTCGACGATGGAGACTTCGATGGGGAGGAGAACATCATTGAATATTTCAAGGGAACGCGCGCTGGCGATCCCGGCAGTCTCAGCCCGATTCGGATAGACGTGTCGGGGGAAGGCACCCGTAAGATCCGTTTCCCGCGGGCCCGGAACCGCCCGGAGGTGAGCGGAGCGATTGTCTGGTCGAAGGATCTCCTGACCTGGCACGCCAGCGGTCACAGCGATGGAGACATCACGGTCACGATCTCCTACGAAGTCGTTTCCCTACCGGCGGAGGACCCCGAAACGGTAGAAGCCACCGTCGAGGTCAGCGGACCGGGTGCCGCCGACCAGGACAGCCTCTTTTTCGCTCTCGAGGTCGAGTAGTGTTTCAAACAAGTGCCCGGATTCGATTTGCCTCAATTTCCACCACCCTTGCCGTCTCGAACATGCGCTATGCCGGGATCATCCTATCAATGGGAATCCTCTCCCTGATTGCGGAGGCAAGTGCCCAGATTCCGATCACCGGAACAGGACCCGTCATCGAGAATTTCGATGGCATCCCATCCACGAACCCGGCGCCGCTTCCGAGCGGCTGGAAGCTTTCGGCTCCGGGAGCGGGCGCAACCGCAGGCTGGAGCGATGCCGGCAACGTCCTGGAACTGAACCGGATCCAGGATTGGTATGGAAACATTCCGGCAGCAGGCGGCGTGCTCTGGGCCGGCCGATCGCCCTCCTCCGATCGGTCGATCGGCTTTTACACGTCCGGGGCCTTTGCCAGCCCCAATGCTGTCATGGCGCGGTTTCGCAACGAGACGGGAGCAATCATCACCTCGGCCACCGTTTCCTACCGCGGGGAGCGGCGGGTCACGCGCACCGACTCCCAGCAGTTCACCGGCACATCGTTCGCACTGTTTTACTCCACTGACGGCATGACCTGGATTCCGCTGCCCGATGCCGGCTATGGCGTGTGGAACTCCTACTACCAGAGCGCGGTACCCAACTCCAGCTCGGTTATCGATGCCCCCACTCGGACGGCCAACCTCAACGGTTTGATCGTTTTTCCGGGTGGTTCCATCTTCCTGAAGTGGCAGATCAACTCGCTCTCCAGTGGCTACCACTGGGGATTCGGCATGGACGAAGTGAATTTTCAGGTCACTGGAACCGCGGATGTGCCCCACCGCTACTGGCTGGGTGACGACACGACTCGGGGGGGAAGCGGCACGTGGACCGACTCCGGGGGCACGGCCTGGGCGGAGGAAGACGCCGACGGTGGACCGGGCGTTCCCTGGGATGCGGGTAAGACGGCGGTTTTCGGGGGGAACGAGCCGAGCACGGTGACGGTGTCGGGCACGGTGAACGTCAACGCGGGCATGATCTTCCTCCAGCCCGGATCGAGTGTCGGCGGGGGCACCGCGATCAATCTGGGGGGAGCGAGCCAGGCGGAGAACCTGATCACCACGGGCGACACGCAGATCGACGACGGCGTGACCGCGATTCTGGCCACGCCGCTGGCCGGCACCAGCGGTGTGAGCAAGGACGGCAAGGGGAACCTCTTCCTTGCCGTGCCCATGTCCTACAGCGGAGGGACCCACCTGATCGACGGGTCGGTCATCGTTCCGGCGTCCGGTTCGCTGGGCTCGGGGCCGGTTCGGGTGGATGCCACCTCCATTCTGCTCCTGGAGCACAACCAGGCGCTCCCGGACGAGGACACCCTGCGGATCGATTCGGATGGGGGGCAGTTCGGACAGGTCACGCTCAATTTTGCGTCGGGCTCGGAAGTCGTCGGTGCGCTGGAGTTCGACGGCGTGCCGCAGGCGGAGGGGACCTGGGGCGCCACGGGCAGCGGGGCGCAATACATCGACGACGAACGCTTTGCCGGCACGGGCATCCTGCGGGTGGGACCGCTGCAGGCGCTGCATTGGCTGGGGGACGACACCACCCGGGGAGGGGCCGGGACCTGGTCGAACAGCGCGGGCACCCCCTGGGCGGAGGATGACGCCGACGGTGGACCCGGAGTGGGATGGGACAGCAGCCTGACCGCCATCTTCGGGGGCAACGAGCCGAGCACGGTCACCCTCTCGGGCACGGTGGAAGCGAATGCGGGAATCGAGTTTCGCCAGCCCGGCTCGAGCATCGGGGGAGGCACGGCCTTGCATCTGGGAGGAGCCACCCGGGCAGACAACCTCATCACCACGACCGAAAGCCAGGCCGCGGACGGGATCAGCGCCATCATCGCCGCGCCCATCACGGGGAGCACGGGCCTGACCAAGAGTGGGCCGGGCAACCTGTTTCTGGTGGTGCCGATGAGTTACACCGGCGGAACCCGGGTAGCCGCGGGATCGTTGATTCTGTCGCCGGGCGCTTCGGTGGAGGGCGAGGTCACCCTGGACCCCGGAGCGATCCTCCTGCTCGACCACAACCAGGCCTTGTCCGATGCGGCCACGGTGCGGCTCGCCTCTGGCGGAGGCTCCTGGGGCCAGGTCAATCTCAACTTCAGCTACGGTGTGCAGGAGACCGTCGCCGCCCTGGAGCTTGACGGGATACCCCAGCCCGAAGGCACCTACGGGGCGAGTGGAAGTGGGGCGGAGAACGTGGATGACCAGTTCTTCGCTGGAACCGGGTTGCTGCGGGTGGGCTCTCCGCCGCCTCCGGCAAACGCCCTTTTCTGGGTGGGAGACGACGTGAACCGTGGGGGATCGGGCAGTTGGACCAATGCGGGGGGCACGGCGTGGTCCATCATCGACGCGGACATTCCGGGCACGAGCTGGGACCCGGGCAAGACGGCGGTGTTCGGCGGGTCGCAAGCGAGCATGGTGACCGTCTCCGGGGAGGTGGCGGTCAATCGGGGGATGCGATTCCAACGCACCGGTTCCACCGTCCAGGGGGGATCGATTTTTCTGGGAGGTGCGACCCAGGCGGCGAACCTGGTGGAAGCCGACGCGGGGGTGGCGGGCACGATCGAGAGCACGCTGACGGGACCGGCGGGTCTGACCAAGGCGGGAGCGGGACGGGTCATCCTCTCGGGCAACATGGCCTACAGTGGGGGGACGCTGGTGACCGAAGGCACGCTGGTGTTGAGCACGCTCGGGGAGTTGTCCAGCACGGAGATCGTGGTGACGCCGGCCACGGGCGATGGAGCGACTTTGCTCCTGGAAAATGCGGCGGCTCTGCCCGACAACGCGGTGGTGCGGCTCAGCTCGGGAGGCGGAGCCACCGGAAAGGTTCATCTGGATTTCAGCGGCGCGGAGGAGGAAGTCGATTCCCTGTATTTGGACGGCGTGGTCCAGGCGGAAGGCAGTTGGGGTGCCACGGGCAGCGGAGCGGAGAACACCAACGACCTCTTTTTCACCGGTCCGGGCATCCTTCGGGTGGGCGATCCACCGACGCCAAGCCTGACGGGATTTGCGGCGTATGCGCAGAATCGAGGGCTGAGCGGAGATCCCGGCGTCGATTTCGACCGGGACGGCCTGGCTGATGCTCTGGAGTATGTGCTGGGCACCGACCCGCGAGTGGCCAATGCCGATCCGACGAGCCACGAGCGCGACGAAAACGGCAACCTGATTTTCCGCTTTCCGCGCGACGACAGCTCCGAGACCTCGGATGTGAGCGTGAGCGTCCTGGCGGGGATTGATCTGGAGAACTGGCCCATGAACTTCGCGGTGGGTGCGGACACGGCCTCGTCCGCGCCGGAAGTCACGGTGGTCGAGAACGGAGCCGCTCCCGATGAAATCACCGTGACCATCCCCGATCAAGGCCAGGACCGACTCTTTGCCTGTCTCGACATCCTCATCGCCACGCCGGCCAACTAATGCCAAATCTCTTTTCATTCGTCACCACGCCAACTTCCATGAGCCGCCCTCTCTGCATCGCCCTTGCGACCGTCCTACTCCATGCCGGCCTGCTGCCCTCCCGGGCACAGGAAGATCCTGTCGATCAACCCATCACGATCGGACTACAGAAAGTTTCTTCCCTGGGTCTGATGGGTCGGGCGAAATCCCTCAAGGCCCGTCTGGCTATCGCCGCCAAGCAGGGCCAACCGGGGAAAGACCCCATGCCCGCCGCCCTTTCCCAGATTGGAGTCACGGAGGACCCGGACTTCAACGTCAGCCTTCTCCCTGAACTGGTGCGTCTCGTTCCGGACGGAGACGTCGCGCTGACGGAGGAATCTCTCACCACCATCAGCAAGAATCTGATGGACAGCGGACTCTTCGAGTATGTGGAGCCGGACTACATCTACACCACCCAACAGGTTCCCACCGACAGCGCCTACACCGACGGCCGCCTCTGGGGGATCCGTAACATTGGGCGGGACGGAGGCACCGTGGGTATCGATGTCAACGCGACGGCAGCCTGGAATCTGACCACGGGAAGCCCCGATATCGTGGTGGCAGTCATCGACACCGGCATCCGCTACACGCACCAGGACTTGGCGGGGAACATGTGGACAAATCCGGGCGAGATTGCCGGAAACGGGATCGACGATGATGGGAACGGCTACGTCGACGACGTCTATGGCATCAATGCCATCACCGGCAGCGGTGATCCCATGGATGACAACAATCATGGAACCCACTGCGCGGGAACGATCGCTGCCACAGCTAACGATGCCGGCCAGATCGTCGGGGTGGCCTACAACGTCAGGCTGATGGCCTGCAAATTCCTTTCCGGGGGCGGGAGTGGGTCCAGCTCCGACGCCATCGAGTGCATCGATTATGCGACGCGCATGGGCGCTCATATCACGAGCAACAGCTGGGGTGGGGGAGGCTTCAGCCAGGCCATGTTCGAGGCGATTCAGGCGGCCAACGAGGCCGGATCCCTTTTCGTGGCTGCGGCAGGGAACTCCTCGCGCAACACCGACAGCGGCGGGTATTACCCGCAGGGATACAACGTCCCGAACGTGATGTCCGTCGCCGCCATCGACCGAAGTGGCAACCTGGCCAGTTTCTCAAACTATGGCCGCACCTCGGTCGATGTGGGTGCACCCGGTGTCGCCGTTCTCTCGTCCACCGCGGGGTCAAATTCCAGTTACGGCACGTTCTCCGGCACCAGCATGGCCACCCCTCACGTCTCGGGGGTAGCCGCCCTGGTCATGAGCCGCAGCCCAAACCTCACCCCGGTCGAGGTCAAGGAACAGATCATGTCCAACACGGTGCCTCTCGCCTCGCTCAATGGCCGCACCGTTACCGGCGGGATGGTGGATGCCTTCCTCGCCGTGTCCGGCGGGGAAGACGGGATCCTCGAACTGACGGCGAATTCCGGGAGCGATGCTCTCAAGCCGGGCCAGGCCGCGCCCTTTTTCGTGACCGTCACCGACAGCATTCTGATCACCAATGCCACGGTCACAGGCGCTTTCGGCTCGGAGACTCCGGTCAGCTTTCGGGATGATGGGACGGGACCCGATCAGGCTGCCGGAGATGCCGTCTACTCGGCCAACCTCACCATTCCGAGCGGTCAACAGGTCGTGAGCCTCGATGTGACCGCCTCCGCTCCGGGCAAGACCACCGCAAACGGGAGTTTTGACTTCGACGTCATCGCGCCGCCCTCCAACGACGATTTCGAGAACCGGATTGTCCTCGCGGTCGGGTCCACGCAGACCACGGGCAACAACCGCAACGCCGGATCGCAACCCGGTGAACCGGTGAATCCGGTCGTCGCCGGTGGGCAGAGCGTCTGGTGGGAGTGGAACGCTCCTTCCACGGGATCCGTCACGATCGACACGGCCGGAAGCGCGTATGATACCACGCTGGCGGTTTACACGGGATTCGGAAACAACTTCGATGCCCTCACGTTGGTGGCGGCCAATGATGATTCCGGCGGGCAAACCAGTTCCGTGACCTTCAGTGCCAACGTCGGAGGGGTCTATCTGATCCAGGTGGATGGCTATCGCGGAGCCGAGGGCGATATCACCCTGAATTATCCCTCGCCCGGAGAGGCCAGCGGTCCCCCCTTCATCACGACCCAACCGTCGCCGGACGCCATCGTGGAGGGAGATCCGTTCTCCTTCTCTGTCGTCGCCGGCGGGACGCTGCCCCTGTCCTTTCAATGGCGGAAAAACGGAGTCCCCATTCCCGGGGCGACGGCGCCCAGCTACAATGCCGCCAGCTCGACCCTCGCCAACGCGGGAAGCTACTCCGTCTCCGTAAACAACCCTTTTGGATCGGTGACCAGTTCGTCTGCGCTTCTTACCGTCGAGCCGGAATCGGTTCGTCCTCCGAACGACCGGTTCGCCGACGCCGTGGTTCTTTCGGGAGCTTCGGGTAAGGTCACGGGAACCAACTCCAAGGCTTCGGGTGAGCCGGGCGAACCGGATCATGCCGCGGCCTCCAGCCCGCTCGACTCCATCTGGTTCCGTTGGACCGCACCGGCGGATGGAACCTTCTCGGCTGATACCTTCGGCAGTTCCTTCGACACTACCCTGGCCCTCTACACCGGCACCGAGGTGTTTCTGCTCACGGAGATCGCTTCCAACGACGATCAGAATGCGGTGCAGAGCTTCATCTCTGCGCCCGTGACCGGTGGCCAGACCTATTATCTTGCGATCGATGGCGCCGGCGACGCGACGGGAACGGTGACGTTGAACTACTTCCTGCAACCCGCCGTCCCCGGTCTGGCGAATGACGATTTTGCCAACCGCACGGTGGTTCCGGGAACCGGAACGACCACCACTGGAACGAACATCGGAGCGACCGGCGAGTCGGGTGAACCCGTCCACACGCCATTTTCCGCTCCGCTAGGTTCCGTCTGGTGGGGCTGGACTGCGCCCTTCAACGGCATCGCGGTCATCGACACCCAGGGGAGCGATTTCGACACCAGCCTGGCCGTTTATACCGGCTCGAGCGTGGATGCGCTGACGCCGGTGGCGGCCAACGACGATTTTGGCGGGTTGCAGAGCCAAGTCTCCTTCAACTGCGTGGCCGGCACCAGCTACGCTATTGCCGTGGACGGCGGCGGCGCGGCCCAGGGCGACGTCGTCCTCAACGTCGTGTCCGGTTCCACCGCGCCCGAGATCGCCGTGGAACAGCCCGAGGGCAGCGATCTGCCCGACGGTTCTGCCGTCGTCGATTTCGGCGCGGCGCTCACCACCCGCTCGGCTACGCGGAGCTTTACCGTGCGCAATACGGGTGCCGCGAATCTCACTGGCCTGGGCATCTCCTTCGACGGTCCTCATGCCGCCGATTTCCGCGTCACGACCCGCCCCTTCGCCCCGGTGCCGCCCCTCGGAGTCACCACCTTCACTGTGGAATTCGGGCCGAGCGGATCCGGAACCCGTTCCGCCACCCTGCGACTCTCCAGCAACGATTCGGACGAGAGCCCGTTCGACATCGACCTTACCGGCAATGGTATCGAGGTGCCTCCCGGAGTCGAGTTCCGGATTCTGACGCTGGACACCAAGGGCGCCGTCACCATAGAAACGAACAGCCGCTCCGGGGACGACCGGTCGGGCATTGCCGTTTCGCCCAGCCGGGTTTTTGTGAACGGGGACACCCGAGCGGCGTCGTTCGACGCGGCGACTCTGGGGTCCGGAGCCAACTTGAGTGGCCGTCTCGACGGGCTGTGTTCCGACGTGGGAACGGGCACCATCTATACCCTGGCCACCGACGGCGCCCCCTTCGTCGAAGGAGGCAGCACGGTGAACCAGCTCCTGGAACTGGATCCCGACACCGGGGCCCAGACGGGCACGGTGATCACGCTCTCCTCGCCTATCAGCATCGGAACTGACTGCGGAGTCTTCAGTGGTTCGGGACGCATCGTGATCCACAACGGAACCAACGCCATCGACATCCGGGTCCCTTCGGGTGCCGTGGTGGATCTCGGGCCGATGCCGCGACCCGATTGGCAGACCTCGGAGTCCTGGTCGGTCTCCGGCGTGGCCGAGTTTTTCGGCGGCGAACTTTACCTGGCCTACCGGGAAAATGGAACAGACCGGATCGAGCGGGCCCTCGTGCCCACCGGCGCCACCGAGTCCATCGCCACCTTCACCAATCTCGGGGATATGGCAAATTTCACCGTCTCCGAGGCAAGCAATCGCTGGTATTTCAGTCACGAAGGCAGCTCCCAGTTTGGCAGCCACACCGAAACTTTGGGTTATGCCGATGCGACCTTTCAGGTTCTCCCCCTGCCCACCATCACCAGCCCATCCTCTCGATCGGCTTACGCCGGGCAGACCTTGACCTACCAGATTCTGGCCGAGCCCGAGATCACCTCCTACAACGCCTCCGGTCTCCCGTCCGGCCTCGGAATCGACACCGGCACCGGCCTCATCAGTGGAAGTGTCAGCAGTGCCGGCACGTATCCGGTGACCATTTCCGCCACCAACGCTGCCGGAACCACCGATGCGGTGCTCACCCTGAATATCGAGACGATGCCGGTGACCTTCTTCGACGACTTTGATCCGAGCCAGGAGCCGGGTCTCTGGGAAGACCTTTCCGGAGGGGCGCAGGCCAACACCTATGGTCAGGCGGCCGGCTCGGGCTCGTCCGGGAACAGTCTCTGGTTCGGTGGAGAAGGCAGCCGGCACGCCATGACCCTGCCCCTCGACACCCGGAGCGGGGGCAAGGTTTCCTTCAAACTCGCTCAGGCAAACGGTTCCACGGGCACCTGGGAAGCCGCCGATCCCGGCGAGGGAATCCTCGTCGAATACTCCACGGATGGCATCACCTTCACCGCCATCGATGGGCCTCTTTCGGCCACGCTCTGGCAGAATTTCGAGTTGGACATCCCGGCGGGAGCCCGCGCTTTTGGCACGCAGTTCCGCTTCCGGCAGCTCAGCCACACCGGGGCCAATCTCGATCACTGGGCCGTCGAGGACGTCCGGATCGGGAGCCAGGCCGCGCTGGTGCCCGAGATCGCCGTGGAGTTGCCCGGTATCTCTATTCTCGCGGACGGTCTGGACGAATTGATTTTCCCGGAGACGCCGCCGGGACAGACCAGCGATACACGGGTCACCATCCGGAATCTGGGGATCGCCGATTTGGCCGGGCTTTCCGCGGCCTTCGGGGGAGCGGATGCTGACCTCTTCTCCATGGTAGCGGTTCCCGCATCCACGGTTCCGCCCGGCGGGCAGACGACGTTCACCGTCCGCTACGCTCCGGAGACCTTCGGCACGCACACGGCTTATCTCACCCTGGCGAACAACGATCCCAACGAAAGTGCTTTCCGGATCGACCTGCGGGGCGCCAGCGTGGACCCGCTCGATTTCTTCGATGACTTCGATCCCTCCTACACCTCCGGGATCTGGACCCAATTCGGGGGAAGCGTGACCGCCAACCTGCGTGGACAGGCGGCCGGCCCCGGCTCGATCGGAAACAGCCTGCATTTCGATGGCAACGGCAACCGGCGGGCGACGACCGAACCGCTCGACACCAGCGCGGGCGGAGTGGTCACCTTCTCCGTCGCCCTCGGTAACAGTACCGGTGTGCAATGGGAGAGTCCGGAAGCGGGAGAGGAGGTCGTGCTGGAATACAGCACGGATGGAAGCACCTACGTCCAGATGGGCGGCCCCTACGATGCCCGAACCTGGGACTCCGTCGAGGAGGTCATTCCTCCCGCCGCCCGGACGACTGCGACCCAGTTCCGCTTCCGCCAGCTCAGCCACAGCGGCTCTGCTCTCGACCACTGGGCCATCGAGGATGTCCGGATCGGGTCCGCAGCTCCCTGAAAGACCCGGACCCGGAGCCGCCAGCGCCGCTGACCTTGCCGAACCGAACCATGACGAATTCTCCGGGCTATCATCTCCTCGCGTTGGTTCTCTCAGCCCTGCTCGGCATCGCCCACGCCACCACCTACACCATCGACAACCAGTCCGATTTCGACGACCTGCGAACGGCCACCTTTTCACCCGGCGATGAGATCCTCTTTCGCCGGGGTTCCATCTTCACCGGGATGTTCGCGCCTCGTGGAAGCGGGACCGCCGGGCAACCCATCCGGATCGATGCCTACGCCACCGGACCCCTCCCCGTCATCAATGCCATGGGGGAGAATGTGGCCGGGGTCTACCTGCACAACGTGGAATACTGGGAGATCCACAACCTGGAGATCACGAACACCGATGGCTCCACCGGTGACCAGGGCGATCTCCGGGGTATTTATGTGCTGATCGACACGACCTCCCAGGAGGTCATGGATCACTACCACATCAGCAACTGTTACATCCACGACGTCAACGGGAATGTCGGCGAACGGTTTCGCGGAGGGATCCACGTGCACACCCTGAATACCGACGGGAACGATCCGTTCCGCATCAACGATCTCAGGATCACGGACAACACCATCATGGACGTGGGAGGTGTCGGCATCGGCAACCGGACCAGCTATGTGGATCTGCCGAATGGAATCGACAATCAACTCTGGACCAACGTCTACGTGGCACGGAATTACATCTCGAACACGGGCCGCAATGCCATTATCGCCCGGGTGAGCAAGGATGCCGTCTACGAGCACAATACCCTGGCCAACAGCAGCCGTTTTTCGACCGGGCACAGCATGTATAATTTTGAGACGTCCGGATTCGTGGGCCAGTTCAACGAGGCCTACGGCAATACCGGTGGGGGTAATGTGGACCGGGGCGGGTTCGACGCGGACTACAACTCCGAGGATACCACCTATCAATACAACTACAGCCACGACAATCGCTGGTTCATGGGCATCATGTGCCGTTGGAACAAGGGTGTCACGATCCGCTACAACATCAGCCAGAACGAGACCGAGGGGATCTACTGGTATGGCTTCGATGACGAATCGCTTCTCGAGGATGTCGCCGTCTACAACAACGTGCACTTCACCCGTTCCTCCCTGGCTGGTGTGCTCGTCAATGCCGGGGACCGCCGCATTCGCAACACCACTTTTTCCAACAATATCTTCAGCTTCGCGGGCTCCGGGGATTGGGGCGCTTCCGCCGGCGATGGCGCCAACGTCACGTTTCGCCACAATCTGTTTCACAACGTTCCGGTCTGGCCTCACGGAGGGGACCCGGGAGCGGTCACTTCCGACCCGCTTTTTGTCAATCCGGGTTCGGGCGGCAGCGACCTCGATATGACGGACCCCGATCGGCTCTCGGGTTACCGGCTCCAGCCGGGTTCACCGGCCATCGACGCGGGAACGTTTATCGCGGGGGTGACCCGGGATTTCTGGGGCAACAGCGTCCCGGCCGGAACCGCCCCCGACATCGGGGTCTTTGAGGCGCAGCCGGCCGCGAACGTTCCGCCTACCGTTTCCCTTTCGACTCCCGCCGATGGAGCGGTAATCGGTCTGCCGTCTCCCGTCGATTTCGCGGCGACCGCGGCTGACGGCGATGGATCGGTCAGCCTGGTCGAGTTCCGCGCCAACGGTTCCCTCGTCGGTCAGGATACAACTCCGCCTTACACCTTCACCTGGTCCGCACCCGTGGGAAACCACATTCTGACCGCGGTCGCCCAAGACAATGAGGGAGCGCGAACCACCTCGGCTCCGCGGACGGTGACGGTGACGGCGCAGAATCTGGCCCCGACCATCTCCCTGACTTCGCCGGCTCCGGGGGCGATCGTGAACCTGCCCGATCCCGTCGCTCTGGCCGCCACGGCTTCCGATGCCGATGGCCAGGTGACTAAGGTGGCTTTTTACCATGGCGGGGTAAAGCTGTTCGAGGACACGACCGCACCCTATAGCTTTTCCTGGGCCGCGCCTGCCGGGGTCTACGCGGTCTATGCCGTGGCCTCGGATGACGATGGCGCGACCAGCACCTCCACGGCGCGCTCGGTGACGGTGACGGAGGGAAACATGGCCCCTTCGGTGGTGCTCACGTCTCCGGCGGACGGTTCCGTGGTGACTCTGCCTGCTCTCGTCGAAATCGGGGCGACGGCATCGGACGATGATGGCTCCGTGGCTCGGGTCGAGTTCTTCGCCGGTGGTGACAAGATCGGCGAGGATACCACGGCGCCCTACGCGTTCGTCTGGAACCCCGGCCCCGGGAGCTACGTGCTCACCGCCGTGGCGACCGATGATGTGGGCGGCCAGACGACATCGGCGGCGCGATCCATCACCGTCATGGCCGGCGCCAACGCACCTCCCAGCATCGCTTTGACCTCACCCGAAGAGGGGGAAACCATCACCCTGCCCGGCTTCGTGGATTTCGCCGCCGACGCGAGCGATTTGGACGGGAGCATTGCGGTGGTCCAATTCTTTCGCGATGGTATCCTGGTAGGGAGCGACACGACTGCGCCTTTTTCCTTTTTCTGGCCCGCGCCCCAGGGCGATTACGTGCTGACCGCGGTGGCTGAGGATGATCGGGGCTCCCGAACCACTTCCTCCCCCGTTTCCATCGTTGTCTCGAACAGCGCCCCGCCGTCCGTCACCCTCACCTCGCCTTCCGATGGCTCTACCATCCCCCTTCCCGGTCCCGTGAATTTCGCCGCCACGGCCAGCGATAGCGACGGAGCCATCGCGGTGGTCGAATTTCATAGGGACGGAGAAAAGGTCGCCGAAGACACCAGCGCCCCCTACGTGGCCACCTGGCAGGCACCGCCGGGAACCTATGTTCTCACCGCGATCGCCAGAGACGATGAAGGCGCCCGGACGACGTCCGCCCCCGCCACCGTGACGGTGACGAATCAGTCGCCCGCCGCAACTTTGACCAGTCCCACGGACGGCACCACGGTGATTCTTCCGAACACGGTAAATCTGGCCGCCACCGCCTCCGACGCAGATGGTTCGGTGGTGCGAGTAGAATTCTTCGAGGGGGAGAACAAAATCTCGGAGGACAGCAGCGCTCCCTACACGGCCACTTGGACCCCGTCCCCGGGAACCTACACCGTGACTGCGGTGGCGGAGGACGAACATGGCGCACGCACCACTTCAACTCACGCTTCGGTCACGGTGGTCAATCCCGCCCCGACGGCAAGCCTGATCGCGCCCGACCGGGTGGAATTCCCCGCCACGGTAACCCTCACCGCTTCAGTCAATGACGCCGAGGGTGACGTGGTCGCGGTCGAGTTTTTCGAGGACGGCAACCGTTTCGCGGTGGATAGCGCCGCGCCTTTCGAGGCATCCTGGAATCCTGCCGTGGGCGACTACGTCCTCACTGCGGTTGCGGAGAACAATTTCGGAGCCCGGACCACCTCCAGCCCGATCAGCGTGAGTGTCGTGAATGAATTGAACGACCCGCCCGCGATCAGCCTCCTCTCTCCCGCCGACGGCTCCACCTTGCCCGAAGGCACGGTCTCCCTCACCGCTTCGGCGGCGGACACAGACGGCTCTGTGGTCAAAGTAGAGTTTTTTGCTGGAGATACCGAGGTCGGCGTAGATCTCACAGCTCCCTACGAGGCGAGCTGGTCGCCTACGCCGGGTAGCTACACCTTGACCGCCGTAGCCACGGACAATGACGGGAGCAGCTCGATCTCCTCTGCGATCACCGTCACTGTAGTGGCCAACCTGCCGCCCACGGTTTCCTTGACTCGACCGAACCCGGGAGAGAATTTGACCGGAGGCACGGCGAATCTGGCGGCGAGCGCATCGGATGCCGACGGGTCGATCTCGCTCGTCGAGTTTTTCGCTGGCCCGGACAAGGTCGGGGAGGACGCCACACGGCCTTTCGAAGCCACTTGGGCCGCGGTGCCCGTCGGAAGCTACAGCCTGACCGCCGTGGCTACCGATGACGACGGCGCGAAGGCCACATCGGAGCCGGTTCCCATTCTCATGACCCAGCCGACCAGCCTGACCTTTCAGGAAGGCGTGGACGGATACAGCGGAACGGAGGACACCTACGTGCGTTCCGCCTTTGCCTCGACCAATTATGGCGGCATCACCGTGATCAGTGTCGATGCGGACGACGGATCGGGGATCAGCCCGAATCACGCGCTGATTCGCTTTCCCTCCATCATCGGCTCCGAGGCGGCTCAGATTCCGCCTGGCAGTTCCATCACCCGGGCGGAGTTGACCGTGAACGTTTTCAACACGGGCAGCGGCTTCCGCATCCACCGCATGCTCACGCCCTGGTCGGAAGCGGACACCTGGAATTCGCTCGGGGATGGGATTCAAACCGATGGAGTAGAAGCCGTGGCCGATGCGGCCGGTTCCATCGGCGCGGACAATGACAGTCCGAATGTGGCGGCGGGGGAGCGCAGTATCGAAATCACCTCCGCGGTCCAGGCCTGGGTGGACGGCGCGACCAACCACGGACTCGCCCTCCTTCCGTTCCCGAACGGAACCAACGGCGTCGATTTCTACACCAGCGAATGGTTCACTGCCGCACAACGGCCCCGGCTAAGGGTCGAGTTCGCCCCGCCCGCTCCTCCGTTCGTCAGTGTCGCGGTGTCTGACGGTGCCGCCGGCGAGTGGGGCAGCGACGCGCTCCTCGGCTTTACCCTGACGCGGACAGGCGATACCACGGCAGCGTTGGCGGTGACGCTGGTGGCGGGTGGTGAAGCCATCGCCGGCGCGGACTATAGCGGGTTCACGGCAGCAGTGGAAATTCCTGCCGGTCTGGCGAATGCCGATCTGTTGCTGACGGTCCTCCCCGACGAGGAGAACGAGGGCGACGAGACGGTTCGGATCTCGCTCGGAAGCGGGTCCGGGTTCCTTCCCGGGACACCCGACTTCGCCGAGGGGGTCATTGCCGACCGGCCGCTGCAGGATTGGCTTCGCGCGGAGTTGCCCGGGTCACCCTTCGATGCCCCCGCAGACCACGGGGATGTCGATCCGGATGCCAACCTGGTGGAGTACTTCAAAGGGACTCGTCCCGGGGACGAAACCAGTTTCCAGCCGCTGCTCATTTCCGCGGTAAGCGATCTCGAAGCTCGCGTTCGTTTCCCCCGGGCGGTGGGAAGGCCGGATGTCAGCGGCGCGATTTTCTGGTCTCGTGATCTGGTCACCTGGCGGTCCAGCGGAGAGAGCGATGGCGATCTGACGGTGACCTTGAGTGAGCAGGTGGTCTCCAAC
The DNA here is from genome assembly GCA_964562825.1 of uncultured Akkermansia sp. Lineage (GTDB taxonomy): Bacteria > Verrucomicrobiota > Verrucomicrobiia > Verrucomicrobiales > DEV007 > Arctic95D-9. The sequence goes on from CAZLUZ010000096.1 coordinate 17,757, forward strand.
CCCGGAGTGGATCCGGAAGTTGTCGAAATGACGGCAACCCTGTCCGGCGCAGGGGCGGCTGCCGTGGACCGGCTCTTTTTTCATCTCTCCGTCAGTGCGGCGCCGAGCCCCTGAGTCGTCATGGACCGCCCAAGTATTCTTGCGCTTTTCGTCGCCGTCGTTTCCTTCGTCGGTCGGGTCGGGGCCGCCCCGGGAGCCATCGTCGCCGAACTGGATGGGGTTCCGATTTACCAGGAGGAATTGGAGCTGCACGAACAAAGGCATCGCGCGCTGGTCGCGGTCTATTTCCGGAAAACCCACGGCGTCGACCTGGACGAAGAGGCGAGGTGGAATCGCTCTTTCGGCGGAGAGGTGCCCGCGCAGATGCTCAGGGAACGGGCCCTGGAGAGCGTGTTGCGTGACAAAAAGGTTCAGCTCGAGGCGCAACGACAGGGAGTCAGCAATCCGCTCCCATTTCCCGGGTTTCGTGAACACTTGGCCAGCGTCAACGAAACGCGGCGCGTCTCCCGGGAACGGGGAAACGTCATCTACGGCCCCCCCGAGTTTACCGCCTGGCAGTACTACCGCTACCGGATCGATCAGATGCGAATCGCCCTGGAACGGGAGCGGCAACCTCCCGAAAACCCCTGACTCTGCACCGGCGCGGGCAGTGCAGCGAAACGTCGAGATCACTCGGCGGCTCCCGGATTGTGAAGCTCTTGTAACTTGAACCGTTGGGTCGTCTGTTTGAGGGTAGTGACTTCAAATCAGATCGAACGCCCATGTCTATCGCTCGGATTTTTCGTCAACCTATCGGAATCATCCTCCCCCTCCTTCTGGGGGCCGTGCTTTCTGGAACGGCCTCGGCTCAATTTGTGAAGCTCGACGATTTCGACTCGCTGACACCGGGGCCGGTGGATTCCCAAAATGGCTGGACCTCTTCGGGGGCCGATGTGGTCACCGATCCGGACGACGCGGACAACCAGGCATTGGACTTGAACAACACCGGAGAAACGGCCTACAAAGCCTTTGCGACCTCGATAGCGGACGGCGCTACCGGCACCGTCTTTTTCCGCTTCCGGATGAAGGATTTCTTTGAAACCCATGCTTTCGCTGGAGTATCGGACGTAGCTACGCCTTCCGTCTTTGGCGATTACGAAGTGCAGATGGGGCATAACCCGGGGGTTCCGAGCAAGACCATCGAACTTCGCGGCGGAGGAAACGCCGACCGCGAAGCCGACGTGGAGGCAGCAGTCTGGTATTCGGCCTGGATGGTCTGCGACAACAGCGCGGACACCTGGAAGTTCTACCTGTTCGGCGGCAAGTTCACCACGCCCACCCTGATCACCCACAGCGGCGCCACCTCACCGGACAGCACCTTCCGCAACGGCACCACCGATCCGCTGCAGACTTTCTTCCTGCGGTCCGGGGCCAGCGCGGGCCAAAACAACCCCAACGCCTTACTGGTTGATGACATCTACGTGGATGCGTCGGCCGAGAACCTGACCATCCCGCTGTTTGACTATGCCTGGGAAGGCACCGTGGACGGGGATTGGACGAACGCGGCAAACTGGCAGGATATTGACGGAGACGCCACCGGTGACATTCCGCCCACCGCCGGCGGTTCCCTCAACGACTCCAACAC
>CAZLUZ010000097.1:0-19357 GCA_964562825.1 uncultured Akkermansia sp.
CCCGGCTGTCATCGCTCTCCTCGGCAAACCGTTCGGGCCGCTCGTAGGAGTCGTAATCATACCCCTCGTCGAAGAGAAAAGCAGCCAGACCGAACGGGACCGGCGGCGGCGGTGGCGGCGGAGGAGGAAAGGAGGCGCTCACCAGAGAGAGGGAGTCATAGTAAAGGGTGAAATCTCCTCCGATGTGCGAACGGTAGATCGATCCTCCCGTCGACGTTCCCAGAGCCCCGGCCGTCAGAGTCGCCAGATTGGGCAAGCCACCGGGCGCATCCACCTCGGCAATGACCCCGCCCTGACCCGAATTGGCATCCGCCGGGAACATCCCGGTTTCGGCGAACCCGAGTTCGGTGACGCCCGCGACCTCCGCATCATCCATCCACCAGAGGTCTGGAGCGAGAAACACTTCATCCGGATTGCCTCCCAGCGGGTCGCTCCCGCCGGGGAACGGATCCACCGGACGACCACCGTAGGGACTGCCGTTGAGAAAGGTCGAACCCGCTTCGATCTCATTGCTGTCCCGTTGGGGCATGAAGAGACGCAGCGTGCCGCCACCGCCGCTGTCGAAGACGCTGCCGGTTCCCGCCAGGCCGATGGCATCCGCCTGGTCCGTGATGGAGGTCGCGATCAAGGAACCGGAACCACCCGTGAAGGGGAAGTTGCGGCTTACCGCGACGGTCAGATCGCCCAACGGCGTCGCATTGGAGATCGTATTGGGATCAACGTGACCGATCAGGGCGTGCTCCAGGTCGGCAGTGCCGCCCACGGCGAGCACGATGTCACCTCCGTGGATACCCGCCGAGCCACCCGATTGCAGTCCGACGAGACCGTCGCGCAACCAATCGCCGTGGCCCACCTTGACATAGTTGTTGGGCGACAGCGGCGCCGGCTGCCCCGAGTTGTCGATCGTTCCGTCTTCGGTGGTAAAGTTTTCCCCCACCAGCACCTGGATATCCCCCAGCAGATTGCCGGACAGACCAGGCCCACCGTGGCCGATCTGGGCGAAATTACCCACCGCGCCCTGACGACCGAGATTGCCCAGTCCGTCGTCGGAAGCATCGAGGAAGTTCCCCGACACGTGATCCGGGGTCCGACCTCCGCTCATGTTCAGATTTCCTCCGGCCACCACCGAGATATCCCCGGTCATCAGCCCCACATCGACCGCACCGCTGTCGGCATTCTCGGTGGAAACGTGCCCGATCTTGGCGAAGTTCAACGTGGAGAACGATGACGCCTGGAGGAGAAATCCTGGGTCCTCGGTTCTTCTCTGCTGAGCGATCACATCGATATCCGTCGCAGCAGATACATTGATGTCGCCACTGGTCGGTGCGTCGTAGTGGATCCCCCCGTGACCGACGAAGGCCGCCGCGCCTTGTGAGGCAAGAATGAAGGTCAAACCAAAGGGATCGTTCACCACGCCATTGGAACTGCTCAAGATCTGAATGGAGCCGCCCGACGAGACGTTGATGTCGCCGTTGAGACCGAGGTCCGAGGCACGCGCATTGCCCGAGTTCGACGCCGCGCCGTGGCCAATCTGGGTGTGGGTGCCCGATGCCCCCAGCACAGCCAGGGTTTCGTTGGTTCCCTCGCCGCCAACCATGGTGATATCGCCGCCCGCGGCGACATTGATGGTCGACTCGGTGGTGATGCCGCTGATCACGCCGCCGTCGATCACCGCCATCCGGCCGACGTCCCCTCCTCGGGTGAACCTCATGGCCCCGTGGCCGATGACGAGGCCGTTGTCATTGGCCGCTTCGTCGCCGTCGATGTTGGTTTCGCCCGACGCCGTTCCGTCCATGGTCAGGTTGCCGGTCACCGCGAGATCGATGATGCCGCCAAAGAGCTGCTCCGATCCGTGGCGGACCCGCATGTTCTCACCGGTGAGACCGTGGCCGATGCGGCTCCAGGTGCCCTCAAAGTCGCCGCCCTCCATGAGCAGATCGCCCGCCACGTTCACCGAGATGTTGCCCACGATATCGTCGTAATCGGTGCCCGCGGTCCTGTGGTATTCGGCTCCGTTGTTGGCCCCACCGTGACCGATCTGAACGAAGGCATCCTCCCGCTGCGCATTCTCATTGGCGTGGGGGGTGTTTCCCTGGTTTGAGTTGAAGGAGTTGGACTGATTGATGTTCTGCCTCGTCTGGGCGGCAAGATGATCCATGGTGAGATTACCCCCCGAGTTCACCGAAATGTTGGCCGTGTTGCCCGAGATCGGGAAAGTCCTCGTGGTCGGTCCCGCCAGTTCGTCGGCCTGATTGGAGTACTCGAAGCTGGCCGTGTTTTCACCGATCTCAGACTCCACATTGATCGAAATGGCGTCGTGGAAAAAATTCTCCAATCGATTGAACTCGCCCCCCACCTGTCCCCCGAGATTGTCAGACCCCAGGTGACCTATCTTGGCGTAATTCTGGCCGTAGGCACCGCCCGTCATGGTAATATCGCGGCCCGTGTTCACCGTGATATCTCCCACGAGCGCCTGAAATCCGGTGTTGTGCCCGCCGTGCCCAATCTGAGCCTGTGCCGCCATGAGCCGCTCATCGGCGTTTCCGGTCCATTTCTCCCGGCCCCCGCCCTCCAGCAGCAGGGCGCCTCCAGCGTTCACCGTGATGTCCCCGGCGATGAAACTCGAGGTCTCCCAGTCGGCGAGTTGCTGCCCCCCGTGCCCGATCTGGGCATAATCGAAGCGATCGTTGCCCGCCGTGACGGAGATACTTCCTCCCGAAGTCACCGCGATGTCGCCGGTGATCGTCATGAAGGTTAGAGACCGGTTGATGCCGCCGCCGCGCTCACCGATGACCGAGGCGCTTCCCGTGCCGTTATTGCTGTCGGTGTTCCCGAAAATACCCGCGTTGGCCGGCATGCGGAACTGAACCCGCTCTCGATTCCGGTCGGCTCGGTTGGGAACGAAACCCGACTCCTCCTGAAAGACGTTGGCACCGGAACCGCCGTGACCGATGTGGGCGTAGCGCCGCTCCCGGTTGGAGGACAATCCCGGATCCCCGGGGGCTCCGCTCCCCGTCTCGGATTGATCCTCGGTCACATAGCCCTGAAGATTCACCGATCCCACCAACGCTTCCACGGTGATGTCCCCGTGAAAACCGTTGACCACGCTGCCATCGAGCGCCTCGATGTCGATCGGGCCGTCAGCCATGGGGTTCGTCGAGTCGAATACCACCAGCTCGCGATTCTCCCCCTCGAAAATCGTCTGATTGCCCGAATCGGAGGCATCGTCCTGTCCCGGGTTCAGCGCATCGACGTCCTGGTTCGCGATATTGAAGACCGGCTCACCGTTCTCGTAGACATAGAGCTGGCCCCGCCTCAGGTGGGGATCGTTGAAATCGTCGTCCGTTCCGAAGAAGCGAATCTGCGCGTCCTCGTTGCTGGGGGGATTCCAGTATTGGTAGGTGTCGATGTTGTGACCGATCTGGGCGTATCCCCGGGTGTTGCTACCCGCCGTCAGCGATATGGTTCCACCCGCACGCACCTCGATGTCGCCGAAAAACTCCCCGAACTGTCCGACACCGCCATGCCCGATCACCACCGGCGCGCCGCCCCCGCGGTTGTCATTGTCGTTGCCCGGATTCACCGCCGAGCCGAGCCGCTGCAGCCCCGTCATGAGCACCGAACCGGCTCCGGGTGCCAGTTCCGCTGAGACGTTGCCATCGGCGTCGATGGAAATGGACTCCTCCGTATCGATCCCGGCGAGCACATTGATGTTGCCGTAGACCGGAGCGAGACGCGCGATTGACATCGCCGAACGGTCGTTCATCGCACCGTTCTGGCTCCACCGTCGCACCGTGTTGCCGTCGGCGGTGTTCTCCTGCCCTCCGTTGCGCAGGGCCCGGTTATCCGCCCAACCTGCCGAATCTCCTCCGTGCCCGATGTAGGCCCCGTTCTGGGACTGGCCGCCCCCCTGCATGAGGACGTTGCCAACGGCGAGCACGTTGATATCGGCAGTCTGGTTGGCGTCCACCTCGGCGCTACCGTTGATGATCGAGGCGGCGACGTCCATTCCTCCCGCGCCGTTCTCGGGTCGGATACCCCCCAGGCCGGCGGGATCCGGATCGGCGGCATCGATCTGCTGCCACCACCAGTTCCCGTTGTTCGAACTCATGAAATGGTTGGCGTAGCGAATGATGGTGGGGTCGTCGCTGCCGTCCAGCGGATCGTCGTTCAGTGCCACATCCGCGACGTTGTAGTCGAGAATACCGTTCTCGTTGACCGCCCAGACACCGTCGACAATTCCATCGCCGTCGATGTCCCGCTCGAACTGCCCGGCTACGCCGACAACCACATTGTTGTCGCTGGTGGCATCGTTCCCGTTGATATCCATTTGAAAACGCGGCGCAAAGATCTGCCCGGAGTCCCGGAAACCGATCTGGGCGTGGCGCCGCTCTCCGCCGGTGTCGGAGGCGAAGACGAAGACATTGTCCCCGGCCACATTCGTGTCGCCAAACCGGGAACCCACCTCGACGTGGCGGTTCATCGTCGAACTGCCCACGATCACCGACCCGTCGTTCTGCCCGAACTGCCCGTTGGTGACGTAGGTGTTGAAGATGTCGCGGATCGCCAGTCCCCCGAGCCCTGCCGTGGTGCCAGCCGGGGCCGAGCCCCCGTCGGGAGAGACGATGCTTCCGGCGAGCAGCCCGGCCGCCTCCGCCTCGGTGCCGGTCCAGCCGGCGAGAAGGGCGATATCCCCCCCGCCGGAGGTGCGAATGTGGGACCCGACGATGATGTCCCCGCCGGCGAAAGCCCCGAAACTCGCCTCCGAGTTCGTCCACTGGATGGCGAGGTTGCGGTTGTTCCCTATGCCGTTGTCCTCAAAGATGATGTCGCTGTCCGCTCCCTGGGTGGCGAGCAGCACCGAGGTGCCGCCCTGCAGGGTGGTGTTGATTGTGGCGTAGTCCAGCTCGTTCACCCCGGCCAGCCCGTTGCCGATCCTCAACTCTCCCGGGTCAAAAAGGACCGTACCGGCCCTGCCGTTCACCGATTTCGCCGAGACGAGTCCGCGGAATGTCAGGGTATCCAGCCCCGACACCTCGATGAGACCGCCATTGCCGATCGCCCCACTGGCGTCGGCTCGCGCCTCGCCTTCGAAGAGGGTGTCGCCATTTGACCAGACGATCACCGTGCCTCCGTCACCCGCGAGGGCGGACACGTCGAACATCGCACCCTCCCCGATCACCGTGGAACGAGATTCCCGGAGACCGGAATCGATCCCCTGAAAGTCGCCCCCGACCTTGACCGTGCCACCGGAGGCACCAACGGCATCCACCGAGGCCTCGACGACCACTTCGTCGGCGGTCATGGTCACCGATCCGGCCCCGAAATACTGAGAAGACACATCGATTTCCCCGTTGACGACGGCCCGGGTGACGGCATCGAGGTTGACGCTGCCGGCGTTTCCGATGGAATCCGCCCGGATCACCGAACTGTCGTCCAGGATGAGAGAATCGGCGGTGACGTTGACGGTGCCCGCATCCCGAGCCCCGATGCCGGAAACATCGATTTCACCCGAGTTTTCGAAACGGCCCCCGCCGATCTGGACCTCGCCGCCCGAGCCATCGGTATTGCGGGCCTCGATCCGGCCCGTGTTCACGATTCCGCTGGAGGATCCCCTGGCGAAAAGAACCGAACGACCGTTGCGTCTTTCTCCACCAGTGGCGCGCTTCAGGCCGCCATTGTTCACTGCGAGGGCATAGGCGTTCCCGTGGGCCCGCAAATCGGTGGCGGCGCCGACGATGCTTCCCTCGTTGTTGACCCCGATCCCGGTGTAATCCGAGGCGCCCCGCACCGTGATGAGAGAATCGCCCGCCCGGTCGACCACGATATCGCTGCCTGAAGCCATAGCCACCGTTCCCCGAGTGGCCTCGATCGAACCGAAATTGTGGGCAAATCCTCCGAGAAAAAGGGCGTCGCCTCCGCGGGAGCGGACCGATCCGTAATTCACCACGCCTGCATTCGAGCGACCGTAAAAACGGTTGGAGCCGCCATCGAGGAAATCGTCGTTGTCGATGTCGAGCGTGGACAGGGTCAGCATGCCGCCGACGTCGATCACTCCCGAGGCACCCACGAAAACCCCATTGGGGTTGACCACCATGACGCCTCCGTTCGCGGAGAGTTGGCCGTAGATGGCCGAGGGATTGCCGCTGACGACCCGGTTCAAGGCCAGGGATCCGGCTCCGGGTTGCACGAAGGTGGTGATCTCGCCGGCTCCGATGGAAAAGTCCTGCCAGTTGATGATCGCCAGATTGGTCGACTGGTTGATGGTCAGGTTGCCCGTGTTCAGCCCGTTGAAGTTCACCGCTCCGGCGACAACCGCTGCGCCGCTGGGGTTGGCCCGCAGGGGTGAGGAAAACCAGGCGAGCAGAGAGATCGTGAGGCCGCCCAGCAACCAGCGGGCGCAATGGGTTCCTCGAAGGAGATTCGGGAATTTCATGATGATGAGGGGTAGAATCTTGGGGAGACTGCGGTCTCCAACGTTCCTAGAATGATTGCCGTATCGCGTTCAGTTGTGACGGGCGCACCGCGGGCGGGATCAGGGAGAGGGCACCCCGAAGACCGGGGAGACAAACAACTCTCCGCCCAGAATCACGCCGCTGCTGTAGGGGTTCACCGGATCGCCGATGATGTAGAAGACCCGTCCGCCGGTCTCAGCTTCTCCCTCGGGTTCCTCGTCGGTTTCCTCGCCGAACCTCTCGCTGCGCTCATAGGAGTCGTAGTCGAAACTCTCGGGAAAGAAAAAGGGCCCGAACTCGAATCCCGGGGTCGGGGGAATCACCGGCCCGGGAGGATCGGGCGGATCGATCGGCTGTGCGCTGGCGAAATAGACATTGTAGAGGCCCAGCGAGTGAAACCCGTAGTTGCCCTCCGCCGGATCGCCGAAGGTCCCCGACGGTTCCCCCAGCAGGCCCACCTCCAGGGTGTGCTCGGTAGCCAGATTCTCGTCCTCACCCAGCCGGTTCCCCACGCCGCCGAGGGCGTCGCGGTCGTACTCCTGGTTATTGAGAAAAGCACCCGTGGAGATCTCGTTCTGTGCCGCCGTCGGCATGTAGAGTCGAAGCTCCGTGGTCAGACCACCGTCCGCGCTGGTAAAGACGGTGCCATCGCTCAACGTCATCACTCCGAGGTCGGAACCGGTGGCGAAGGGATCGTTTCTTCCCACGGCGATGAAGGTATTGCCATCAGCCCCGATGGATGTGCCATCGTCCGTGTTGAGAAGGTCGACGTGTCCGATGAGCGGTCCCAGCCCGGAATCGGCCTCTTCGGTGGTGGAGTAATCGACCTCGACAGTCAAAGTGCCCCCCGCGGAGATGTCGTTGGTCATGGTGATTCGACCGGTGGTGTAGTCGATCGATCCGACCACATTGGCCGTGCCCGACTCGACGATCTGGCCCGTCCCATTGTCGTTGTAGTTCACCGTGTTTCCTCCGCCATCGTCGCTCTGGATCTGCAAGCTGCGCAGGTTGACACCCTCATTCGACTGATCGATACCGGCCAAGGTGAACGGCGTGTTCAATACCTGAACGGCATCGGTAATCACCTCATCCTCGACGAATTCCGGGCTCACCCCGTTCACCGTGATCAGGTCGTCCCCGATACTGACCAGGATATCGCCCTCGCGCACGCCGGTACCGCCATTATTGCGCCCGCCAAAACTCTGGGAGCCGTGTCCGATCTTCGCCCAGGCGTTGATCACGTCGAGGCCCGTGGTGGTATTCGATGCCCCCCGCTGCATGTTGAGATCTCTCCCCACGTCGATATCGATGGTGCCGCTATGGTTGCCATCGGTATTGTGACCGCCGTTCCCGATCTGCGCGTAGGCCTCGCGGGTGCCGAAGCCGCCGAAGATATTGAGGTCCGTCCCCGCGACCACCCTGATGTCGCCCGTGTGGTTCCCCGCCGAGGCGTGCCCCCCGTTGCCGATCTGGGCAAAATAAGCGCGGAAGTTGTCGTTGGCGGCGTTGATGCTGATGTCGCCGCCGCCCTGCAGGGTGACCGATCCCTGCACCGCGATGACCTCGATGTCTCCGGAGAAACCAATCACATTGGCGAAATCCGTATCGAAACCGCCGTTTCCGATCATGGCATAATTCTCGCGACCCACGCCGATATTCCCCAGGTTGGCGGGGCCGACGTTGGGATCGTCCTCGGTATCGATCTGGGGAATCGACCCCGTCAGCGAGATATCACCCGTGCGGGAAATCACCGAGATGTCCCCGGTGAGCGTTTCGCTCCGCTCCGTCTCGGTGCCGCCGTCCTGAACATTGCCGCCGCCCGACCCGATCTGGGCGTAACCGCCGCGCCCGGTGTTGCCCGCCCGCAGGGTGATGTCACCCTGGGCGTCGATCGCGATCTCAGCGTTGTGGTTGCCTCCCGTCTCGACACCACCCCCACCAATCTGGGCGAAGGACCCGCGGACTCGATCGCCGTCATTGAAGTTTACCGTGCCATCATCATTGAAGGACCCGACCGCTCCCGTGGTATCGCCGTCCTGCAGACCGCCCCCCTCGATTCGCAGTTCTCCGTCGATCGTGATGGTGATCTCCGTGGTCATCCCGGTATCTCCGGCCCGGTTGTTGTCGTTGTTGTTGAGACGATCCGTGTCGTAGCCCCCGGCACCGATCATGGCGAAAGCCTCCCTGCCCTCCCCGGCGATGAGGAACAGGTCCCCGCCGTTCAGGGGATCGCCGTCTCCGAGAATGGTCACATTTCCGATGTGGTCACCGCGGGACTGGTTGCCGCCGACCCCGATCATCGCGTAGTTGCGCAGACCGGCACTGCCGTCGTCCTGCGTGTCGGCGCCGTTGATGAATTCCGTGACCGAAGGCCCGACGAAGTAGCTGCCGGCTCCCCCGATGGTTCCCACTCCACCCGGATTGGCCTGATAGTTCTGCACCGAGATCTCGAGGCTCTGCCCCGTGGCTACGGCCGGCTTGATGTTGCTCGCCTCTACGGTGACCTCGCCCCCGACATTGATCGTCACGTTGCCGCGGTGGCCCAATCCGTCGATGGGATTGATCCCTTCTCCGCCACCGTTATCTGCTCCGCCCGATCCGCGGTACTCCGAGGCTCGCCCGCCGTTACCGATCTGAACGTAGCTGTCGATGGCAGTGACGACCGGTTCCGGCAGGTCCCACACCTCCCCGTCGTCCCGGACGATGCGATCGAGACGGGCGTTGTGTTGACGGAATTCCGGCCCCAGGGTCGCCGGACTCTGGGTCCCATCCGGATTGAGCAGGCTGTATTCAGCGGGCGTGTTCCCAATGTCTCCGCCCCCGTTATCCAGCGAGATCTGGGTCGGCATGGGCCGATCGAGCACCGTCTCCTTCTGTGCCGCGAGCAGGTTGAGATCGCCCCCGAGGTTGATCAAGATGTCCGAGTTGCCCAGCACCCCGATGCCATCGCTATTCTTTCCGGAATTGTTGATTCCGTTTGTGGCGTCCGAATTACTGTGCTCGGAATCGTGCCCCCCGTGGCCTACCTGAGCAAAGTTGCGCAGACCAAAGCGTGAAAAATCCTCGTTGTTGCCCAGGCGGGGAGTTCCCAGGGTGTTGGTGTTGTTGTCACCGGCGTTGTTTTGGATCGAGACCGAGTCCCAACCGCCCCGCGCCTCCATCTCCAGGTCGCCCGCCGCGTTGATTTCGATACTCCCGTAATGATCCCCCCGGGACAGCCTGCCACCATGACCGATCATGGTGAAATTGTCCGTGCCATTCTGCTCCAGGTAGGTCTGGCCGAGCAGGGCTTCGGTCTGTCCGGCGACGAAGCTGATGTCCCCCCCCAAGACGACGACGATGTCGCCGTTGTGCCCCTCCTGATCCGGATCGGTGGCCCCGCCGAAGAGTTCCCCGAAGGTGCCGACCGGATACGAGGTATTCTCCACCACGTCGGCATACTGATACCAACCGCCATGACCGATCATGGAGTGGGCCTGGTTGTTGGTGAAGCCCGACCGGAAGATGATATCCCCCCCCGCGTCCACGGTGATGTCACCCGAGTGGGTGCCGTTCGCCAAGATGGTCCGCTGGTCTCCGCCCTGGTCGACGGTGCCGTTTACCCCGCGGCCGCCGTGGCCGATCTGGGCGAAGGACTCCTGCCGCCCCGCGTAGAATTCCACGTTGCCGGCGGCGCTGACCATGATGTCGCCGATCGACCCACCGGCGTAGCGGTTGCCCCCGTGACCGATCTGCACATGCGAACGATCACCGCGGTTGGTGATGTCGCGCCCCCGCTCGTTCACCTGAAAAGCCTCCCGGGTAAAGATGACGTCCCCGCCTGAATTGACCGTGACATCGCCGCGATGATCTCCGTGGGTCTCGCTGCCCCCGTGCCCCAGGTGAGCATGGGCAATGTTCCCGTTCGAGGCAACGAATTCAATGTCGCCGGCAGAGTTGATCGTGATGTCACCGCTGTGTCCGAAGGCGATTCCAGTGACACCGTCGCTGTCGCGGATGGCACCCCGCACGTTGTTGATCGGGATGCCGTCACCCGGTCTGATCGCGTTCACCACCTCGTCCCCATTGCCCGTGGTGAGCAGGGTGGGACGCTGCGGGATTGCGTCCATGAACACACCGTTGGCGTCGTCGGGCCTCTGAACGGCCCCGCTGGTGTCGTAGGGGTCCGTTCCCTGACCCGCGACACCTCCGGCCGTGCCGGGAGCTCCGAGAGTGTCCACGAAGACGAAATCCGAGTTGAACCCGCCGTGTCCTACCTGAACGTAAGAGCGGGCGCGGTTGTTCGTCCACCGCCAGTCGTTCGAGTTGGCGGGACCTCCGGATGCCGAGTCCGGGGCGGCGCGGGCGCGCAGGCCGCCCAGCGTGGTGGTGATGTCGATGTTGCCCGAGTGCTCGCCGCGGACCTGATTGCCCCCGTGTCCGATCTGAGCATGCGAATCACTATACCGGCCCGCCTCCAGATCGATCTGGCCGGCCTCGATCGTGATGTCCCCGGTCATATTGCCGAAGATATGCGTCGTCCGGAAATTGTTGTTCTGGGCGGTACGATCCGAAACCACAAAGTCTCGGTTCGAGTTGGGGTCGGCAGACCCAAGGCCGCCGTGCCCCACCATTGCATAGCCCTGGTTTCTCGGAGCCTGAACCTGCAGCACTCCATTCGTCATCACGGTGATGTTTCCGTGATTGTCCCCGTTGCCCACCGTGACATTTCCGGAGTCGCTGCCGAAGTCGCTCCCCCCCCGGTTATCCACGTCGTTGGCATCTGAACGCAACCCTCCGTGGCCAATCATGACATAGGTCCGGGCATGATTCTTCACGCCATCGGCATCGTCCGAACCCGGGTCCTGCACCAGGAAAACACCCTCGTCTCCGTAGACATTGATGTTGCCCGTCACCCCCGTGTCGAAATCGAGGTCCAGTCCGGTGTTGATCGTCCCCGAAGCCGTGGGAGCCGTGCCCCGCGTGTCGTTCTCCCGGCGGTAGCCGAACTGGGAGAACTCCCCGTTGGTTTCGCCGCCGGTGAGAACAAAGAGCGAGGAGAAAGCGTTCGTCTCGCCTCGGGCACTTCCCACCTCAACCGGTTCCTGGGCGGCATCGTTGATGAAAATCGAGCCCGCATTCTGTCCCCATTGGCCGTAGGTGCCGCTCAGAATGTCCGCCGCCGAGATATTGGGATCGCTCGCCCCGAACGTCGCCGCATCGGGATCAAATCCGAAATTCTCCGCCCCGGTGCCGTCCCACCCCGCAAACAGGGTGATGTTACCCGTTCCGGCGAATGCCGTGTCTGTGGTGCCGTGGTTTTTCACGTCGCCGTTCACGAAAATGTTTCGGTGCGCGAAAAAGGCCAGCGAATTCGGGCTGTCATACTGAATGTCCGAGCCCGGATTGATCGTGATGTCGCCCTCCGCGGTGCCGCCGGATGAGGTGTGAATCACCACATTGCTGTTGAGCACCGCGGCGACCAGGGCGGCATCGGTCATGGTCACGGTGCCCGTCGGTCCGATGACCACGTTGGAGGGGTCGAGGAGCAGGGTGCCGGTGATGCCATTCGCTGCCGAAGTGTTGGCGAAGCCGAAGAAACTGAGCCAGCTCCGGCCGGAAACCTCGACGAATCCCCCGTTACCCACCACCCCTTTCGCCCGGGCCGACACTTCGCCCGCGAAGAGCGTGTCCCCATCGGACCACACGATGACCTCTCCGCCGTCTCCCGACTCACCGTCGGCGATGAGCAGGGCCCCTTCGGCCACCTCCGTGGCGGAAGAATTGATCATATCGGCGTCATTTCCCTGAAATCCCCCTCCGGCGCGGATCCGGCCACCGACTCCCCCCGATGCGTCCACCAGGGCGGTGGCCTCCACCGAAACCATATCGCCCTGGAGATCGACCTGTCCTCCGTTGCCGATTCCCCTCGCGGAAACCTGGCCTCCCACCTCAGTGCGACCGGAAGCCTGGAGATTGATCGAGCCGGCATTCTCCCCGTCCGCGATGATGAGAGCGTCGGAGCCGACGGTGATGTCGCTGGCCGTGACCTCGACGGTCCCGCCATCCATGCCGGGGGCACCGGAGGCATCGACGCGGCCGGAGCCGATGGTGACGTCTTCGCCGGACACTTGAATCTGTCCTCCCGAGCCATCCTGCCTGCGGGCGTAGAGTTGCCCGGTATTGACCATGCGACCTCCCGAACCGGCGCGGAGGGTGAGACGACCTCCGCTGAAATTGTATGCCGAAGCCCGCGCCACGCCCTGGTTGTTGATGCCCAGAGCGTAGGAATTTCCGTGCGTGGCCATCTCCACGTTTCCTCCCGTGACGCTCCCGGTGTTCTCGATCCCGACGGCACCACCGGCGCCGCCTCCTCGGACAGAGATGGTGGCTCCGTCGGCGGTGCGGCTCAGGACGATGTCGCCTCCTGCGCCGAGTGCCACGGAGCGGTCCGCCACGATCGAACCGGCGTTGGAAATAAAATTGCCCAGCAGGACCACGTCCTGACCCGAGATCGCTCCGAAGTTGGACACCCCGGCGGAGCCTCTGCCCGAGAAAGTCGTGCTGCCGCCGTCGAGGAGATCCCGGTTGGTCGCATCCAGGGTGGAAAGGGTGAGAGCCCCTCCCACGTCAATCACCCCGCTGGGCCCGACCAGGACCCCGTTGGGGTTGATCACCATGACCCCGCCGTTGGCCGTGAGTTGGCCGTAGATCGCCGAGGGATTGCCGCTGACCACCCGGTTGATCGCCAGCGAGGACGCGCCCGGCTGGACAAACTGGGTGATCTCTCCGGCTCCGATGGAAAAATTCTGCCAGTTGATGATCGCGGTGGCGGAGTTCTGGTGGATCGTCAGGCTCGAGGTGCCAAGCCCGTTGAAATTGACCGCCCCAGCCGCCACCGACGCCCCGCTCGGGTTCGCCGAAACGGCCGTGGGCAGCAGGATCATCGCTGGGGTGAGAGCGACCAGAAGACTCTGGAAAAATTTCTGTCGCAGGCGAGAGGCCAGATTTTTCATGAAAAAGGAGGGGTGGAGGATTTGCTCAGGTGGCGGAGTCTTCGCGTCCCGACTCCGCCCAGTCCCGGCAAACCTAAAGCGTTGCCAGTGGGGGAGCCTTTTGTAAATGCAAAAATCGCACAAAGTGAACACGCTTTGCTGAGAAATTGTCTCAAAAAACGTTGGTGTGACTTCGCCTTTTCCGCGCTCACCGAAACGGCGTCTTGATTAAGCTATCTGGATAATCAAGTTTCGCGACTTGACGCATCGCCCCGCCTCATCCAACGTCATAAGGGAATGAGTATCCCAATTTCGAGATGTCTGACCTGCCTGGCCGCTCTGGCGGTCCTGGCGCTTCAGAATCTCGTGCTGGGTTTTTGTCCCCACCACGACGCGCTCTACTTCTCGTCGTGCCCCTGCGAGGAAGATGCCGGCGAGAGCGGGTGCCCATGTCAGTCTGGTGAGGGATCGTGCCACAATTATCTCCACCTCGACTGCGACGACTTCTGCTGGAGCGGTCTCGCCTCGGCTGAACCAAAGCCCGCTTCTCCCGACGCCTCCCTGCCCGGGCCTTCTCCCATGGTATCCCTCGGCACAACGCAGGGAGCCGACTTCCAGCGCACCCCCTGCGCCAACGCTCCTCCGCCCTTTTTCGGGGTGGACCTCCTGCGACAGCTCTGTCGCGCCCGCATCTGATCGGGTGGATTTGACTCGCGACTCGCTTTGCCGGGTTCCGGCACCGCTTTGCCGGGGCCCGATGTGCCTTCTGTCGATGAATCTTACCCACCCATGCCGATCTCCAATCCATCAGCCTTGGATTCTCTGTCCTCTCCCGGCGGTTCACCCGCCCGGGTGCGCGGTCGCGCACCATGGTGGCTGCTTCCCGGGGGGCTTCTTGCCGGGTTTCTTCTCATCTTCGGCCTGCTTTTCGGGGAGCGACTGCTCCCCGCCCTGCCGGTGAGGACGGCTCCCGTGATCAGTGTCCGCACGGGTGACTCCATCGCGGTTCAGGAGACGCCGGGATCCCGGGTGGAGGCCGGACCGGGGCCCCTGCTCTTCCAGGCCTCGGGTTGGATCGAACCCGACCCCTATATCATTGCGGTTCCCACCCTGACCGACGGCACGGTGGAAACGGTCCATGTCCTGGCCGGGGAGAACGTGACCAGCGGGCAACTGCTCGCCACCCTGATCGATGAAGACGCCCGTCTCGACCTCGCCGAGGCGGAATCCCGGATCGAGACCCTGCGGGCCGAAATCGCGGCGCAGCGATCCCGCATCCCCGCGGCCGAGGCGAGACGCGTTGGCCTGGAAAAGCGGGTCGCCTCGGAAACGGCCCTCCTCGACGAACGGGTGGACCAGTTCGAGAGGCTCGCATCGCTCCGGCGTGGCAGCGTGCCTGCCCGCGACATCCGTGCGGCCGAGTTGCAGGTGGCACAGCAGAGGGCCCGCGTCGAGGAGGTCCGCTCCGGCATCCCCGCGATCGATGCCGAGCTGGAAACCATCCGCTTCCAGATCGAAGCCATGGAGAAAACTCTGCTCGAGGCCGAGGTGGCCCGGGACAGAGCCCGGCTCGACCTCGACCGACACACCATCCATTCCCCCATGGACGGGGTGGTCCTGCACCTCCACGCCGCTCCCGGTCAGAAGCGGCTCCTCCGCATGGACGACCCCAAATCCGCTTTCATCGTCGAGATTTTTGATCCGAACAACCTCCAGGCGCGCATCGATGTCCCCCTGTCCGAGGCTTCGGCCATCCAACTGGGGATGCCGGTGGAAATGACGACCGACCTTCTCGCCGACGTGACCCTCAGGGGCAGCGTGACTCGCGTCACCGGAGAGGCGGACCTCCAGCGAAACACCCTGCAGGTGAAGGCCTCCATCGAGAATCCCGATCCGCGGCTCCGTCCTGAGATGCTGGTCCGCGGCAAATTCTTTGCTCCGCCGGCTTCATCGGAGAATCCCCGCACGGCTTCGTCCGCTCCCGGTCGACTGGCCCACTTCGTCCCCGAGGAGGCGCTTGCCGACGACGGTCGCCTCTGGGTCGTCTCCCCCGAGGAGACCGCCGAGGTTCGCAGCGTCGAGGTCGGCCGAGAAAAACGCGACGGACACGTCCTCGTCCGGAGCGGGATCCGGGCCGGGGAACGAGTCATCCTGCCTCCCCACGAAACCCTCACCCCGGGCGCTCGCGTCCGGGTGATTTCCTCCGATTGATCATGTCGTCCTTCATTCACATCCGCAATTTGACCAAGTCCTACCGGAAAGGGAACAGCCGGATCACCCCGCTCGAGGATCTCTCCCTCGACGTGGAGGCGGGCGAGTTTCTCGCCCTGATGGGGCCGTCGGGTTCGGGCAAGACCACCCTGCTCAACCTGATCGCCGGAATCGATTCCCCCACCGCCGGGATTCTCCAGGTCGATGGCCACGACCTCGCGGAGCTGGGCCGGTCACGGCTGACCCGCTGGCGCTCGCGACACGTGGGCTACATCTTTCAACTCTACCATCTCATTCCCATCCTGACGGCTTTCGAGAATGTCGAGCTTCCCCTGCTCCTCCAGCCGATCTCCCGCGGGGAGCGGCGGCGCAAGGTGCACACCGCCCTCGACCTCGTCGGTCTGACGGAACGCTCCCACCATCGACCCACCGAACTGTCCGGAGGACAGGAACAACGAGTCGCCATCGCCCGCGCCATCGTGCACGATCCCGGTCTCGTCGTGGCCGACGAACCGACCGGCGACCTCGACCGGGAATCGGCCGACGGCATCCTCGACCTCCTCCGGACGCTCGCGGGGGAACACGGCAAGACGGTGGTGATGGTGACCCACGATCCCAAGGCGGCCGCCGCGGCCCGGCGCACGCTCCACCTCGAAAAAGGAAAACTCATCGCATGAAATTTCTCCTCCTCTCCACCAAAAACCTGGTCCGTCACCGGATCCGCACCCTGCTCACCGTGCTCGGTGTGGCGTCGGGCATGTTTCTCTTTTCCGCCGTCGAAACGATGCAGCAATCCCTGTCGCGAGCCACCCAGGCCTCGGCCGACGACACCACCCTGGTCGTCTATCGGGAAAACCGATTCTGCCCTTCGACCTCCCGCTTGCCGGAGCACTACGCCTCGACGATCCGGAAGATCCCGGGCGTCCGGGAGGTGATCCCCATCAAGATCACGGTCAACAACTGCGGCGCCTCGCTCGACGTCATCACCTTTCGAGGCGTACCTCCCGAGGAGCTGCGCCGATACAATCCGGGACTGACCCTCCTGGAGGGCTCGTATGACGATTTTCTCGCGCGGGGCGACGCGGCCCTGGTGGGCAAACACTTTGCCCGGCGGAGGGGCCTCAAGCCGGGGGACAAATTCGAGGCGGTCGGGGTGAATGTATCCGTCGCCGCTATCGTGGAGTCGAACTCGCCCCAGGACAACAACGTGGCCTACGTGCACCTCCCCTTCCTCCAGCAGGCATCGCGGGTCGGGCTCGGGATCGTGACCCAGTTCAACGTGAAGGTGGCATCGGCGGACCGACTCGATGAAGTCGCCGCCGCCATCGACGAGACCTTCCGCGCGGATCAACAGCCCACCGACACCAGGCCGGAAAAGGCCTTTTTCGCGGAGACGGCGCGGCAGATGATCGAGTTGATCCGCTTTACCCGGTGGCTCGGGCTGGGCGCGGTCATCGCCGTGCTCGGTCTGGTGGCCAACGCCCTGCTCCTCATCGTGCGGGGGCGGGTGCGGGAAACCGCCGTCCTGCAGACCATCGGTTTTTCCCGGCTCCAGATCAGCCGTCTCGTGGTGACCGAGGGCATCCTCCTCGGCCTCGCCGGCGGCGTCGCTGGGATCGCGGGGGCCTTTGTTTTTTTTCACTTCCAGGCCTTCACCATGGGCAACGAGGGGCTGACCCTGGCGATCGCGCCTTCCGTCGCGGTGCTCGTGCGGGCCCTTGTCATCGCCTTCGCTCTGGGACTCGCAGCCTCGCTCTATCCGGCGTGGAAAGCCGCCTCGAAACCCCTCATCCAGACGCTGAACGCCTGAGCCCATGCTTCCCTTCACCTACGCCGTCCGCAACCTGTTCCGCGACCCGGGCCGCCTGCTCCAGACGGTCGGCGGATCGGCGCTGGTCGTCTTTCTCCTCATGGCGGCGACCGCCCTGGAGCAGGGCATGGCGGGGGTGTTATCCGCCTCCGGCTCCCCGGAGAATGTCCTCCTCGTGGGCAAGGGATCGGAGGAATCCATCGAGCGCTCCGAGGTGCGTCTCGAGGTCGAGGCGATCGCCGCCACCGCGATCCGCGGCCTCCGCAGTTTTCTCGGCCAGGCCGCCGTCTCGGGAGAGATCGTCTACCAGGCGCCCCTCTCCACCCGATCCGGCACCGAGGCCCAGGCGCTGCTCCGCGGGGTCACGGAAAAATCCCTGATGGTCCACGACTCGGTTCGGCTGATCGAGGGAGATTTTCCCGGTCCGGGAGAGGTTGCCGCCGGCGTGCTGGCCCACCGCAAGCTCGGGGTGCCCGAGGCGGAACTCGCTGCGGGCGAGACCGTGGCCTTCGGCGATGCCGAGTTCACCGTCTCGGGCCGCTTCGTCGCCCCGGGGACGGTCCTGGAGTCGGAGGTCTGGTTCGACCGCAACGATCTCGCCACCCTGACGCAGCGGGAGACCCTCTCCACCGTGATTCTGCGCCTCGACGAGGCCGACCCGGACGACGTGGAGGTCTTTGCCCTGCAGCGGAACGATCTCGAACTGGCCGCCATCCCCGAGGATGTCTACTATGGCAAACTGGCCGCCTTCTACGCCCCGATCCGAGCGATGACGTGGCTGACCGCTTCGCTGGTGGCCGCCGGGGCCGTCTTCGGCGGACTCAACACCCTCTACGCGGCTTTCGCTTCCCGGATCCGCGAGCTGGCCACCCTGCAGTCCATCGGTTTCACCCGTGCCGCCATCTTTTTCTCCCTGGTCCAGGAGTCGCTTCTCGCCACGCTCAGCGGCACCCTGGCTGCCCTCGTCCTGGCCCTGTTCTTCCTCGACGGTGTCACCGTCCCCTTTTCCATCGGGACCTTTCGTCTCGACCTCTCCCCGCCAGTCATCCTCACCGGGCTGGGGGTTGGGATTTTCCTGGGCATCCTGGGAATCCTGCCTCCTGCCTGGCGAACGCTGGCACCCGCTCTGCCCGCGGCATTGCGGTCCTCATAACCCCAACTCCCAAGACAAAAAACCATGACAAACAAAACGTTCCATCTCATCGCCATCGGCGCGGCCCTGGGCCTCGCTTCCTGCTCCGGCCCGGAAAAGGCCGCCACCGAGACAAGCACCGGCTCCCCGCTCGACACCTTCGCGGTCGCCGAGCCTCCCACCGGTGCCAGCCAGATCTCCGAGGTCTTTCGGGACCCGACTCCGGGCCGCGAAGTCGTCCTCTCGGGCGAGGTCATGGGGCGGCTCGAACCCTTCGTCGAAGGCCGCGCCATCGTGACCCTGGGAGACCCCACCAGGATCACCCCCTGCAACCGCATCCCCGGTGACGGGTGCCCCACCCCCTGGGACAACTGCTGCGACGATCCCGACGTGCTCAGGAAATCGATCACTACGATCCAGTTTCTCGACGAGAACGGGGCTCTCATCAAGACAGGTCTCCGGGGCTATCGCGGTCTCGAGGAACTGAGCTTCGTCACCGTGAAAGGAACCATCGCCGAGGGCTCGAATCCGGAGAATCTCCTCGTCAACGCCACAGCCTTCCACGTCGCGGAGGTCTCCCCCTATGCGGACGCGGCTCCGGTCGGGCACCACGCGGAGGCGGAAAACGAAAAAACCGATTCCTGACCGCGGCGCAAGGGGGTACGGTCTGGGAATGAACCCTGTCGGGCGTCCGGACCGACCCCTTGTCTCCGCCACCTGCCCCGCACTGTCTTCCACTCAACCCTTTCCGACCCATCGAACCGCACCACCACCC
>CAZLUZ010000098.1:0-19210 GCA_964562825.1 uncultured Akkermansia sp.
AAGGGGACAGGACGATTGACGGGGCGACTTGATCTTCCGAAAATGGGTTCGGCGGAAGGCTTTGGAGCTTCGGGAACGATTCGATCCGCGTCAGAGACCGATGGCGAAAGCAGCGCTTTGCATAGCCCCAGATTTCAATCCTGAGTTCCCCGGGGCCAACAAACCGCGGCCTTCAAGAGACGCCTCCTCGGCCTTCGAGCAACTCCTTGCCATCCCCGAAAGCGCACCGCGCCAATGCGAATCCGAATGAGCGAGCCCCCCATTTTGGCCCATTCGCCCCCTTCAGAGCGTCGACCGATCAGATGCCGTCGTCCACGTACTTGATGCGACACTCCACGATGGCGTCGAGCATGTCCCGGGCCTCGGCGCGAAGCAACGGATTCAGACTGCTCGCCGCCGCGTTGTGACGCTTGTGCAGGGCCGCAAGAATGTGGCGGATGGTCTCCCGCGACATCGTGTCAGGGTCGATTCCGCAGAGTTCCTCCGGCGTCTTGTCCGGCGCCAACCTCCGCTGGCGCCCCGACGTCTTCGCCGATGCCCCCGGCGGACTCCCGTCCCTCTTTCTCCTCTTCTGGAACAGCTTGCGAAACATGTCTCGGTGCGGTGGTGGCTTCTCAGGCGATCCTGACCTGCTTCAGGTAGGCCGACTTGCGCTGAATTTCCTGGTCCGTCAAGAGACCCTTGCCCCGATACTCGATAGCGACCTCCTGGCGCAATCCAGAGTCCGCATCATAAACCTCGGCCCGGACCCTCTGGTTCTCGTCGTAGCTGTAGGTCACCGTGACCTCGCATCCGGCAGGCCGGTCCGGTGGCACCTCCAGGGATATCTTGCCAATGACGTCCACATACCGGGGGTCGGGATCCTCGCCCTGGGTGATCTCGACCTCGATGAAACGCTCATTGTCCTCCGAGGTCAGGTAGGTCTGAGACATGGAACAGGGAATCGGGGTGTTTTTGGGAATGACCACCGAGTTCTGCACCTGCGCCTCTCCGGTGGCGGCATCCTCGATGAGGGCGAGCGTGCCATACCCGTGGTTGCACACCTCCGAGACGTCGAGCGCCTTCTTGGCGAAAAGCGCCGCACCGAGGGCGACACATTCGTCCACGTTCCCGCACGACACCGGGGGGCGCCCGAACTGATCCTCAAGAATGCGTTGCACCCGGGGCACCCGCGTGCTGCCGCCGACGAGGAGGACGTGATCGATCTCGTCGGGTTCGAGGTCGAGCGAATCCAGACCCTGTTCCACCAGCATACGGGTCCGCACCAGCAGTCGCCGGATGGCGTCCTCGAAGGCCGGGCGGGTGATCTCGATCCGGACCAGTCCCTCGTTCTCCGTGGCGAAGGTCTCCGAGACCACGTTCAGCTTGCTCAGCTTTTTCTTCGAGTCCTCGGCCAGGGAGAGCATGCGCCGCTGCTGGTAGGGGGAGAGCTTCAGTTCCCGTCCGTGTTTGTTCTCGTATTCCCGGGCGATCAGGCCGACCAGGGCCTCGTCGAAATCGCACCCGCCGAGGTGACGGGCACCCTCGGAGAGGAGGATGTCGACTCGGTCTCCCTCGATCTCCAGCACCGTGATGTCGAGGGTGCCGCCCCCGAGATCAAAGACCATGACGCGTCCGGTGACGTCGCGGGAATGGGCGTAGTAGAGAGCCGCCGCAGTGGGTTCATTGACGATGCGGGTCACGTTCAGTCCGGCCAGCCGGCCCGCGGCCACGGTGGCCTTGCGGGCCAGTTCGTTGAAGTTGGCCGGGACGGTGAGGACCACATCCTCGATCGGTCCGATCACCTTCGAGGCGTCGGTCTTCAGCTTGGAGAGAATCATCGCCGAGATTTCCGTGGGGCTCCACTGCTGTCCGTCGATCTCCACGAGGTAATCCGGATCGTCCATGTGACGTTTGATGTGCTGTACGGTCCGGTCGGGGTCACCGCCGTCTTTTGCAGCGGAGCCGATCAATTTCACCCCCTCAAACTGGTCGAAGAAAACCACCGATGGAGTGAGGCGTTCTCCATCGCAGTTGGGCACGATTTCGGGATTGCCGTCGGAGCGAATATGGGCGATCGCGGACGTGCTGGTGCCGAGATCGATGCCGACAAATGCGGAAGCGGTTGCCATTCTCACGGGGTTCCGGGTGGAAAAGAAGTGCGTGGGGATGAAGACTCCGGCAGCTTAGAGAAAATCGGGTCGAACTCCAGAGTTTTCCTCGGATAGTTCTGCCGCCCTGCGGGACGGAACTCAGGTGGGAACGGAAGCCGGATCGGATCTCAACCCGGCACCTTGGTTTCACCGACCGGCGAAGGGATTGGTGTGCTCGGAGACCGAGCCGTCCGGCATGAGGATGTGAGCCCTGCCGTTATGGTTCGGGCTGCGCTCGACGAGCCAGGGCTGGTTGTAGCGGAAGGGTGAATTGGAGTTGTCGTCGAAGCGCGAGGGCACGTAGGAGCCGGTGTAGAAATCCTCGGGGGAATCATCGAAGCGCTTGGAAAGTTCGATGGCTTTCTTGTCTGCGGGACAGCGCCAGACATCCTCGGCGATGCCGTACTGTTCCATCTCGTCAACCCACCATTGGAAGTAGCGGCTCTCGTTCCATTCTCCCTCGCCCAAGGGGATCTGGGGCCAGTGTCCCTGGTCCTGAATCGCGGTGGCGAAGGCGGAATGCAGGGTTCGCAGGTGGGAGATGCAGGCCGCCTTGTGGGCCCTCTGGATGAAATTGCGGTAGAGGGGAATGGAGATCCCGACGAGAACTCCGATCACCGCGATAGCAACGATGATTTCGAGCAGGGAAAAGGCCCGGGAATTAGAGCGGGAGCAAGACCATCCCATGCGGGGTTATGATCGGGGGGTGCGATTTCGGGAGGCCAAGGGGCTGGCACGGTGAAGGGGGGTTACCCCGTCACCTGTAGACTCACCCGACTCCCGAAAACGAAGATGGGAAACGAATAGCCGTTGTCGGGAGCAACCCCGGGCGGGAGGTTTGCACCGGAATCATCCGTCTGATCAAAACTCAAAGTGACTTGGCCGAAGCCTTCGAAATTCCTGGTGGCGTAGTGGAAGGGGTTGTTTCTGTTGATTTGCGCAGTGAAGTAGGAGTTGCAGAAAGCTCCCGTATCGGTAGGCGCGGCGATGCTCAGGGTGGGGGCATTCAGGTTACCCACCGCATCGGTAGCCGTTGGTGTGGAGCTGGTCGCGTTGCCCACGCAGCGTATCGTGTCGATAGCGGAATTCACCGTGCCGAAGCAGGGTCCGTAATAAACGGCGCCATTGATGTACCAGACATGCTGACTGGTAGCGGAAGCAAAGCCGCCGAACTGGACGTTGCTGGTGTTTCCGTTCAACCCCAGCGTTCCCGTGGTGAAGGTGATGCCTCCCGGGTTGTTGTTGAAAACCCCCCACCGGTAGATTCCGATTCCGTTGACCCCCGGGCCGCCGACACCGGCTCCGGTAAAGGTGTCGGTAAATCCCGTCGATCCTTGACCGAACGCGGGCACCGCCACCGCCTCGTAAATTCCGTCGTCCCCCTCTGGAGTGAAACTGTTGTTGCTGAAGGGGCCCCCCACCCAGGCGAAAGTGTTGAAGGTGGGAACCAGAATGGTCGCCAGGAAAATCGCGAAAACCTTTTTCATTGCTGCGTGTGTCGGTGTAACCAGTGAAGAAGAGCGGTTCTGCCCCGAGATTTCAAGGACAAAATTTGAAAATCGATGGCGGCAGATCGGGCGGGTCCCCTCCGTCTTTTCCCTTGCGTCGAGCGACGTCGCGTTATTTTAGCGCTCTCCCATTTCAACCCACGGCCCATGAGCGAGGGAGCATCGACAAAGAACGCGGAAAAAATGAGAAATATCGTGAGTCTCTGCAAGAGCCGCGGCTTCCTCTTCCAGTCCGGTGAGATCTACGGCGGACTGAACGGATGCTGGGACTACGGTCCCCTCGGGGCCGAACTGAAGCGCAACCTCAAGGAGATCTGGTGGCGCCGCAACGTGCAGGAGCGCGACGACATCGTGGGTATGGACGGGTCCATCCTCACCCACCAGGAGGTCCTCAAGGCCTCGGGGCACGTGGGGGGCTTCTCCGATCCCATGTGCGACTGTCTCCTGAGCAAGACCCGGTTTCGGGCGGACAACATCGAGCCGCAGTCGGGGACAGTCTTCCATTTCACCGGCGCCTCCCACGAGGAGAGCGGATGGTCGGTGGAGAAACCCTACGCCGTGCTGGTTCAGGAAGGGCAGGACGAGAACAGGGCACGGAAGACAGCGCGCCAGTACTACGCGCAGTTCCTCTCCGACAAGCAGATTTCTCCCAAGAAACTCGCCCTGGCCGGCGAGCGGACCGAGGAGGTGGAGGACACCACGCGGTTCAACCCGGAGAATGGATCGCTGCTCACCGAGCCCCGCGAGTTCAACCTGATGTTCAAGACCCACATGGGGGCCTCGGCCGACGATGGGGACGAGAGTTCGGTGGCCTATCTGCGGCCCGAGACCGCGCAGTCCATCTTCGTCCAATTCAAGAACGTGCTTGACACCAATCGGCTCAAGCTGCCTTTCGGCATCGCACAGATCGGCAAATCTTTCCGCAACGAGATCAATCCGCGGAATTTCACCTTCCGTTCCCGAGAGTTCGAGCAGATGGAGATCGAGTACTTCTGCCATCCCGAGGACGGCATAAGGCTCACCGACGAGTGGCTCGAGTTGCGGCTCGCCTTTTACGAGGAGATCGGGATACCGCGGGAGCGGCTCCACGTGCTCGACGTGCCGGATGGGGAGAGGGCCCACTACTCGAAGCGCACCTACGACATCGAATACGAGTTTCCCTTCGGCATCCAGGAACTGGAGGGGGTGGCCTATCGGACCGACTACGATCTGACCAAGCACCAGGAGGCGAGCAAGAAACCGCTGGATTATTTTGACGACGTGAAAAAGGAGAGATTCGTCCCTCACGTGGTGGAACCCAGCGCCGGCTGCGACCGGACCATCCTCGCCCTGATCTGCGAGGCCTACGCCGAGGAGACGGTCACCGATGAAAAGGGCAAGGAGGAGGTCCGCACGGTGATGCGGTTCGACCCGAAGATCGCGCCGATCAAGGCGGCGGTTCTGCCCTTGCTGAAGAACAAGCCGGAACTGGTGAAGAAGGCGAGACAGATTCGGGAGAAACTCCTGCCGCACATGACGGTCTCCTACGACGAGACCGGAGCCATCGGGCGGCGCTACCGGCGGCAGGACGAGGCGGGCACGCCCTACTGCATCACCGTCGATTTCGAGACGCTGGGAGAGGAGGACCCCGCGCTAAAGAACACTGTGACGGTGCGGGACCGTGATTCCATGGAGCAGACGCGGATGCCGATTCGCAAGTTGCTTCCCTTTCTCCTCGACCGGGTTCGGTGAACCTTCCATGGACATCAATCTCTTTCCCTGCGACGGACGGGTCCGGGTCAAGATCTGCGGGGTGCGCACCCCGGCCCAGGCCGAGGCGCTGACCGCCATGGGAGTTCACGCCATCGGTTTCAATTTCTGGCCGGGATCCAAGCGCTATCTGGCGCCCGGCGATGCCGGGTGGCTCGACGCGCTGGGCGAGTCCGTGATCCGGGTGGGCGTCTTCGTGAACGAGGCGCCCGACTCGATTCGGCGGCTGCTCGACCGGGGGCGAATCGACTGGGCCCAGCTGCACGGGGACGAGACTCCGGAGGCGGTGGGGGCCCTGCAGCGGGAAGGTTACCGCGTCTACCGGGCGCTGCGGGTCAGGGATGCCTCCAGCCTCGATCTCGTCGCGGCCTATGAAGGTCCGATCCTCCTGGACGCCTACGTGCCCGCCGAATACGGGGGCAGCGGAGCCACCATGGACTGGGCGCTGGGCGCCGAGGCGGTAAGGCGTTTTCCCGGACGGTCCATCGTCCTGGCCGGCGGACTGCATCCGGACAATGTGGCCCGGGCCGTGGCGGAGGTGGGACCGGCGGCGGTCGACGTCGCCAGCGGAGTGGAATCGGCCCCGGGAGAGAAAGATCTGGCCTTGTGTCGTCGCTTCGTCGAGGAGGCCGGTTGCGGCGGGTGACTCAGGCGACGACGAGTTCGACCGGACAATGGTCCGAGCCCATCACGTCGGTCAGGATCGAGGCCGAGGCGACCCGGTCGAGGATGGCGAGAGATACGCCGAAGTAATCGAGACGCCATCCGACATTCCGTCCCCGGGCTCCGCCGCGGTAGCTCCACCAGGAGTAGTGGTCGGGTTCGTCCGGATGAAAATGGCGGAAAGAATCCACATAACCGGCATCGAGCAGGGCGGAGAAGCTCTGCCTTTCCTCGTCGGTGAAGCCGGCGTTGCGGCGATTGGCCGCGGGCCTGGCCAGGTCGATCTCGCGGTGGGCCACATTGAGATCGCCGCAGAAGATGACCGGGCGGGTTTGCTCGAGGGATGTGAGGTAGTCGCGGAAGCAGCGATCCCACTCCAGGCGGTAATCGAGTCGACGGAGTTCGGCCTGGGCGTTGGGCGTGTACACGTTCACCAGGAAGAACTCGGGGTATTCCAGGGTGAGGACCCGGCCTTCGCGGTCGTGTTCTGCCACGCCGATGCCCCGGCGGACGGAGAGGACGGGCTCGCGGGAGAGGGCGGCTGTGCCGGCGTAGCCCTTTTTTTCCGCCTCGTTCCAGTGGATCTCCCAGGCGAAATCCGCCGGAAAATCGACCTGGTCCCGGGACGCCTTGACCTCCTGCAGAAGCACCACATCCGGGGCGTGCCCCTCGACGAAATCGAGGAAGCCCTTGCCCATGACGGCACGGATCCCGTTGACGTTCCAACTAACCAGTTTCATGGGCCTCTACCTCCGCCCGATAACGCCAGATGACAATGCAAATTTTCCTTGCCAAATCGCCGGTTTTGGAAAGATTAGCCCCCGCCTTTCCGCGGGTTCAATCGAAGCCGCTCCTGTCTTTTGCATCGATTTCGATAAAGGAACAGATCACACGATCCCATACCAAAATGATAAAGGTAAAAGGCCTGCGTAAACATTTCGGACCCAAGGTCGCGGTGGACGGCGTGACCTTCCAGGTAGACAAGGGCGAGGTGCTCGGCTTTCTCGGGCCCAACGGTGCCGGCAAGTCCACCACGATGCGGATGGTCACCGGCTTCCTGCCCCCGACGGACGGTTTCGTCAGTATCGGCGGTGCCGATATCGTCGATCAGGAGATCGAGGCCAAATCGAAGATCGGCTACCTCCCCGAGGCGGCCCCGCTGTATTCCGACATGACGGTGGAGGACTTTCTCCGTTTCTGTGCGGCGATGCGCCGGGTGGCCCCGGACAAGATCGAGGAAGCGGTGGATGCGGCGGTCGAGACCTGCTTTCTGGATCGGGTCCGGCAGCAGAGTGTGGATACCCTCTCGAAGGGTTTCCGGCACCGCACCTGCCTGGCTCAGGCGATCATCCACGATCCGGAGGTGCTGATCCTGGACGAGCCGACCGACGGCCTGGATCCCAGCCAGAAGCACGAGGTGCGGGGCCTGATCAAGCGGATGGGGGAAAAGAAGGCCATCATCTTCTCCACCCACATCCTCGAGGAGGTCGAGGCGGTGTGCACGCGGGCCATCATCATCGACCGGGGCCGGATCATCGCCGACGGGACGCCCGACGAACTGAAGGCAAAGTCATCGGGGGCCGGGACGGTGCACCTCGTGGTCTCCGGGATGAAGGGGAGCGAGATCCTGGCGAGCTTGGAGAAACTGTCCGAGACCGGCGAGATCGAGACGTTCTCCTCCGGCGACAACGGCCTGGACGTCCGGATCGCTCCGGCGGAGGGCAAGCGGGACGAACTGCCCCGGGCCATCTTTGATTTCTGCAAGGAGAAGAATCTGGCGGTCACCCAACTGACGGTTGATCCCGGTCGTCTCGACGAGTTGTTCCGGGAGATCACGAAGAGCGATCGCGAAGACTGATTTCATCCACTCCACGAAACCTACCTGACATGATATCGGCTACCGGAACTCTGATCCTCACCTTCCTGCTCCCGGCTGTGATCATCGGGGGCATTTTCTGGGCTCTGCTGAAGTATGTATTTCCCCGGGAGATTCGCACCATCTTCAACCGCGAGTTCAAGGGGTATTTCAACTCGCCCATCGCCTACGTGCTCTTCGTGGTTTTTCTCGGGCTGTCCAACGGTATGTCCTTCTTTTTCTTCGGCGTGCTGGAGAGCCAGGAGGCCAGTCTGACCTATACCTACTTTCAGTATATGCCGCTCTACCTCGCCCTGATCGTTCCGGCGGTGGGGATGCGGATCTGGTCCGAGGAGCAGCGGCAGGGGACCATGGAGCTGCTCCTGACTATGCCGGTGGCTCCGTGGCACGCCATCCTGGGCAAGTTTCTCGCTGCTGCCGCCGTTATCTTTCTCATGCTGGTGCTGTCGTTCCCCATTGTGTGGACGATCAACTACCTGGGGAACCCGGACAACGGGGTCATCTTCACCGGCTTCGTGGCCACCTTCCTCGTGGCGATGTGTTTCCTTTCGGTGACGTCGGTGCTCTCGGCCCTGTCGCGAAGCCAGCTGGTCGCCTTCCTCATCTCCTTCGCGATCTGCATCGTCATCTATCTGGCGGGATTTCCCCAGGTCTCGAACATGCTGATGAACCTGAAGGGGTTCTGGATCATCTTCTGGCCCATCCTGAAACTGATCAACGCGATTGGGGTGATGCCGCACTTTACGGAGCTGGCCAAGGGAGTGCTCGGGCTCAGGGATGTCGTCTTTTTTGTGACCTTCGTCGCCTTTTGTCTTTTCTCCACCTCGGTGGCGATCCGGATGCACCGCGCCTGATCCCTCCGGGAAAACCGTCTTTTTCCTACCTATTCCCAACGCCATGAACGAAGCCAAACTCGGTAGAACCGCCGTAGCCGTCATCGGACTGGTCGTCGTGTTTCTCATCGTTCTGCTGATCAACTCCCTGGCGGGAGTTTTCGGCGGGGCGCGCCTCGACCTGACCGAAAACAAGGTGTACACCCTGTCGGAGGGTACCAGGAACATCCTGCGCCGCCTGGAGACTCCGGTCACCATTCGCTATTACGCCACTGACAGCGGGGATGTGATGAGTCCCAGCGAGCTGGCCCGCGCCCGACGGGTGGAGGAGCGGCTCGACGAATTCGTGCGCAAGGCTCCCTCCAAGGTGATCGAACTGGCCAACCCGGAGACGGGAGAGTTTGAGAAGAAGCGGATGCGCATGCTCCGGGTGGAGAAACTCAATCCCGAACCCAACACCGATGCGGAGGATTCCGCCGCTCTCGACGGCATCCGGCCGGCCATTTCGCGGGAGACGAACAACGAGATCTATCTCGGGATCGCGGTGAAATGCATCGATGCCGCGGAGACGATCCCTTTCATCAATCCGGACGACGAGGAAACCCTGGAATACGAGTTGATCCGGGCCATCTCCTCGGTGCACGGGGGGAAGGAAAAGACCATCCGCTTCATGACCGGGCTGTCCGTGTCTGGCGGGATGGGGGCGAACTTCCAGGCTCCGCCGCAGCAGCCCTGGGTCTTTTACCAGCAGACGAACCAGGAATACAACGTGGAGGTGATTCCCTCGACCACAGCCGTCATCCCCGAAGATACTGCGGCGCTGGTGGTGCTGCACCCCTATGACATCACTCCGGAGGGAGAGTATGCCATCGACCAGTATCTGCTGGGCGGAGGCAACGTGATCGTCTTTGTCGACCCGAATTTCTTCTACGCACGGGCTCTCGGGGGACAGCCTCAGATGCCCGGCATGCCGCCGCAGGGCGGACCGCCGCCGTCCTCCTCGCTGGACAAACTCTTCTCGGCCTGGGGTGTGAAATTCGACAGCGCCCAGGTTCTGGCCGACCTGCAGTTCGCCTCCGAGATCATCCGCCAGGGGAACTTCTCTCCCACCTTCCTCACCCTGAACGACGAGGCGATCTCGAATCAGGACATCATCTCCGAGCAGCTCAACCACTTGGCGATGCTGACTCCCGGGGCCTTCGACATCTCCGCTCCGGCGGGAATCCGGGTTGAACCGGTGGTGCAGTCCTCGCCGGTCAACCAGCTGGTGAACTCCTTCGACGCTGATCCCACGCAGGACGGGGGCACGGAGCGGATCCGTCGGGAGTTTGAGCCGACCAACGTGAAAAAGATGCTGGTGGCCCGTCTGAGCGGCAACTTCTCCACCGCGTTTCCCGAGGGCGATCCCGCGAGGGAGGACGAAGAAGGGGACGAATCGGAGGATTCCGGCGAAGAAAGTGACGGAGCCGGGGAGGATGCCTCCGAGGGCGCGGATGGCGCGGCCGATGACGCCGGCGAGGAGGAATCCGGCGACGGGTCGCTCAAGGAGTCGGTGAATCCGGGCCAGGTGCTCCTCTTTGCCGACGTTGATTTCATCTACGACCCCATCTGCATTCGTCGCCAGCAGATTCCCGGTCTCGGTATCGAGATGATCGAGCAGCTCAACCAGAACCTGACCTTGGTGCAGAATGCGGTGGAGCAGCTCTCCGGCGATCCCGACCTGATCAACGTGCGGAGCCGCAGCACGGTGCGGCGTCCGTTCACCCGGCAGGCGGAGTGGCTGCGCAAGGCCGAGGAAAAGTTCGCCGAGGACCTCGCCGCGTTCCGCGAGAGGAGGGAAGAGGCGGAAAGCCGGCTCCAGCAATTGCTCTCCCAGTCGCCGGAAAACGTCGATGAAGCCATTCTCAGCGCCGAGGTGCAGGATGAAATCGAGAAGCTGCGGAAGGAGTCTGCGGAGTTCAGCCGGAAAACCCGGGAGCTGGAGAAGGACGTGACGCGCGATTTCAAGAGGAAGCAGGCGATCTTCAAGTTCACCAACTTTCTCGGGATGCCGATCATCATCATCATCGCCGGCATCGCCCTGGCGGTTTATCGCAAGTCGAGGACGGCGGCCCGTTGAGGTGTCATCAACAGAAACCTTAAGGCTAACAGAGAAAGCAAGACGACATGGGACTGAAAACGCTACTCCAATTGATCGGGCTGCTGCTGGTAATCCTGCTCGTGGTCATGATCGCGAAATGTGCCGGCTCGCGGGGCGGGGTCACCGAGGTGCGTTCCACCGACGAGAAGAAGAAAGTCTTCGCGGATTTCCCCATCAACGAGGTCGAGTCGATCCGGATCACGGGAAAGGATGGCGAACTGACGGTCGAGAAGGGGGAAGAGTTCTGGCAGGTGAAAGAGCGCGAGGATTACCCCGCGGACACGCAGAAGGTCGCGGGACTAATCCAGCAGGTCTGGGACCTCAACATCGGTCAGCCTGTGCCCCTGGCCCGGGATCAGTTTGGCCGGGTGCAGCTGCTCGATCCCAAAGCGGAGGAGACGGCCGAGGACGAAGCTGCCCTCATTCTGGAGATGCGCGGCGCGGAGGACAGGGAGTTGGGCACACTCTGGCTGGGCAAGGTGCACGAGACCTCCGAGGGCCGGCCGAATCCTTTCGGCGGCGGCATGATGATGACGGATGCGGGACGCTACGTGAAGAAGGGCGACAGCAACGCGGTGTTCATCGTGGGAGAGACCTTCGATGACGCCGAGGTGGAGCCATCGGAGTGGCTCGACGACAGCTTCTTCGAGGTATCGGAGATCCGCTCGATCGCTCTGCAGACAGGGAATCCCGAGGACGACTGGAAGCTGACGCGCGAGGAACTGACCGCCGATTTTTCTCTGGTGGACGCGAAGGAGGGCGAAGAGCTGGATCAGACCAAGGTGACAAGCATGAAGACCGCCTTCAGCAGCCCCCGATTCGAGGACGTGCTCGTGGGTGAAGAGGCGGTGGAGCCCGAGAAGTTCGTCTTCACGATCGAGGCCTTTCCCGGGTTCACTTACGTGATTGCCGCCGGAGAGAAGAGCGATCTCAACGATTTGCCGCTCACGGTTAAGGTGTCGGGCGATTTCCCTGAGGCCCGCGAGCCCGGAGAAGAGGAGTCTGACGAGGAGAAAGCGCGGCTGGACCAGGAATTTGCCGACGAACTCGAGGAAAAGAAGAGAAAGCTCGCCGAGGAAAAGCGGCTCGAGGGGCGGGTCTTCAAAGTGAGGAGTTTTGTGGTCGACAGCATCGCCAAGAAGCGGTCTGAGTTGCTCGCGGAGAAAGAGGAAGGGGAAGAAGAGGCGGATCCGAGCGATGCCGGCGCCTCTCCGCCGCTGCCCTCTCCCGCACCCGCAACATCGACCGAAATGAAGGAAGAGACCGGCTCGGGCCCGGAAGACGGCGGCGGTAATGACGGCGCAGTAGAGGAGGCCGGGGAAGCCGACGCCATGGAGGAGGCCGAAGGGGAAAGCGAAGCCTCGGCCAGCGAGTTCCCGGCAGCGGTTGAAACCCCCGAGGGTGATGCCGCGGAGAGTTCTCCCGACACTGGAGGAGAGGAAGCGAAGGCCGATCCCGCTGTCCAGCCGGCCGAAGGCTCACCAGAGCCGGGCGCTCGACCGGAGTGACCGTGTGTGCTGAAGCTCCGAAGTTGCGCAAACGGCGTGGCGCTTGACGGGCCATCCGCTAAGTCTTTTCGGTTCGACAACCCCACCCGGTTCGCTGGCCTGCTGCACCCTGTCGGATTGTCCCCGGTGTCCGGCCGGATAGCAAGGGAGGATGTCGGGGAGGTTTCCCCGGGATGGCTTCAAACTTCCGCTCCCGGATCGGTCGGCAGGGGCGTGGTGGATGCGGTTCCTTGCGGCGAGGGCCGATTCCTCACGTCCTCGACGATGGTTCCGTCGCGGAGGTGAATCTTGCGGTCGACCCGGTCGAGAAGCCGTTCGTCGTGGGTCGAGAAGACGAAGGCGGCCCCGCGGTTTTCATTGATGCTGCGCATCAGGTTGACGATGCGGTTGGCGCTGGAGGTGTCGAGATTGGCGGTGGGTTCGTCGGCAATGACGAGCAGGGGATCGGTGATGAGGGCACGGGCGATGGCGACACGTTGCTGCTGGCCGCCGCTCAGCTTCTGGGGGCGATGCCCCATGCGGTCGGACAGCCCCACCTCGTCGAGAAGCCCCTCCGCCTTGGCTCTCGCCGCCGCCTTCGGGACCCCCTGGATCTGCAGGGGGAGCATCACATTCTCCAGCGCCGACAACACCGGCACCAAGTTGAAATTCTGGAAGACAAAACCAATGTATTGGTTGCGTAATTCGCTCCTTTTGGCATCACTTAACGAGGCCACGGGCTGCTCGCGAATTCGCACGTTCCCGTCGGTCGGGACGTCCAACAGGCCGATGAGGTTGCAAAGGGTCGATTTTCCCGAGCCGGACGGCCCCCAGACGGCGATGAATTCATGCTCCTCGATTTCCAGATTGATCCCGTTCAGGGCGGTTACCTCGACGTCGCCGAAATGATAGATTTTCGTTAAGTTTTCTGTCTCGACGACTCTCATGGAAAGATATCTGACGTTGCTGGAGGATGCCCTGACCTTCCTGGAAGACTGGCTCGAAAAGTATCAGCCGGAAGGCACGATGTTCGAGCGGTTTTTGTGGGTATTTTGGGGGCTCTGGGTGCTGCTTGTCTTCGTCGCGCTGGCCCGGGTGATCGAGTTTCGGCTCGGCATGGCGCGGGAGCGGCGCCGCTGGGGCGATGGGTCGGGGGTTCAACGGCCCGCCGCGGTTATCGTCCCGATCAAGGGGGTGACCGCCCGGCACACCGCGGCGTTTTTTCAGTCTCTCATCGAACAGAAATACGAAAGCTATCGGCTGCTTGTCGCGGTGGAATCGATGGACGATCCCGCGGCCGAGTGGCTCATGGAGCAGTTCGGCATCTCGATGACCTACCCCGCGTGGTTGCCCCCGGAAGACTCGGCCGGACTGCAGGAGGTGCGGCTCATCGTCGCAGGACAGGCCGAGGATCACGGACAGAAAGTCTGGAATGAACTGGCCGCCTTCGAGCATCTGGAGGACACCGACGAGGTCATCGTTTTCGTCGATGCCGACATCGTGTGTCCGCCCGACTGGCTGGCCCGGCTGACCGCCCCGATCAACCGGGGCACCCATGATCCGGCGACCACCTACCGCTGGCTCGTTCCATCCCGCGCCCGTCTCTCCAACCAGTTCGCCTCGGTGATCAACGCCTCGGTGACCACCCAGGGCGGGAAGCCCAGGGAGAGCATGCCCTGGGGGGGATCGATGGCGATCAGCCGGAGTGCGTTCGAGGATCTCGACGTGCCGGGACTTTTCCGGGGATCCCTCAACGACGATCTCCGGCTCGGCAAGGAGGCAAAGAGAGAGGGCTACCGGTTGGGCTTCGTGCGCAGCCTGGTCCGGCCCACCGAGATTGATTTTACCTGGGGGCAGTTTTTCGAGTTCGCCCGCCGTCAGTATTTTCAGGTGCGCGTCTATGCGCCGATCACCTATTTCTGGGTGAATGTCATTTTTCTCCTCTACCTCACCGCCCTCGGCTCGGCGATCGCGGCGGTGGCGATGGGTTATCTCTTTGCCTGGGTTCCGCTGATTCTGGTCACCCTTT
The DNA here is from genome assembly GCA_964562825.1 of uncultured Akkermansia sp. Classification (GTDB taxonomy): domain Bacteria; phylum Verrucomicrobiota; class Verrucomicrobiia; order Verrucomicrobiales; family DEV007; genus Arctic95D-9. The sequence goes on from CAZLUZ010000098.1 coordinate 14,418, forward strand.
TCGACCAGGTGCGCGCCATGACGCGGGAGAGCATCTACCGTAGGTTGTTCGGATCGGACCGCAACACCTACCGGCGGATTGCGGCGACCTCGTGGCTGGAGCACTTTCTCACCCCGGTGTGGATGCTGCTGCACGGACTCATCATCTTCAGCACCTGGTTCATGGCTCGGGTCACCTGGGGCGGCATTCGTTACGAGGTTAAAGGACCGGACCGGACGCGCGTCCTGGCACGGAGTCCCCGGACGGTCATGGGCGAAGCGTCCATGGTAGGAGATCTGGCGCTGCCCGATGGGGGCATGATCGCCGCGCTCGAGTTTGAGGGAGCCGAGGATTCCTGGGAGGAAGCTGCAGGCGACGAGGAGGAGTGGGTCGAAGAGGAGTGGGTCGAGGAAGAGGTCTGGGAGGAAGTCGAGGTGCTCGAGGGGGAGGAAACGGAGGAAACGGAGGAGTTCGCGGAAGCCGAAGAGGACTGGGGCGAGCAAGAGGAGTGGGTGGAAGAAGAAGCGGCCGAAGTGGGCTCGACCGTCGATCCAACCGAGCCGATCGATGTTGCGGCCTTGGGTTTTGTCCCGAGAGAGCCGGCGGAGGAAGCGATCGCAGGAGCCATTCCCGTGGGGGCCTGCGAATTCTACGTGGAGCCGGTGTCCGCACCGGCGGCTGGTGGGGAAAGTGTCCTGCCCGTGGGAGCTTGCGAATTTTTCGTGAAAGCGGCATCGCCGGAGCCGATCGCGGTGCCGGTGGGAGCGTGCGAATTTTTCGTGGAAACGCCGGCGGAACCGAAGCCCGATCCAGAGGAGCCGGCGGTTGCCACGGGGCTTGGCGATCGCACCATCGTCCCGGCGGCTGTTACGCCTCGGGCTTCCCTGGCACCGGTGTTCTCGGAAAAAGCGCGGTTCGTTCCCCGGATCTATCGGAGGCCCGGTCGGCGCCGGTCGACCCTCCGGACCGGGCGGACGGGGAATCGCGGGCGAAAGAAATTCCCCCGTTCCGGGCGGAACGGCCGGGGTTGAGCCGGAGCCCGAGGCTGCGAGCGACTCCGGCGCTGCTGCGGACGGGAGGAAAACCATTTGCAGCGGAGCAGATCGTTTGCTTGGTTTGGAAAAGCCCAGCTTTTCATGTCGGTGGTCAAGGTAGCCTGTCCCAAGTGCGGTCAGAGAGTGTCCGGGGACGAGACGTTCTATGGCCGCAAGGTCGATTGTCCGATCTGCACAGCACAGATTCTCTTTCCACCCGCTCCCGGTGCCACGTCACCGGCGCAATCCCTGCCTCCCGGGCTCGATCCGGTGATGCCCGCCTCCCGGCCCGGGACTCATCCGGTGCCGCCGGCTGGAAGCGGGGGGAGTGCTCCGGTGCCACCGGCGGGCCCCTCTCCCTACGAGGCCGGTCCCACTCCCGGGGCGCCGCTGCCACCGTCCCCGGCCGCCGGGTATCCCGAGCTGCCTCCGCGCAAGGAGGAGCGCAGGCAGGGCGAGGCTGATGATTCCGTGGAGGAGGTTCCATCGCCGCTTCTTGGCATTCTTTCCCTGGTCACCGGGGTGCTCAATACGGTGACGCTCTGCATCGGCGGACCGCTGCTGGCCCCGGTAGCCATCATCCTGGGACACATCGCGTTGGCCAAGGGGCGGCACAGCCCGGTGCAGCCGGCCCCGGGGCACACCCTGGCCATGATCGGGGTCGTCCTGGGCTACACCGGGCTCCTCTTCATGATCGTCATCCTGGTCGTGCTGCTCGTTTTCAAGGACCAGATTCGGTCCGCCATGCCTGTCGGCGCCTGATCGGTGCGTGCCAAGTTTGCCGCTTGCAAATTGGGCGGAAGCGATTGAGTCTGGCCGCGATTCAATGAAAGAACGGAATTTTCGAGTTCTTGAATATTGAAGATTCCTTAATCGATACGAGAATCAACCAACGCAAGAAGTCATGCTAGAGACGACGATTATCAATGTTCGGGGCCGCGAGATCATGGATTCGCGGGGCAATCCCACGGTGGAGTGCGAGGTCGAGTTGGAGGGCGGTGCCGTGGGGCGGGCCGCTGTGCCCAGTGGTGCCAGCACCGGCGAGCACGAGGCCTGCGAACTCCGCGATGGCGACGCATCGCGCTACCTCGGCAAGGGCGTGCTCCAAGCGGTGGGTTCGGTCAACGAGAGGATCTGCGAGGAACTGATCGGTTGGGACGCGACCGACCAGACGGGACTCGACCGAGCCATGATCGAACTCGACGGCACCCCGAACAAGAAGGAGTTGGGAGCCAACGCCATTCTCGGCGTCTCCCTGGCCGCGGCCCACGCCGCCGCCGCCCAACTCGGGCTGCCGCTCTACAAGTATCTGGGCGGTCCCAACGCCAAGGTGCTCCCCGTGCCCATGATGAACATTCTGAACGGCGGAGCCCACTCGGATGCGCCGATCGATTTCCAGGAGTTCATGATCATCCCCAAGGGAGCGGAGACCTTCCGCGAGGGGCTGCGCTGGGGAGCGGAGATTTTTCACGCCCTGAAGAAGGTGCTGAAGAGCCGCGGTCTTTCCACGGCGGTGGGCGACGAGGGCGGATTCGCCCCGAACCTGGAGTCGGCGGACGACGCGCTCGGCGCCATCGGCCAGGCCGTAGAAGCGGCAGGCTACCGATTCGGCGACCAGATCGGGATCGCTCTCGACGTGGCCTCCTCGGAGTTTTTCGACAAGGAGAAGGGCAAGTATGTCTTCAAAAAATCGGATGGTTCGGAGAAAACCGCCGAAGAACTTGTCGATTACTACCTCCAGCTTCAGGCCAAGTACCCTATCATCTCGATCGAGGACGGCTGCGATGAGAACGACTGGGACGGCTGGAAAGTTCTCACCGAGAAGATGGGCGCCACGACCCAGCTGGTCGGGGATGACCTTTTCGTGACCAATTCGAGCTTCCTGCAGAAGGGCATCGAACTCGGCGTGGCCAACTAGAACCTGGTAAAAGTGAATCAGATCGGATCGCTCACCGAAACTTTCGACGCCATCGAGTTGGCCAAAGTGAACAGCTACACCAGCGTGGTGAGCCACCGCTCCGGTGAGACGGAGGACGCCACCATCGCCGACATCGCGGTGGCGACGAACGCCGGCCAGATCAAGACCGGTTCGTTGAGCCGTTCCGATCGGATCGCGAAATACAACCAGCTGCTCCGCATCGAGGAGGAACTCGGCGACGACGCGATCTACGGCGGCAAACTGAAGTTCTGATCCCGCCACGGATGGGAGATCCCGATTTTCAGGAGGATCCGGACTCGTTTCGTTACCCCCCCACCACAGAGAAGCAGAAGCCGAGGCGCAATATCTGGCAACGGCTCAGTATCGTGGTGGAAGGGGTGATCTACGTCCTGATCGTCCTGATCGTGATCCGCCTGTTCCAACCGGAACTGGATCGCGAACGGGAGCTTCGTCTCGAGCGGGACCGGCTGGAGGAGGTTCGGCTCGAGAAAGAGGAGAGGGTGGCCCGGCTGAGGAGAGAGCATCTCCACCTCAAGTCGGACCGCCAGTTCCTCGAAACGGTGGCCCGCGACCGCCTCAATCTGCAGCGGGCCGGGGAATACGTGATCCGCATCGAGCGCTAACCCGGCCGGCGGGCGGGCCTCGGTAGAGAAGGAGGAAACACGGGAACCGGGTGAGATCTGTCGTGTCCCGATCATACATAACCCATTGACAATCAGTATCTCTTAGCCTTTTTCGGTCCTTTTGCACCTTGACGCCCGATACCCCGGGTCGACATTGGGGTTCTACGTTCGGCACTGGATGTGATATGAAGTTGAGATCCTTGGTCCGGGCGCTTTTTCTCCTCCCCGTGGCCGGCTTGACCCCCGCCGCGTTCGGGGAAATCCCCGCCCCACAAAATCCCCCCCGCCCTGTGACGAAAGTGGCCACGGCCACCCCCGGCGCGGAAGCGGCGAGAGAGGTGGCGTCGCGGGAGACGGGTGCGGGGCCATCGACCACTCCGTCCGAGAGGGGTGCCGATCCTTCGGGGAAGCCCTCACCTTCCGAGCGCGCCACGGAGTCGGCAGGGGTCGCTTTCGATGCCGCCGAGCGCCGGGAGAACCTGCAGGGACGGCTTCGGGATGCCCTGGGAGCGACGGGACTGGCTCCGGGCACCGCGGCCCAGTTGAGTGCCATGACCCTGGCCGGCTACCGGAAGAATCAGTTCGAGCCGCTCTGGGAGGGCCAGCCCAACCCTGCGGAGATCATCGGCGGTTTCTACACGCTGCTCCGGGATCACGGATTCCGGGAGGTTACCCTGAGTTTCGACACTTTGGCCGAGAGCGGCGGCGCCCGGCCTATCTCGGTTGCGGATCTGCAGATCACCCTGGCCCTGAGTGAGGTCTGCCTGCTCCTCAAGCAGGGACCCAAGACGGTGGCCGAGTGGCCCAACTGGATCTGGGGAGATCACCCCGACGTGCGGCGCACCTCGGATCACTGGGACGAGGTCACCGAACGCTTCGGCGAAGCCGCCGCGAGCGCCTCCGAACCCCTGCCGGTGGCGGAGTCATTCATCCCCCGGAACTGGGTCTATCACCGGCTTCACCAGGCGATGCACCGGTTTGCGGACGCCCCGGATCCCCCCGTGATCGAAGTCGATGGTCTGGTCAAGGTGGGCAATGAATTTGATCAGTCGCGGGAACTGGCCGCGTTTCTCGCCGAGAAAGGACACCTCTCCTGGGAAGGGGCCGACATGATCGAGACCACCTTCACCCGGGCTCTCTCCGATGCGCTTCGTTCCTTCCAGACGGAGCGGGGTCTCCTCAGCGACGGCATCCTCGGGCCCAACACGGCCGGAGAGA
>CAZLUZ010000099.1:0-18988 GCA_964562825.1 uncultured Akkermansia sp.
CCTCCAGCCTCCAGCCTCCAGCCTCCAGCCTCCAGCCTCCAGCCTCCAGCCTCCAAAACTCAATCCCCGTCGCCCTCGATGAATCCGGACTCGATGGCGCGGAGTTCGGGGTTCCACTCCAGACCGCCGGTACGCTCGTTCTCGATCAGCCAGCCCCGTGCCCGATACCGGGAGAGATCGATGGAGCCCTCCGGCAAGGTCCAGAGCTTCAGTGTGCCGTCGCCGGATCCGGCGAGGATGCGCCGCTCGTCGATCCAGGCCAGCGATCGCACCTCGCGCTCGGGAACCGGGATGGAGCGCAGCTCCCGCCCGGTCTCCCCATCGAGGACCCGAATCGCCGTCGGTGTGCCGGCGGCCAGGCGCGAACCCTCCCGGTCGTAGGCCAGGGCTCGCACCCCGACGCCGTCACCCCCGAGGGTCTTCTTCACCTCGCCACTCGCGCTGTCGATCAGGGCGACGCCGCCATCGCCCAGCCCCACCGCGAAGCGACCGCCTCCGGGATGAAAGGCCGCCGCCAAAGCCGGACCTCCCCCCAAGCCCTCCACTCGCCGAGAGGAGAGCGGACCGGAGGTCGCAAAGAGCTGGACCAGTGGGGAGGTGTCCTCCCCGATTTCCCCCACCACGACTCCCCGCGAACCGTCGGCCGAGAGCGCGGCCCCCCTCACCGCTCCCGGCCCCAAAGGTTCCTCCACCCGGGACCGGAGATCGAAGATCTCGGGCAGCGCGTTCTCCCGGCTGTCCCAGTCGGCCACGTAGGCCGCGGCCTCCTCCGTCACCACCAGGATGTGATCGACCCGGGCGGAAAAGGCGCAGAGCAGGGGACGCCGGAGCAGCTCGCCCGAACCATCGCGCATCGTCCTGGAGGACAGCATCTCCATCCGGTTCAGGTCCTGGAGAAACAGGCTGTATTCCGGGCTCTCCGGGTTCAGCGGCCGGCGGAACAGGATCGCCCGGTTCCCCCCCGGGAGGAGCCGAGCCGATCCGCGAACGGCCCGGCCCGCGGCGGGCACGCGGGTGGAGAAGAGGGTAAGCCCCTCGGAAAAATCGTCGTCGATCTGCCTCAGGGTGAACTGGGTGCGGGAAACGTTTGCCGATTCCTCCCGGGAACGGGCCACCAGCAACTGCCCCGTGGCCTCGTTGAAGTCGATCGAGTCCACCGCGCCCCCCGCGCCGATCTCCGTCGAGGTGACCCGCTGGAGATCCCAGATGCGCAGGGAACCGTGCCGCTGGCCCGTGTAGAGGTGATCCCGGTTCGACGAGAAGGCCAGGGCTTCGATCGCGGGCGTGTCGTGGGGGTTCGAGTCGGCCAGCAGCGTGGCCTCGAGAGACAGTTCCGAGCCGTGCTTCAGTCGCCACAGGGCGACCCGGCCTCCCTCCGCTCCCGTGGCGAGGAAATTGCGGTCCTCCGGATGAAACCGGCAGGAGACAACCGGGGATCCCACGGGTTTCCGATCCACCACGACATCGAAGAAGGGACGGCTCGACTTGCGCCGCCACACACTGATCTGGCCCCGGACTGTGCCGCAGGCGAGCAGGGTGCCGGCCCCGTTGAAGTCGACCGCGCGATTGAGATCTCCCCGTTCCGAGAGGGGAAAAAACTGGCGCGAACCGACCTCGATGACCCCGAGGGTTTCGTCGGCCGCCACCGCGATCCACTCCCCATCGGGCGAGATGGCCAGGTCGCGCACCGCGCCGTCGATGCGTTTGCGCCAGGATTCGGCGAAATCGTATTTCGTGCTCCAGCAAAACACCGTCGAGGAGCCGGTGGGCTCCGGGCTGTCGGACGAGACCACCCAGCGTCCGTCGCGGCTCCAGGCCACGTGCCGCACCCCGGAGTGGGGCAGGCGTTTCTCCTCGACGAGCTGGAGGAGACCGTCCTCCCCGGTCTCGATTCTCCAGATCTGGATGAAATTCAGCAGGGCGGGGTCCTCGGGCAGGAAAGAAGCGGCGAGAAAGCGCCGGTCGGGACTGAGGGACAGCTCGCCGATTTCCCCCGCGACCCCGCGGGGAGCGACCGTCAGGATGGGATCCGGATTCCGCCCGCGCAGCAGGCAGACGGCGCCGGGGTAAGAGAGTGCGATCCAGGAATCGCCCGGTCCCAGGGCCACGGATCGAACCGCGGCCTCCTCCCGCAGCCTCACCTGGAGATCGGCGGGGGGCAACTCCCGGTTGATGAAATGCCGGGCCCGCGGGAGGAAACCGTGCCAGATGGGCAGGGGAGAGATGGCGTTCTCCCCCTGTCCCGCGGCGAGAGTCTCCATCTCGCGGAAGCGGGCGCGATACCGGGCGTCGCTGCGGACGCCGCCTCCGCGGGAGGGATCGCCGTAAAAGGCGGCGGCTCGGCGGGCGAAAAACGGCAGGGTGGGCGATTCCCCAGTTCGCTGCGCCACCAGAGCTCGGTTGGCGTCCTCGGCGGCCTGCGCCATGGCCTCGGCTCGCTCCCGGGCCCGCCCGTTGCTCCAGGCGGCCCATGCGGCGATCAGGGCGATGACCGCGACACCGATGAGGGTGCCTCGCTCGAGCAGACCGGCGATCCGGGAGCGTTTCCGGCTCCTCGCGATCCACTCTCTCTCGCTCTCCGTCAGGGTGAAGCGGCCGCTTTCCTCCACCTCGATGGCCTCGGCGAGCCGCGCGCCCCGGAGCAGCAGTCCCGGTGCCTTTTCCCGGCGCAACCAGCGGCCGGTCTGCTCCCGGAGCCGACGTCGCGCCGCGATGAGCCGACGATGATGCTCACTCCAATCGCGGAGTTCCCCCCACTGCTCGAAGAGTATCTCGTGAGCGATTGCGATGAGGCGGCGGTCGCCCCGAGTCGATCCCCCGGATTTCCCCAACCCGGGGGCCGGGGGGCGCTCCGTCTCCGCGACGAGCAGCCCCGCCTCGAGGTGGGCCTGGATAAACTCCCGGGCCTCGTCTCCCAGCGCGTGGATCGAGGCGACCGGGGAAAATTTCCGCCCCATCACCTCCGTCTCCTCCCCGTCCGTCGCGACGATCTCGGCGAAGAAGCGGTCTTTCAGGGCGCGGACCGGTTCGGAGAGACGGTTCCAGGTGCGGTAGGCCGCGGTGGCGATTGCCCCCGGCAATTCTCCAACCTCCCGGTAGGTGACCCAGGTCAGGAGATGGCCCGCCTCCGCCCGCCGGCGTCGGCGCAGTTCCTCGAGGCAGAACTGGAGCAGAGGCAGGGCTGCGGGTTGTCGCCGCATCTCCTCGAGGAGCCGGTCGGAAAGGCACTCTCCGCTGCCGGGATCGATCTCGAACTCCAGGCCCGCGGCCCGGGCGGGATTCCGGATCATCTGTCGCAACTCCGGCGCCTCCGGCGGCGTGAGGAGAAAGGAGCCCTCCTTCGCGGTGAGAGATCGCATCGCTTCCGACGCGGCGAGCCGGGGGAAGGCATCGCTCCGCATCGAGGCCACGATCCAGACCCTCGGGTGGGTGCCGAGCCGCGCGAGAGCGTGAAAGAAGCGTTCCCTCTCCCCTTGGTCCTTTTCCGCACGGACAAAAATCTCGTCAAACTGGTCGAGGAGGAGGCAGAGATGGGCGCAGGGGGCGCGGCGTCGACCGGGGGGAAGCGTCGCGTCTCCGGCGGCCGCCGCATCGAGTGCCGAGGAGATGGCGTCGAAACACCGCCCCGCATCACGATCCAGGGCGGCGGCAAGCAGGTCCTCATCCCAGGCGGAGGCCATCCGGTCGTCATGGGGTACCTCCGAGAGTTCCGGCAAGGCGCCGGGCGAGGTCAGGGCCCGGGCCAGGTTCTCGCAGAGCGTTCCCGGGCCCGAGGCGGGCGACAGGGCCGTGTGTGTCCAGACGTCGGCCTCGGGGACGGACCCGGGCTCCATCAGGCGGGCGGCCACGCCGGCACGCATCAGGCTGCTTTTTCCCACCCCCGAGCCCCCGTGAATCATGAGGAAGGCATGCCCTGCGGCCCGTTGCCAGCGCAGCTGATCCAGGGCGCTCTCGGTCGCGCGATACCGCCCGAAGAAGAGGGCGGCGTCTCCCACGTCGAAAGGGCGAAGCCCCCGAAAGGGAGACCCGTCCACCGGCACCCGCGGGATCTCTCCCCCGTGGCCCGCCACGTGAGCCAGCTCGCTCCGGATGATCTCGCCGAGGTGCGCCTCGAGGAGTTGCTCGAACTCCGCGGAGTCCGCGAAAGGAAAAAGGGCCCGTTTCGCCGTCCCATCCGGATGAAAGAAAAAATTCCGCTCGAATGCGGCGAGCCGGGCGGATTCCTCGCGAGCTCGCTTTTCCTCCTCCAGGTCGGGTTCGCTTTTGCGCAGAGCGGTCTTTTTGTAGACGATGACGTAGGGGCGCGCGTCGTCCGCTGAAGTCCCCGAGGCGACCGCGCCCTCGTAGCTGGCCACGGCGTCGTTCAGGTCCCGCTCTGCGCCCGATGCCCCGTCGGTCTCTCCGCTCTCCGGAGACAGCGGGGTGCCCAGGCGGTGCCACAGGATTCCGACGACGATGTCGCAGGCGCCGGGTCGCGGCCGATCGGATCGCCATCGACCGGAGGCGCCGAGCCATTCCTCCCCCGGAGAAACCGTCTCGAGACGAACAAAATTCCAGTATCGGGCCTGCAGCTTCTCGATGACGGCCTCCGCCATGCGGTGCTCCAACCCGACGTCACCGGGGGATGATACAAAGAGGGTCAGAGTCTTCATGCGGTGAGCACGGCTTCGGGGGGATGATAAGGAGGGGCAGGGGAAATGCAATGGCCCGTTGGCTGCTCCCGGTCACGGCGTTCCCGGGATCGAGATTCTCCCCAAATCGGTTGACCCTGGCATGAAATGCGCTACGAAAAGCATGTCATTTGTTGCCTTGTTTCCTTCATGAGTGCTTCAACCGAACCGGAAATCTCATTCGACCGCAGGGAGATCACCGATGCGGGGCTCCGGGCCCTGGACGAGGAGATCGAGAAACTGGTTTCGGGTTTCCGGCGGGTCTTGGCCGGGCTGGGGCGCACGGACCTGGCGGAGGTGGTCCCGTGGACGGAGGGTGGCGCCGGGTCCGGAGAAGCTTCCCCGGGGGAGACGGCGCGGGTCCTCTCCATCGCGTTTCAGCTGCTCGACATGGCCGAGGAGCGGGTCGGCCTGGAGACGCGGCGGATCCGCGAGATCCGTTTTGATGCCGCCCTGGAGCGGGGCAGCTGGGCGCACAGCCTGGACGAGCTGAAGGCCCGGGGTTGGGGGGAAAACGAGATTGCCGCCATCCTCGGAGCGGTCCGGGTGGAGCCGGTTTTCACTGCTCATCCCACCGAGGCCAAGCGACCCAGCGTGCGGGAGAGGCACTCCGAACTCTACCGGAGGCTGGAGTGGCTCGATCAGTCGAATCTCACCTCGGCGGAAAGGGCCGTGGCGCGCGAGCGGCTCGACGCGGCGATCGAGGCGCTCTTCTTCACCGGGGAGATCCACACCGAGCAGCCCACCGTGGAGAGGGAACTGCTCAACGCGCTGCACTACCTGCGCAACGTCTTTCCCGGAGTGATCAAGCGGGTTCGGGGCGCTCTCGCGCTGCGCTGGGCCGAGGCGGGATTCGATCCCGCGACTCTCTCCGATCTCGGTGCCATGGTGCGCTTCGGCATCTGGATCGGGGGAGATCGCGACGGCCACCCTTTTGTCACCGCCGAGGTCACCCGCGATACCCTGGCCCGTCTCCGGGAACAGGCGCTGAAGCTGCACCGCGACCAGTTGAAGGAGGCGGCAGACCACCTCTCGCTCTCGCCCGACGACATCGCGGTCCCGGAGGAACTGAACCGGCGCATCGCCGAACTGGCGGCGGGGGCCGGGGCGATGGGCGATGCCATCCTGGAGCGAAACCGGGGGGAACCATGGCGTCAGCTCATCTACCTGATGCGCGCCTCGCTGGACGAAGAGGACTACGGCCTGGCGGATTTCACCGGCGACCTGAAACGGCTCGGACGAACTCTGGAAGAGGCCGGAGCGGCCCGGCTGTCCCGGGAGTGGATCGATCCCCTGCTTCGCTGCGTCGACGTGTTCGGGCTTCACCTCGCTGACCTGGATGTGCGACAGAACAGCGCCTTTCACGATCGGGCCCTGGCCCGGATGCTCGAAGCCGCCGGGATTCCCGACGGCGCATCCTTCGCCACCTGGGAAGAGGAGCGGAGGCTGGCGCTGCTCACCGCCGAGTTGGCCTCTCCCCGGCCGCTGCTCCACCCCGGACGACGGCTGGGCGGCGAGGCGGATACGGTGCGCGACTGCTACCGGGTCCTGGCGGAGCATTGGAAGCGGCACGGCAGCGGATTGGGTTCCCTGATCGTCAGCATGACACGTCAGGTATCCGATCTTCTCGTGGTCCATCTCTTCGCCCGGGAGGCGGGTCTCTGGGATGAGGATCGCGGTTGTCCCCTCAATGTCGTTCCCCTGTTCGAGACCCTGGACGACCTCCACCGAGCGGCCGGGATTACCCGGGAATATCTCTCTCACCCCGCGGTGCGGCGGACGTTTGCCGGAGACGGGGGACAGGAGGTGCAGCAGATCATGCTGGGCTACAGCGATAGCAACAAGGACGGGGGCATCATCGCGAGCCGGCACGCCCTGTATCGGGCCCAGGACGACATCGGCGGCATCGGGCGCGAGTTCGGGGTGGAGATCCGCTTCTTTCACGGGCGCGGCGGTTCCCTGAGCCGCGGCGGCGGTCCCACCGAGTGGTTCATCAAATCCCTTCCCCGGGGGGCGCTGGGGGGAGATTTCCGCATGACGGAGCAGGGCGAGACCATCGCGATCAAGTACGCCAATCCCGACAACGCGGCCTACCACCTGGAGGCGCTGGAGGCGAGCGTGGCGCTGGCCACCAACCGGGACCGCGAGGTCTCGGATCCGGATCGGGAACGGGTGGCCCGGTTCATCGCTCCGCTGGCGGAGCGAAGTCGCGAAGTCTATCGCCAACTCATCGAGGCGGACCAGTTCATGGCTTTCTACCGGCAGGCCACGCCCATCGATGCCCTGGAACAGAAGCAGATGGGGTCGCGCCCGTCGCGCCGCACCGGCATGGCCACCCTCGAGGATCTTCGGGCGATACCCTGGGTCTTCAGCTGGACGCAGAGCCGCTTCTATCTCCCGGGCTGGTACGGGGTGGGATCGGCCCTCACCGCCCTGGAACGAACGGCGCCGGAAACCTACCGGAATCTGATCGAGGAGATCTCCGATTTCTCCTTTGCCCGCTATCTCTTCACCACCATCGAGACCAATGTGGTCAGCGCGGACCCGCTGCTGATGCGGCGCTACGCGGAGTTGGTCGGCGAGGAATCGCTGCGGGAGGAATTCCTGACCCGTATCGAGGAGGAGTATCGGGCGACTCGGGTGCATCTCTCGCGGCTGCTGCCCGTGCCGATCGAGGAGCGGCGGCCGCGCTTTTACCGCACCCTGGAACTGCGCGACGAACCCCTGCGCCGCCTGCACCTGCACCAGGTGGCGCTACTCCGGGAGTGGAGGTCGGCGGGAGGGGAACTGCCCCGCGATCTCTCCCTGCTCATCAATGCGATCGCCAGCGGGCTGCGCAACACGGGTTGACGCTCGGTTTTTGCGATGCGTCCGCTATCGTTCGGATGGTTTCCGCGGTTGTGGACCGGGCGTCGGCTCTTCCGCGATCGGCGATCAAACCCGTTCCCCCGATACGAGCCGGAGCAACTGGCCGATGTTGCAGTGCTTTTCCAGGTCGTGGCGGAAAGGGTAATCCAAGTTGATGGAATAGCGGTTGCGCCGCCCGTTTTTCTCGATGGTGATGACACCCTCGTCGGCCAGCTCCCGGACGATCCGTTGCACGATCCGAAGCGTGAGACCGACGCGCGCCGATATCTCGCTCAGGCGCATGTCGGGATCGCTGTAGAGACAGACCAGGATGTGGCTGTGATTGCTGAGGAAGCCCCACGGCGGACGACGGGTCGACGCGGGCAGAAGCTCCGGCAGCGAATTTCTTTCGGCCACCTCGGCCGGGGGAGAAGAAGAGCTCGGTTTGGGGTCCGACTGGTTCATGGAGATTCCGTTACCTTTCCGCCCCCCAGCATATGGAAAACACGTCATTCGCAACATAAAAAATCGAAAGGTTCATCCTTGCTCATCGGGCGACTCCCGTGAAGGAGCCGACCGTTAGCGCAAAGGAAAGGATCGATTGATTCCGATTTTCGTTGACCGAAATAAAAAGCGCGCTTAAAAAAGCGTGTGTAAAAGCATGAAATCAGGACTTGTCTCTCTCCTCATCAATCGTCTCATCGAAATCGAACCGACCCGCAGTCCTCTGATCAGTTGTTTCGTCAATCTGGAATCTTCCCGGGAGGAGGCTCTCCGGGAAATCCATTCGCGGGCCAGCCAGATCGGCCGAAGGCTTGGGGGACAGGTTCGGATCGACTTCGACGATGCCTTCGAAGAGTTGCAGGAATACCTGGAAGGTGCGCTCAAACCCGAGTCGAAGGGGGTGGCGATATTCGCGCGGTGGGGCGAGAAACCGGTTTTTTTGCCGCTACAGTTCGAGGTGCCGGTGAGAAGCCACTTCATGGTCGATTCCCTCCCGCACATCTACCCGCTGATCGAGGTCAAGGACACCTACCACCGCTTCGTCATCGCAATCGTGAGCGAGTCGGAGGCGAGGATACTGGAGACCACGATCGGGTCGGTGACCGAGGAGATCCTGGAGAGGCGTCCGGAATTGCGCACCCGCATCGGGCGCGAATGGACGAAGGAGCACTACCGCAACCACCGGGAGGAGCAGGTAGCGAACTTTCTGCGGGAAAAGGTGGAGATCATCGAGGGTCTGATGAAACGGGGCGGGCACAATCATCTCATCATCGCGGGGGCGCCCGCGATGGTCGCGCGACTTCGCGAGGCCCTGCCTCCGGCCCTGCGGGCCAAGCTGATCGACGCGGTGATCGCGAATCCCCGGGAAGGGCTCAGCCCGATTCTCTCGGAGTCGATCGATCTTTTCGTCGCCATGGAGAATGTGGAGAGTCACGACCGGGTGTTGGAGTTGGAATCGGCCTTCCTCACCAATGGTCTGGGGGTGTGTGGGTATGACGATTCCGTGGCGGCGATCCGGGGCGGGTATGCCAGTCTGCTCCTGATCGATCAGGAATGCGTCGAGATCGAGATGCGGGAGTCCCTGGTGCGCGAGGCCACGAGGTGCCGGGTGCCCATCGAAACGGTCCGGCGGAACGAGACCATGGAGCGCCTGGGGGGCATGGGATGTCTGCTCCGCTTCACCCCGGCGCCGGTGGATGGCGGACAGCTGGCCGCGGCCTGAGCCCTCCGGGATCGCGTCCGGACGGCGGGGCGAGTCGGTGGCTCAGTGGAGGAAGTGCCGGTAGCCGGTGAAGACCATGGCCACTCCTCTCTCGTTGGCCGCCGCGATGACGTGCTCGTCCCGCACCGAGCCGCCGGGCTGGATGGCCGCGGTGGCTCCTGCGTCGATCGCGGCGAGCAGTCCATCGGGGAAGGGAAAGAGAGCATCGCTGGCGACCACGCATCCCTTGAGGTCCAGGCCCGCCTGCTCTGCCTTCCACACGGCGAGACGGCAGGAATCGACCCGCGCCATCTGGCCTGCACCGATCCCGAGGGTGCGGTCGGGACCCGCCAGGACGATGGCGTTCGATTTGACGTGCTTGACCACGCGCCAGGCAAATCGCATCGCCTCGATCTCGTCGGCGGTGGGGGGACGTTCCGTTACGACTTTCTCCTCGATGTTTTCCAGGCCGAGAGCCCGGGCGTCTCGCTGCATGACCATCAATCCGCCGGGAGCGGAACGCACCACGGGGTCGTCGAGCCCCTTCTCCCGGAATCTTTCCCGCATCTCGATGAGGCGCAGGTTCTTCTTTTTCTGGAGGAGGGCACGCGCTTCGGTTTCGAAACCTGGAGCGATGATCACGTCCGTATAGATCTCGGAGATGACCCGGGCCAGACCGAGGTCGAGGGGGCGGTTGCAGACGATGACTCCCCCAAAAGGCGCCTGACGGTCGGTCTCGAAAGCCTTTTCCCAGGCGAGGCGGAGTTCGTGGTTGTCCACCCCCACGCCGCAGGGATTGGTGTGTTTCAGGATGGCCACGGCGGGCCGGCGGAATTCCAGGATCAGCTCCGCAGCGGCCCCGATGTCGAGCACGTTGGTGTAGCTCAGGCCTTTGCCCTGGATCTGCTTGAAATAGTCGCCGAAACTGCCGTAGAGCGCGGCCTCCTGGTGAGGATTCTCCCCGTAGCGAAGCTCCTGGGCCAGCGGCAGCGAGACCGAGAACGAGCTCTCCGTCTCCTGGGATCGATTGAGGTAGGAGGCGATCGAATGATCGTAGGCGGCGGTGCGTTGAAAGACCTTGATGGCGAGGCGCTCCCGGGTTTTGAGGGTGGTTTCGCCTCCTGACTCCCGCATCTCCTGAAGCAGGCCCGGATAATCCCCGGGATCGACCACTACGGTGACGGCGGTCCGATTCTTGGCCGCAGATCGCAGCATGCTGGGGCCGCCAATGTCGATCTGCTCGATGGCGTCGGCGATGGTGACACCATCGCGCGCCACCGTCTCCTCGAAAGGATACAGGTTCACCACGACGAGATCGATCGGCCCGATGTCATGCGCCCGGGTCTGGTCCACGTGCTCGGCGAGGTCTCGGCGAAAAAGCAAACCGCCGTGGATCTTGGGGTGCAGAGTCTTGACCCTACCGTCGAAGAGTTCGGGAAACCCGGTGTACTCCGATACCTCCACCACCGGGATGTCCAGGCCGGTGATGAACCGGGCCGTTCCCCCGGTCGAGAGAATCTCGATTCCCAGTTCGTGCAGTCCCCGGACCAGCTCGTCGAGACCGGTCTTGTCCGAAACGGAGATCAGTGCGCGCGCGATCTTCATAAATCCAGGTCGAGCCTCAGCCCTACCATGAGGGTCAGGACAAGCAAAACGAATATTTTGCTCATTCGAAGTTTTCCTTCGAATAAAGCCCCAACCCGATTCGTCCTACTCTCGGTGAACTCCAGGAGAAGGGACTTTATAAAATTTAAAATTTTATTGAATTTCCAGAGGGAAAGGATTAACTTTTTATAAACATGAGAAACACACAGCGATTTACCATGAAAACTCTTCAGGGAATGGCCGCCTTGGCGCTGGTCGGTCTTTTTGCGATTTCCTGCGCCAACAAGCGGCAGACGGCTTCGGCGGACAACAACCCGTATCAGAACAATCCGTATTACAGCGGCACGGACAGTTCGAGTTCGGCGTCCTCTGCCGGGTCGGCCACCTACCCCACCTACACCGACAGCAACCCCTACACACCGCCGTCTCCGGAGCCGTCCTACAGCGACAACTCCACCGGTGGTGGTTACACTGGGGGCACGAATTACCCCGGCTACACGGGTTCGAGCAATCCCTACCCCTACACGAACGACGGCACGGCGAGGGGCGGTGGCAGCACCCACACGGTGGCAAAAGGGGAGAACCTCTACCGCATCAGCCTCCGCTACGGCACTTCGGTGAGCGCCCTCCAGCAGGCGAACGGATTGAACGATACCACGATCTACCCGGGACAGGTACTCACCATCCCCTGAGCCGAACTCAAGTTTCTCATCGTGTCTCCAGGAGAGCCCCACCGCAAAAGCGGCGGGGCTTTTTCTTTCACCGGATTGGCGAAAGCGCTAGGTTCCGCCCATGCAGTTGCTCCTGATTCTCTTTGCCGTGACCTTCGGTTTCACGCTTTGGGGCAGGAAAAAGTACCGCCGCATCTATGAGGAAGAGCTGGAGAACACGATCGGCTCGCGGATCACGGGCGCGGAGCTGGCCCGCAAGATGCTGGACTCCAAGGGAATCACCGGAGTGGAAATCGTGAAGGGCAGGGGGATACTCTCCGATTTCTACGACCCGGCGAGGCGACGACTCACTCTGTCGCCGCAACATTTTTCCGGCTCGAGCTACTCGGGTCTGGGAGTCGCCGCCCACGAGGCGGGCCACATCATCCAGCACATCGACGGCCATCGCCCTCTGCTCTGGCGCATCTCTGCGGTCAAGGCCACCGTCTACCTCAGCCTGCCGGTGCTCTTTTTTGGCCTGAGTTTTCTCATCCTGCCAGGGCTGAAAAACGCCGGAGTCCTCCTCCTCGCCCTGGTCTGGCCCCTGATCGCCCTGGGAAATCTGCTCACCATTCCCATCGAGCTCGACGCATCGGAGCGGGCCAAGCAACGACTCTCCCGTCTCAGGGTCTTCCGCAATATCGACGAGCGCGTCGGCATCGAGCGGGTCATCGACGCGGCCAGCGCCAACTACATCGACGGCGTTTTCATCGTGCTCTCGTGGCTGCGGTCGATCCTCCCAAATTTGTTGAAATGAGGAGGGGGATGACCGACGGTCGAATCTTCCGGAGCCATGGACGGGGTCAAGGGAACACTAACCGACGTGCAGACGGGTGAGACGTGGGAACTCGCTCCGGTGACCATCGTGGGGAGAGCTTCGGAGTGCAACGTCGTCATTCCGGACCAGCGCGCCAGCCGGCGTCACGCCATGATCCGAAAACAGGAGGGCGGGTTCTGGCTCTTCGATCTGGGAAGTTTCAACGGCAGCTACCTCAACGGACAGCGCATCGCCGCGGCGCGCCGTCTGAAGGATCGCGACCTGCTCAATTTCGCCGATTTCGAGTTCCGCTATGGCCAGACCGGGGACGTCGGAGAAAGCCACCAGACCACGGATATCGGTGGTGCCACCATCGCCCTGATTCGGTCGCGCTCGGTGGTCATCCTGGTCAGCGACATCGAGGGATTCTCTCTGCTTTCCGAGCGCCTCTCGCCCGATGATCTCGCCCAGATCATCGGGCGCTGGTACTCGGACTGCGAGTTGATTCTCTCCCGCCGCGGGGCCTCGGTCGACAAATTCATCGGGGACTGCGTGCTGGCCTACTGGAGCGAGGTCAACGAGGAGACCCTGAACGAAGCGGTCCGGGCGGCCCACGAACTTCTCGAGGCCTGCCAGGAAATTTACCGGCTTAAGCGGGAGGTCTTCGAGACCGTCGACCGGAAATTCCGCGCCGGCGTCGCCATCCACTCCGGGCAGGTGGCCTACGGAGGCATGTCCCAACGGGAATTCACTCTGGTCGGGGAACCGGTCAACCTGACTTTCCGTCTCGAGGCGCTGACGCGATCGCTCGACGCCGACGTGGTCGCCTCGGCCCAGGTGATCGAGGGCGCACCGGCCCTCAAATCCTACGCCGAAAATCTCGGAAACCACCTCGTGAAAGGTCGGGTGGAGCCCGTCGAAGTCTGGGGATTCAAATCGTTCCCCAAGTAAAAGTTCTCCCCCGGGTCCCCCGGGTCCCCTAAGCCAGCTTCGACGGCAACGCTTACGGAAAACGGGAAAATTCGGGCTTTACGAGTCCATTTTCTTCCCTATGCTTCGCAATGATATGAAAAATATCAAAATTGCGATCTTTGTTCTGATGGTGGTTGGTGTTTGCCGCGAAACCCCTGGCTTTGAACTGGAGAGCCTGACCACCGTGCGGGGGAAGGAGTATCGCGACATCGAGATTCTGGACGCTGATCGGCACGGTTTGCTCTTCCGCCATCGCGATGGCATCGCGAAGGAGAGTTTCGCTTTTCTGTCCCAGGCGATCGGCGACATGTTTCGGCCGGTGGAGGCTCTGCAGGGCGAAGCAGTCGAGCCGGCGGCGGGCGAGGGCGAAGAGGCCACAGCGGGGGAAATCGACGCGGCCTGGCAACTGACCTGGACGGTGCGGCAGCGGGTCTTCTTTCCCGCTCAACCGCCTTGCGGCAATCCCCGGGAGTGTCGGCTGCATCCTCATCCGGGCAACTGGCCCTCCTGGTGGCATCGTTTCCGTTGCGCCAACTACCTGACGAATCCCCTGTGTCGCGAACTGGCCCTCCGGGATTTTCTCATCACCACGGGTTTGCGGCCCCGACCCGCCGGGGTGAAGACCTATCGGTTCCCCGGGCCGACACCTTTTCCCCTGCGCTAAACGGGGCCAGCGGGCGGGCATCGGCCGGCGGGCGCTGTCCTGTGACTCATCCCACCGCCTGCAGACTTGTCGCCGCGCGGCGGCGGAAGTATAATCCGGTTTGAGATGATCGGCCCCGAAGAAATCGAACAGCCCCGGAAAAGCAATCCCACCCCGATGATCGTCCTGGGTGCGGCCGGTCTGCTCCTCCTCGTGGTGGGCTTCATCAGCTACCGGGACTACGTCAACAGCAAGGCAGAGGAGCGGATCAAGCAGTCCGATCAAATGGTCCGGGAACTGGAGAGAAAGATCAACGAGATGGAGAACAATCTCCAGGCCCAGGGCAGACTCGCTACCGCTCCGACGGGCCCTTCCCCGGGCCCTGCGGTCCCCCCGCCGGATCCCGAGATCGAGAAGCTGCGCCGGGAACTCGAGGCGATGCGTCAGCGTCAGGAGGAAACCAACCGCAAGGTCCAGCAGGCCCTTGAAACTTCCACGGTGGCGGGCGGCTCTTTCGGGCCCGAAGATCCGGTCTCCCCTCCGCCCCGGCCACCGGATTTCGATGATGAGGGCATTCCCGATTACCTGAGGGATTCGGTTTCCGCGCCCCCGGGCGGGATGTCCGAAGCGGCTCGCCAGCGTCAGTCCGCCCTGGAACAGAGGGTGCTCGGTGCCCCCTCGCTGGCGGAGGTTACCTCCTTCGATCCGGAGTGGGGCTTCGTCACTTTCAACGCGGGCCGCTCCCAGGGAGTGACCGAGGACAGCAGATTCTCCATTCGCCGGGGAGCCGAACTGCTCGGCATCGTCAAGGTATCCCAGGTGTTCGAGAGCGAATCGATCGCCACCATCGTCACCAAGAATCTGCAGTACGACGGAGCGCTCAAGCCTCGCGCCGGGGATGAGATCATCGCTTGGGAACCGTTCTAATGCCGAGTGCTCATCGGGCCGGGTCCTGGGGATAGAGGAGGAACTGGCGGCGGCGTTCGCGGAATTCGTCGAGGGCGGGTTCCCAGGTGCGCCGCATCTCCGCGATCGACTCGGCCGCGATCCACCGGCGATGGGTCGGGGGATGCCGCAGCAGCACGTTGCCTTTCTCCTCCAGGGTGAAGGTCGCCGGGTAATCGGCCTGAATGGCGCTGCCGATGGCGAGACCGACGTCGATGGGATTCATCTTGGCGCGATCGGTAATGATCAGGCGCACCCCGCCGCAGTCTTCTCCCCGGTAGACGCTGGATTTCGGGGTGAACCGGATGGGCACGAAGTAGATGCCGGGCAGGCGCTTGTCGGCGAGGCGGTCGGCCAACCTGCCCTCGGTGATCCAGGGGGCGCCGACCACCTCGAAGGGGGTCGAGGTGCCGCGGCCCACCGATAGATTGGTGAATTCGAGTAGGCCGATGCCAGGGTAGAGCAGTGCCTGGGTGAGGGAACGAATGTTGGGGGAGGGATTGATCCAGGGCAGACCGGTGTCGTCGGATAGCATCGACCGGCTCCATCCCTCGAGGGGTATCACCTCCAGGTCGAGTCCGCCCAGTTTCCGCTCCTCGCGGAACATCCCGGCCAACTCACCGGCGGTCATTCCGTGGCGCACCGGTACGTCGTGGAAGGCGACGAAGTCGTTTCCCTCGCCCTCGCGGACCGGTCCGTCCACGATGTCTCCCCCGATGGGATTGATCCGGTCGAGCACGACGAAGCGGAGGTCGTTCTCGTGCGCCGCCTCCATGGCGAGTCCCATGGTGGACACATAGGTATAGAAGCGGCAGCCGATGTCCTGGATGTCGAAGACCAGGGTATCGATGCCCTCCAGCTGTGCCGCCGAGGGTTTGCGGCCCTGGGATTGGTAGAGGCTGACGATGGGCAGTCCCGTGGCATCGTCCCTTCCGTCGGCGATGGAATCGGTCTCGAGATTTCCCCGGATACCGTGCTCGGGGGAAAAGAGCCGCACCAACTCCACGCCCGAGGCCCCGTGGAGCAGATCGATCGTGCTGCGGCGTTTCCGGTTGATGCCGGTGTGGTTGGTGATCAGACCCACTTTCCGCCCGCGCAGGTTGGCGAAACTGGCGCTTTCCAGGACGTCGATGCCGTTGCGCACCTCCGGTTCTCCCGCGGCGGTCCGGGCTGATGAGGTGGCGTCCGAGGGCGTGGCCGCGGAGGCGGGGCGGGGGACTTCCTCGGCGTATCCCACCGCTTCGGCGGCGAGCGTGCCGATCCGGATACGCAGGTCGCGGATGCTTCCGGACTCCGAGGGATGATTGCGGTTGGCCAGGAGGATGACGATGGTCTCCGAGGCGCGATCGATCCAGATGGACGTCCCGGTCCATCCGGTGTGCCCGAAACCATCGAGGGGGAACTTTTTCCCCCTCTGGTGAGAGAAAGGCGAGGCGATATCCCATCCGAGACCGCGGGGGGCGCCGAGTTTCTCCGGGGTGTGGGGGCGCCAGGACGTCCTCACGATCTCCGGGGAGAGGATGGTGGTCTCTCCCACCTGGCCTTCGTCGAGAAAGAAGCGACAGAAGGCCGCCACATCGGCGGCGGTGGCGAAGAGACCGGCGTGCCCCGCCACCCCTTCCATGCGGCGCGCCGTCGGGTCGTGAACTTCTCCCCGGATGACACCGTAGTCGTCGATGAATGTCGTGGGTGCGATGGAGGAGAATCGTTCGCGAGGCGGGAGGAAACCGGTGTCTTTCAGCCCGAGGGGCCGGTAGAACACTTCCGCGGCGTAGACGTCGAGTCGCCGTCCCGAAACCCGGCGGACGATCTCGCCGAGGAGGATGAAATTCACATCACTATAGCGAAAGCGGCTCTCAGGCATTTCCAGGAGCCCGATGGTGGCGGCCCGGCGGATGCCCTCTTCGTGTCCCCAGAAATCCCGGGTCTGCAGGGAGATGGCGGGAGGAAGGCCGCTGTGGTGGGACAGGAGATGCCGGATCGTGATTCCTTCCCGGGCGGCGGGATCGAGGTCGGAGCCCTCGGCGTCGGGATGGAGACCGCCCTCGAGGAATTCCGGGATGTGGCGGCTCACCGGATCGTCCAGGGACAGCTCCCCCCGGTCGGCGAGGTGGAGGATGGACGGCGCGGTGGCGAGCACTTTGGTCAGGCTGGCCACGTCGAAAATCGTGTCCCGGGTCATTTTTTCCTCCGAGGGAAAAGTCATCCTGCGGCCGAAGGCGCCGTGGTGAACCTTGCCCCTCGATTCGATCCAGACGACGGCTCCGGGGATGTCGCCCGCGGCGATGGCGGCTTCGATGGCCTGGTCGATCTCCTTCAGTTTGGACGCATTCATACCGGCGGGACACGTCGGGGAGGAGAGCAGGCCGCAGAGGAGGCAGCCGAGGAAAAGGGTGTATCGGAAATTGGGGGGGGACACGGTGTGGGAAGGGTTGGGGCTTGCTACCCTTTCCCGCGGGGGAAGGGAACCTGCTTTTTCGGGCATTCTCGGACACCGCCCCGGTCTGCCCGGTGCGGCCCTTTGGCCCCGGGGGCCATTGCCATCGGCTCCGATTGGCCTCAGGTATGGGGATCGTTCCGAACGGCCCGGAGCAGTTCATCCCGTTCAATCGGGGTGGTGCCGAGCTTTTCCACCACGATGCTGCTCGCCAGGTTGGAGACCCAGGCCGCGGTGTGGGAATTCAGGCCCGAGCACAATCCGAGCGTGTAGATGGCGATCGCGGTGTCTCCCGCTCCCGAGACGTCGAAGACCTCGCGGGCCAGGGCGGGGATGAGGAAAGGAGACTCCCCGCTGAAAAGCAGCATACCCTGTTCGCCGAGCGTCACCAGGACTTGCTCGCACTCCCAGGACTCGCGAAGAGCGGCGCCCACCGCGAGGAGAGGCTCGTCCTCCAGGGGATGGACGCCATCGTCGCGATGCGGGTCCTCGCGCCCCGCGCAGGCGAAGGCCTCGTGACGATTCGGCTTCACTGTGGTGACCCCTTTCCACGAGATGGGGTTCTCCGGTTTCGGATCGACGGTGACGAGGCAACCGGCCGCGGTCGCCTCCGCAATCAGGGTCTCCGCGAGCGTGGCGGTGATGAGTCCCTTGCCGTAGTCCTCGATAATGAGCCCGTCGACGTCGGGAAGGACGGCCGCGACCCGGTCGACGAAGCGACGTTCGTTCCCGGGATCGAGCTGGAATCGCCTCTCCCGGTCGATCCGGACGACCTGCTGCTGCCTCGCCACCACCCGGGTTTTGGTGATGGTCTGGAAGCCCTCCAGCTCCAGGCAGAGCGAGGAACCGATGGCGTTGCGACGCAGGGTTTCGGCGAGAATCTCCCCGTTGGGATCGTCGCCATAGAGGCCGCCGAGTTCGACGGTGGTGCCAAAGGGGGTCAGGTTTCGGGCCACGTTGGCGGCCCCACCGGGATAGCGGTCCTCCTCCTGGACCTCGACCACCGGGACCGGTGCCTCGGGTGAAATCCGGGAGACGCTGCCCCAGATGAACCAGTCCAGCATGATGTCGCCGACCACGAGAATGCGTTGCCGGGAGAAGGCGTCGAAGAGGTCGTCGGCGTTTACGGGCTGGATCATGATGTCCGGGGCGGGATCACAAATCAGAACGGATTTCTCTGGCATGGCTGATGGAGGAGTAGGAGACCTCGGCCTCCCTTTCCTCGCCCAGCCACTCCAGCAGGATGCGGACCCTTTCTCTGCCCGACAGCACCTTGGTGACCACTGTCTGGAGCCCTTTCATCGCTCCCTCGAGGACGACGACCTCGTCTCCCTCCGAGAGGGGGCGGCAGATCGTCCGGATTTCGTCTTCTTCCTCGGGGAACTCCCGGCGCAGCTGGGCGACGAAGGGATCCGCAATCTGGGGGAATTTGTCGGCGAAGCGCAGCACCCCGGAAACGGCGGTAGTGGTGTTGACGGCCCGAAGCTTGGCGTTGAGATCGAAGCGGGCGAAAATGTAGCCGGGGAAGAGGGCTTCGATGAACCAGACCTTGCCGCGGCGAGTGCCCTTCTCAAATTTCACCCGGGGCGCAAAAACCTCCTCGAGACCGGCGTATCGGAGCAGGTGGACCGCTGCGATGTGCTCGCTTTTTGGCCGGGTCCGAACGACGTACCAGCCGAGGCATCCTGTTTCGGGGG